>NZ_SCFB01000002.1 GCF_004210305.1 Candidatus Finniella inopinata | reverse complement strand
AAAACAGCTCGAAACTTCCTGGGAGCCATACATTTGGTTGCTGCGGCTATTTGGCTTAATTGATGACACGCCCTAGTATTTTTAGAATGAGAGCTGGTTCTCTGCTTGTTTGGTGCTGTAATAGTTTCTTGCGTCACCAAAACCACCCGGTAAAGGAAAATGTGAGCAACCCATCATAGCGTTAGAAAAGCCAAACTGGTTCCAACGTGCTGCGAATTTTCTTGAAGGGACAACGAAAACAGCACCTTTGTCATAGGCTAATTTGAAAACCTCGTTATTTTCATCAAAAGCGAGTGCATATCCATCAGCTCCCGTTGCTAAAGAAATTGGTCTGCCATTCGCATCCCAAACAATCGGATTCTCAGCAGTAATGCCAATTGTAAATTCAGCTGCATATTGTCCTGGTTTCGCGTAGACTGGTTTGCTTTTAACTCTGATCATTATGTTATCTTCCCTGACCCAGTTATGTTCATATTGACCTTGCTTTATTCCCCAAAAACCCAGGTCGATTAAATGTTTAGCTAGGTCGGCACTGGCAAGTGACCCATCGTACCGTTTTGCATTGCGTAAGCGGCTTAAAGAACTGGCTTGGCTTAAAATTTTGTCCACAAAATCATAGGCATAGGCGATTTCACGTAAATAAACATTTTGTGAGACATGCTGATGAGAAAGGTGCCAGCGGATAATATGACCCCTGTGTTGTTTTAATCCAAATAAAGCACTTTCTGCCACTTCATCGTTGCAACCCGACGCATCGTAACCTGCCCAAATGGCTTGCTGAATATTGTGAAACATGGAAGGTGTCGGACATTTGGGTTTGGCGACAATTATCTCTTGGTTTAACTGTTCAAGATGCATCCGAAACTGAGAAGAGGCCGCGCCATTTTGCGTGTAAATATTGAGCCCCAAGGCTGATAAGTCATAAAAATAATCAGCATCATCATACCTTTTTTGTTTCCATAAATGATCCCCCGCTTTTTCGCAAAAATCTGCCCAGTACTGAAATTCTTTCGTTTTGAATATCTGCCCCATTTTTCCTTTATCGGCAGGATGCTTTGCAAGAAAGCCTTTAATCTTTACTAAAATTCCATCTTCAATCTTCTTCCTCTCTTCTGCAAATTTCCTGTCGGATTCTCGTTTCTTCTTTTTTTCTTCGGCCCTTTGTGCAGGGGTTTTGGCAGCTTCCTCTTCCAGATAGCTTTCGCACATTTGTGCCGCTAGGTACTTGTGTTGTTCCTCTGTGATTTGAGGTTCATTTGGATCATCATAATTATCGCAAGCGTTCATGATTTCGACCTCTCGCTCGGCGTCTGCTAAGCTAAAAGGAACCAAAGCTTTGTTTTGTTCCAGGTTTACTGCCTCATCATCAACTGCATAAGCAGTGCTGAGGGAGTAAGTGCCCAAGGCAAAGGCGGCCACAGGCAGGTAATTAAAGAAAGATTTAATGACATTATAATTAATTCCATTTCGATTAAGGAGGAGTGTTCGTATATAAACTTATTTAGTCGTTGGTGAGAATAAGCAAAAAGTACGTAAGAACGGTTTTCATCCAGTTTCATCTAGTTTTGTTGACGATTGAAAGATCCATCTTGTACCTTTAGCTATAAAAGAATTTTTGGGCGAAAAATCAGTGAAGTCTTTTCAAAATATCATTCTCGATTTACAAAAATATTGGGCTGATCAGGGGTGCGTTATTTTGCAACCGTACGACAGTGAAATGGGGGCCGGGACGACTCACCCGGCAACAACGCTAAGGGCTTTAGGGCCAAAGACCTGGAACGCGGCCTTTGTGCAACCCTGCCGCCGGCCGACTGATGGACGTTATGGCGAGAATCCGAACCGGACCCAACATTATTACCAATTCCAGGTGATTTTAAAGCCTTGCCCAGAAAACCCGCAGCAGCTGTATCTGAACAGCTTAAAGGCCATTGGTTTTGACTTAACCAACCATGACATTCGTTTTGTGGAAGATGACTGGGAAAACCCGTCACTTGGTGCCGCTGGCTTAGGGTGGGAGGTTTGGTGCGATGGTATGGAAATCACCCAATTTACGTATTTCCAGCAAGTGGGCGGGTTTGAATGTAATCCCGTGCCAGTGGAAATCACTTATGGGTTGGAGCGAATTGCCACGTTTATTCAAAAGATTGATAATCATTTTGATATTAATTGGAACGGGCTGGAAGGCCCTGGAAAACTGACCTATGGCGATGTATTTTTACAAGCCGAGCGCGAGTTTTCAGCCTATAACTTTGAGGTCGCGAACACAGATGTATTGTTGCGCCATTTCCAAGACTGCGAACAAGAGTGCCAGGCGTTGGTGGATAAAAATTTGATTCTGCCTGCCTATGAACAATGCATCAAGGCCAACCATGTATTTAACCTGCTGGATGCACGCGGGGTGATCAGCGTCACCGAACGCGCAGGATACATCGCCAAAGTTCGCACCTTGGCAAAGACTTGCTGTCAAGCCTGGATCACCCAGCAGGAACACTAAATGCAGATATTTTTATAAAATTCCGAGCGGATATTGTGCTTTGATATAGAAGAGGAATTTAAAATGAGGGAAGCTGTTAGAAACTTTATCCCTAAAAATCGTATATGGATTCTCACGCAATTGCCGGCAGTCGTAATGGGGATGATGCTAACGTATAACGGCAGCCAATGGGAATTGCTTACGCCCTATTCCGCATATTTTGCAGTGTCTTTCCTTGTCTTGACCTTGTCTTTAAATCCTATTAAAAAGCTGAAACCTCAATGGGTGTGGGTTCTGAAATTAAATCGCCATCGTCGGCAGTTAGGAGTCGCCAGCTTTTCTTGTGCATTGATACACTTTGTGTGTTTTCTGATTATGCGTGGCTCTTTTTATAAGGCCGTTCCGTATTTTTTCCACCCAGCAATTATTCCTGGTGTCTGGGTTGCTTTTCCAATACTTCTTGTGTTGGCAATCAGCAGTAATAATCGTTCCGTAAAAAAATTGACCTTTCCTAAATGGAAACAATTACATAGAACAGTTTATTTAGCAGAAGGTGTCATTATCGTTCATATGATTTTGATGGGCGAATTTGTGTTTGCTTTATGTTTTTTTGTGCCCTTGGTTGGGTTACAACTTTTAAGATTCAAGAACACACCGGTATGAAGAGCGCGCAGGATACATTGCCAAAGTTCGCACCTTGGCCAAAAGCTGCTGCCAGGCCTGAATTGCCCAGCAGGGCCAAGAGATTTTAGGTGAGGACCATCCTTATCTTATGTGAACTTGAACATGGCTCCCAGTTGCTTCAGCATATTTGTGAAGGGTTTTAAGGCTGGGTAGCGTCTTCCCTGACTCCAATCGCGCAATGACCGATTGCGTTGTCCCCATTTTGTTAGCTAATGCCTCTTGGGTTAAGCCTGCTCTGGAGCGAGCCTTGATAAGTTCCAAAACAACTTTGTAGTCAAGCTCCAGCGCATCATAAGTTTCTTTGAAATTTTGGTCTTCTAACCATTTTTTTTTAAGGACGTCAAAATCTTGCCATTTTTCCATTGTCATAACTCCTTTAATCTCTTTTTCGCACAATCAAGGGCCTGTTTTGGTGTCTTCTGGGTCTTCTTGATAAAAGCATGCAAAATGCCTACTGTTTGATTAGACAAAGCCACATAAATTACCCGCGCAATGCCATCCTTTCCTCTCAAGCGAATTTCCCATAATTTCTGGCCTAAGCTTTTCGCGTATGGCTCGCAAAGACCCAAAGGACCCACACTTTGAATAATTTCAAGAAGACGTGCTAGTTTTGCCCGCATTTCAACCGGTAGGTTATCGATTTCTTCTAAAGCTTTTTGATGAACAACGATTTTCCAGCGCATGCACAATATATAGCTTTTTTGCTATGTATTGTCAATGAATCTGTGCCTGTTTAATGTTACAACGGTAATTTTATTCCAAAAGGTTCCAAATAGCTTTTCATTTGTTCCAAAATGATTTTTAACCCCACTTCGGTTTGTGATTCAGCCCGCGCGCTTAATAAAGGCTCGGTATTGGAGGCTCGCAAGAGCCACCAGCCATCCTCTGTTTGAACATGGATCCCATCGACGTCGTCAAATTCGACATCATCCTCATAAAGCTCGTGCTGGATGGCAGCGACAATATTAAATTTTCTTTCGTCGGCGCAAACGATGCGCATTTCGGTGGTGTTGATACTCTTGGGCATAGCATCGAACATACTGGAGCTAGACGCGTAAGTAACGGATAAAAACAAAGTCATTGAGATAATAGTCAATAGCCTAAGATTCTTGGTTTTTTTCACTTCACCCTCTCGAAAATTAATAAAAAATGAATATGATTCTACCATTGAATCATTGAAAAAATATTAATGAAAGAGTTTAAGGCTGGTTCGGAGTTGAGATTTTTGAATATAGCGAACTTTTTTCTTGGGTAAAACCTCAGGGCGGATGCGTTGGATTCGTCAATTATCAAAGCACTTAGGTTGTCGCCGATTTTTGCGATCGTTTGGTTAAACAAAGCGGGGTTCTTTTGATGCCCGCATCGCTTTACGACCACCAAACCAATCATTCTCATGTCGGTTTTGGACGAAAAAATATGCCGGAAGCCTTGGAAAGGTTAAGGGCTTGTATTTAATAAGGCCCTTAACCTCAGTCTTCTTTTAAGGCAACTTTAAACCAAAAGGTTCCATATAACTTTGCAGCTGTCCCAAAAGAGTTTTTAATCCTTCTTCGGTTTGTGACTCAGCCCGCACACCCAATAAAGCCTGGGTGTTGGACGCTCTTAATAACCACCATCCATCTTTTGTTTGAACACGAACTCCGTCGATGTCATTAAAGGCGACTTCAGCTTCCTTAAGCGCCTTTTTGATGGCGGCAACGATATTAAACTTTCTGTCATCAGGACAATCAATACGCATTTCTGGTGTATTGATACTCTTGGGAAGTGCATCAAATATCTCACTTAACGTTTTATCACTTTGGTGCAGAATGTTTAAAAGACGAAGGGCAGCATAAATGGCATCGTCATAGCCATAATAAATATCGTTGAAAAAGATATGCCCGCTCATCTCCCCAGCTAGCAATGCCCCTGTTTTTGCAATTTCTGTTTTAATGTACGAATGGCCTGTCCGTGCCATAACGGGTTTGCCTTTGTTTTTTTCAATATCGTCGAATAGAACTTGGCTGGCTTTGACATCAGCAACGATGGTGGCTCCAGGGTTTCGCGATAAAATGTCGCGGGACCACAAAATCATCAGTTGATCCCCCCACAAAATACGGCCCTGACCATCGACCACACCAATGCGGTCTCCATCGCCGTCAAATACGATACCTAAATCACATTTATTTTGAAGGACGGTTTCTTGCAGTTGTTTTAAATTTTCTGCCACGGTTGGGTCTGGGTGATGATTTGGAAAATTGCCGTCAATCTTGGTGTTAATTGGGAAGGATTCGACGTTTAGCTTTTTACCATCAATCAACGATTGAATAATTTCTCCCGCAGACCCGTTTCCTGGATCCCATGCCACTTTTAAACGACGAGACGTTGGTTTGTAGTCCTTCAACAAACGATCCATATAGATTTTGCTGACTGAAACTTCCTGAGAAATTCCAACGCCATATGTCTTGGATTCACTTGGACCATTAGCTAACAGTTGAATATCTTTGGCAAAGAATGGACGATTCTTTAAAGCCATTTTGAACCCGTTATCCAAGGCAGGGTTGTGTGACCCATTGACCATGATCCCTGCATTAGTTTCCAAATGTTTGATCGCGAAATACAACATAGGCGTTGGTCCAAGGCCAATATTATAAACCTGGATGCCAGTTTGGGTCAGGCCGTCTATCAAGGCCGCTGTTAATTCGGGTGAACTTAAACGTCCATCAAATCCAAGGCTGAGAGTTTTAAGGCCATTTTTTTGCATCATTTGACCAAATCGCTGTCCCAATAAAAGGGCGTCTTTGATTGATAATGTTTGGCCCATGGTTCCCCTTATGTCGTATTCCCTTAAAATTTTGGGGTTAAAGGAGTGGCCGGAGGAGGAGGATGCTGGCGACGCCAAGTCCTCAGAGCCGGAACTAGAGGCATAAGAAATAGGTGAACACAAAGTGGTTGACATAAGGGCCATTAAAATAAGACGCTTCATTCTTTTCATTCCGGAGTCCTTTTTTTATAAAGCTAATTTAAAATTTAAGATAACTTAATTATTAAATCATTAAAAAATTCTTAACGGAAGGTTTTTTAGGAAGATTAGAGTTTTCATTTTTAGACCCTTGTGAAGAAAGAACCAATCAACGGACGTGAATGCAAAATTCTTTTCGGAACTTCTTTCGCGATAGTGAATAATTGAGAATTTTTAACATTTTGTTAATTTATATTTTTCTATAATGGTTTTGACTGGGAAATAATATTTTTTAATATTAGAGCCGTTTTTCTGTGCTTCTTTGGACAATAAAAATTTTTGTAGAGATTAAAAAATGCGTTATTTTATAAGATATAAAAAGAGAGCAATTGCCCTTATTTCCTTTGCAATTTACCTGTTAGGTTTTAATTCGGTAATAGCCAGTGAGAGCATTAAACAAAAGCTTAAATATACAGCTGTATGTACGCAGGATCTTGCTACAAAACAAAAAGCACGGTTTTATGAAATTTTAAGGAATGCAACTTTCAAGATTAATTGCTCTGATTATAGCTTGGAAACGAACATAGTTATCAGTAATCTTGATGCTGATCAACAGACAATGATGAAGTGTTTTATTAATGGTTCCTTAGGGCGTGTCATCAATTGAATAAGTCATAGATTTCTGTTTTAATTGAGAAAAATTTTACGAGGTTTTTTTCGGTGAGACGCTACGCATTACGGGATGATCAATGGGATCGCATTAAGGGTATGCTACCTGGAAGGGAAGGATATGTTGGTGCAACAGCAAAAGACAATCGCCTATTTATAGAAGCCGTTCTATATCGATATCGAGCTGGAATTCCGTGGCGTGATTTACCGGAACGTTTTGGGGATTTTAGAGTTATTCATCTACGCCATTCGAGGTGGAGCCAATCAGGTGTGTGGAAGAAAATTTTTGAGCTATTAAGCCAAGATGCTGACAATGAATACGCTATGATTGATTCAAGTATAGTGCGTGCTCATCAGCACAGTGCTGGTGCTAAAAAAAAGAATTCTCAGCTGACCAAGCGATTGGACGAAGCAAAGGAGGATTAAGCACCAAAATTCATGCCACCTGTGATGCGTTGGGAAATCCAACAGGGTTTTATTTAACAGCCGGACAAGATCACGATTTAGAAGGTGCCGATGCCTTAATAGATAACCTTACGCAAGCTGGTGCCGTCTTAGCTGACAAGGCTTATGACGCAGACGAACGTATGAGAAAAAAACTTGAAGAGAAAGGATGTGAGGCGGTCATTCCCCCAAAAAAGAATAGGATCAACCCTTGTTCGTATGATAAAGACCTCTACAAGGCCCGGCACCTCATCGAAAACTTCTTCGACAAACTTAAACAATACAGAGCCATAGCCACTCGATATGATAAAACAGCTCGAAACTTCCTGGGAGCCATACATTTGGTTGCTGCGGCTATTTGGCTTAATTGATGACACGCCCTAGATGCAACACGGAATTTTTTAAAAAGTTTACTGACTGGTATTACTGATAAGGAAATCATTAAAAAATAGGGTGGCTTCTTCTTTATTTGCCCAAGGATGGTCAAAAAGTCGAAAGCGACCAAACTCTTGTTTTAAGAAACCCCTCACAGTGTGTGGATAACAAGCTTTATTGGATCATGACCACAAACGAGTACGCCAGTATTATCAGACCCTATAGCGCTATGCTTTCGGATTTGATGATGAGAACCGGAAAGTCCATCAGTGAATGCCGCAGAGCAGAAAATAATGGTTGATGTGCTTTTTGTTATTTTTAAGGCAACTTTAACCCAAAAGGTTCCATATAACTTTGTAACTGTTCCAACAAAGTTTCTAGTCCTTCTTGGGTTTTCGACTCAGCCCGTGCCACCAAAATAGCCTGAGTATTAGAGGCTCGCAAAAGCCACCATCCCTCTTTCGTTTGCACCCGAACTCCATCCACATCATCAAACGAAACACCATCGTGGTGTAGTTGCACTTGAATAGAGGCCACAACGTGGAACTTTTTGTCATCTGGACAATCAATGCGAATTTCAGGCGTATTAATGCATTTGGGCAACTCATCAAACAGCTGGGTTAATTTTTTATCACTGTGGTGCAAGATGTTCAAAAGCCTGATCGCGGCGTATATGGCATCGTCATAGCCATAGTAGTCGTCGTTGAAAAAGATATGCCCGCTCATCTCTCCGGCCAGCAGGGCCTTGGTTTCCGCAATCTTTGTTTTAATAAGCGAATGGCCTGTGCGGGCCATAATGGCCCGGCCTTTATGCTGTTGAATATCATCGAACAGAACCTGGCTGGCTTTGACATCGGCGATAATGGTGGCCCCGGGGTGGCGTGATAAAACATCGCGCGACCACAAAATCATCAGTTGATCGCCCCACAAAATGCGGCCCTGGCCATCAATAACCCCAATCCGATCCCCATCACCATCAAAGGCAATGCCTAAATCACACCCGTGATCGTGGACGACTTTTTGTAGTTGAGCCAGATTTTCAGGCACAGTGGGGTCTGGGTGGTGGGCTGGGAATGTCCCATCAATGGTTGTGTTAATCGCCACCGAGTCAACGGCCAGCTGACCGCTGTCAATCAAGGACTGAACAATTTCACCGGCCGCCCCGTTGCCAGGATCCCACGCCACCTTTAATCGGCGGCCTGGTTTATAATCTTGAAGGAGACGTTCTGTGTAAGCTGTATCGATTGACACAGCTTCACAACGACCACCGGTATATGCCTCATCAGCTTCATGAACGGCCAAATTTTGAATGTCTTGCCCAAAAAACGGACGATGACCCAAAGTCATCTTAAATCCGTTATCTTCAGGCGGGTTGTGTGATCCAGTGACCATAATACCCGCATCTGTTTTTAAGTGCTTGACCGAAAAGTACAACATGGGGGTGGGGCCAATACCAACATCGTAGATATGTGCGCCGGTTTCAATAAGGCCGTCCATTAAAGCGGCTGTTAAATCGGGAGAACTGAGGCGGCCATCGCGGCCCACACTGACTGTTTTAAGGCGGTTCTTTCGCATCATTTGGCCAAAGCGCCGCCCTAATAAATAGGCATCTTTGGTTGATAACGTCTGGCCAACGGTGCCGCGTATGTCGTATTCCCTTAGGATTTTGGGATTAAAAGTATGGTCAGATGAGTCTGATACCAAGAGTATTCTCCTGAAAATAAGGAGGGATAAAAAAGCAAAGATGGTGCCCGCTGCCGGAGTCGAACCGGCACGCCCAAAGAGCGACAGATTTTAAGTCTGTTGTGTCTACCAATTCCACCAAGCAGGCAACATGAAATTATAGGTATCGGTTTTCAATTAATGGGTCAATCTTTTTCTGTTGTTTTTCTGTGGCTTAGGCTTCTTTTTTGGCTGTTCCTTATGGGGTTTGTCATTTAAAAGCCGACAAGTGCGTAGTTGGATTTTAACAAGCAGGCAAAGATATGGGGGTTGAGAAAATGGTTTTTGTGTTGGATCTTGACACTAAAAGTTTAATAAAATTACACTAAAATAGTAGCAACATACTGCTTGGTTTTTATGCGTAATCCAACCCTCAAAAAGGCACTTTTAACCCTTCTTTTATATACAACCCATACAAGCGTACTTCAGGCTTCTGCTGCTGCAACTGCAACTGCAGAAGAGGGTGACTCGATATCAAGGCCATCACTTCACCAAATATTTGATGGTCCAGGTCCCAGGGCTGTCATCATCAAAAAGCTTGACAGTTTGGAGGAAGCCATCAAGTTCGCATCAACTTCCCTGCCTGACGCCAATATCTTTTCATGTTGGGATGATATTAGAAGAGCCTATTTGCCAGGCCTTAGAACTCAATACATAAAGGGATATGGCGAAAAAAACCTTGAAGGCCTCAAAGCAGCTATCCAACTTGCTCACCATGGACAAGACCAGTTTGCAAACTGGATTAAAAATCCAGAAAAACTAATTCATGATAACGATTTAATGAGTCGTATCAGGGAAGCTTATACAGAACAATTTTCTGATGTTCTTCGGGGGTATTGCCAGATGATAACTGGAAAGGAACAGAAAGAGGAGGTGTTCCCTATGTTTGCAAAAGTTGGCCAAATATTCTCTTCTAAAGTCCAAAAACAAATAGATTATTTTATAAAATACCATAAGTACTGGTCTAAGTACTGGGCTCCAATATCACTTGGTCAAAGAAGTCTTGCTCAGCTTGAAGAATTGGCAGGAGAACACAACGATAAAGAAGCCCAGTGCGAGCTTAACCTTAGGGCAAGGACTGAGGACAAAACAGGGCGCAACTATCTAGAAGCGCGAATAAAATTGGGTGATCAGGATGCGCAATCTCAACTTAATCAGGCCGCAGGGAATTGTGAGTTAGGATTTGATGACAAAACAGGGCGCAACTATCTAGAAGCGCGGATAAAATTGGGTGATCAAGATGCGCAAAGGGTAGTTAACCACGCAGCTGAGAGTGGAAAATTAGGGTTCAATCAGGAATCTGGGCTTGGCTATTTGAAATCACAGGCAACACTTGGGGACCAAGATGCACAAAAGATACTTAACCAAGCAGCAGATAATGGAAAATTAGGATTTACGCAAGAATCGGGATTTGACTATTTGAAATCACAGGCAAAACTGGGGGACCAAGATGCACAAAAGATACTCAGCTACAAAGCCCAGTGGTGCAAATTAGGATTCGATCAAACGTCTGCACGAACCTATCTGGATGAACAGGTAAAACTGGGTGATGTTCATGCCCAACAAGCTCTTAATATCCTCGCTCTTGTAGGTACTCTTGGATTCACCGAAACGACAGGGCCCGCGTATCTAGAGGAACGAATCCGTGGTGGGGACCAGGATGCTCTGGAAGCTGTTTGTTACAGCGCGAGTATCGCCCATTTTTCAGATGGACGCGGTTGCTATGAACTTGGCACCGATAGCCATTTTTATTTTAGATATTATGATGCTCACTCATCTGGTGACAGACCAGTTACGCTTTATATCAACAGAAACTATGGATTCAATAAAGAAACAGGCCTTGCCTATTTGGAACAACACGCACGCCTTGGAAACTATAGCGCCCAAGTGATGCTTTATTGCCACGGAGGGGAGGACAAAAACCATAAAAACTTCTGGTTCTTCCAATTTTACAACGCGTTGATGGGATGGGAGCGAAATTAATCGCCAATTCCTTCATGCGTTTAGGTATGGCCTTGAAACTTAGAGCGCTCTGGGGTAGGTATTAGAAAATCGTGATTGTTTTCAAGGATACGGAATGGATGTTATTTTTGTCCCCATGTTAAGCGTACTGTTGAAAGTTATCGGCCTCTATCAATTTTTGGTATTGGTTTACATTATTTTAGGTTGGCTGGAAACGTTAAATATTGTAAATCGTTACAATCAAATTGTTTACACAATCCACACGTTTCTTTTTCGGTTGGTGGAACCTGTTTTAAACCCTATTCGCCGTTTTATTCCGAATTTCGGGGGGATCGATGTTTCGCCGCTTATTTTGTTTTTCATCATTTACTTCGTTCAAGGGGTCATTGCGCAAATTTTATACAAGTTTCCTTCCTAAGGGTTTTTGATGACGCAAGCAGTACTCATTGATGGCAAATTAATTGCCGCCCTCAAGCGTCAAAATATTAAACAACATGTGAGTCAGACTTTTCATGCGTTTGGTCGAAAGCCATCTCTGCATGTGATTTTGGTGGGCGATCATCCGGCAAGCCAATTGTATGTGCAAAACAAGCAGGCGGCGTGCCACGAGGTTGGTATCGATTCCTGCGTGCATAAGTTATCTGAAAATATGGTAGAGGATGGAGTTTTGGACCTGATTAAGGGGCTGAACCAGGATCCCGGTGTTCATGGCATTTTGTTGCAACTGCCCTTGCCCAATGCTTTTAACAGGCAACGGCTTTTAAATGAAATCAATCCCGCCAAGGATGTGGACGGCCTGCACCCCTATAACCTGGGCAGATTGATATCAGGGGATCCCTTGATGGTGCCCTGTACCCCCCTTGGATGTTTGGAGCTGATTCAATCGGTTTGCCCAGATCTGCGGGGGAAGCATGCTCTGGTCGTTGGGCGTTCTATTTTGGTCGGAAAGCCCATGGCGATGCTGCTGACAAATAACGATGTCACGGTCACCCTGGCGCATTCATCCACAGTTAACCTGAAGCAACTTTGCCAGCAGGCCGACATTTTGGTGACGGCTATCGGCCAGCCTCGGTTTATCACGGCCGACTTCATTAAGCCCGGAGCCATTGTCATCGACGTTGGCATTAACCGAGATGGATCCACAGAAGAGAAAGCATCCGTAGTGGGCGATGTGGACCGGGAGTCAGTGCAAAAAGTTGCCGGTTATGTGACGCCCGTACCTGGTGGAGTTGGCCCCATGACGATTGCGTGTTTGTTATCTAATACAGTTCGGGCGATGACGGTTCAGATTGCTGATGCGATCTAATTTTAACTGGCAGCTTCATCACGAGAGATCTATTGCTGCATTTGTGTATAAACCCGTTCATCCCTTAAGAGCCGCCAAACGTCGGCAAATTTAATCCGCATAGATAAAAAAATACATACGAGAAAGATACAAAAGCTAAAAAAATAGCCCCAATTAACAAATATATATGTGTCTTTTTAGGGCTATCTAGGGGTGTTGGAGCCAGATCTTTTAAAGAATCGTAGAATTTTTTATAGCTTTTTAAAACCTTTTCGTCGGTCATAGGATCCTTATCATTTGTATAGACAATTTTAGTAAGCTCGGCGGCTACTTGCAATTTTGTTTCTACCAAGCTTTCTGTTCTTTCGATGAGTTTGCTGGGAATTTCCGATATGGCCATAGTGCCTCCCATTTGGAAAATTTAAATGTGGCTAGGAGCTTTTTAAGATTTTACCTTTAGGAATTTGCCTTATCGTTTAAACAATGAATATACCCAAGATAAAATCCCACAATACAATAATTATCGTAAATCATTAAGGTTGATTACATTAAGCATAGATTGGAAAATTATCACATACGAATTTTTTAAAAAATTTCAACCAGTTGTTTGGCAATGTCCTCGAATGAATCCGGTTCGTTGCGATCTTTCCCTACACAGCTCTCAAAACCGCAATCACCCCAGTGATCATGTTTTGAATGGCAAGGGCCGCCAAGATAATGCCAAACACGCGGGTCAAAACATTTGTACCGGTCAAACCCAACACTTTCATAATTCTATCGGACAGCCGAAACGAGATATAAGTGATGCCCAAAACCAGAACCGCCAGCAATGAAACGGCAAGGCTGGTCAGAAAACTACGGGCTTGAGCCTGGCGCATTAAGATCACAATGGAGGTCAAGGCCCCAGGCCCTGCCAGCAAGGGAATGGCTAGGGGAAAGACAGATACATCCTCGTGCTTTTCGGCCTCCTCATCTCCTGTTGAGGCCCGCAATCCAACGGTCTTGCCCATGACCATTTCAATAGATGCCAATAACAACAAGAACCCCCCGGCGATTCTAAAGGCCGGCTCTGAGATGTTCAACGCATTCAGCAATTGATCACCCAAAAAGGCGAATGCCAGCAAAAGCACCAATCCTATAAAGCAAGATTTTTGCGCAATGCGGCGTCGCTTGTCCGGACTTTTTTTATGGGTAAGCCCAATATAGACAGGGACCACCGCGAAGGGGTCAATTACAACCAGTAAGGTAACAAAGGCCTGCCATAAAAAATCGTTCATAAAATGATACGCCAAAGAGTTTTCTTAGCTTAAATTCTATACCCCATTCAGATCATTTCCCAGGTTTTTCTGTTTGATTTTCTTTTCCATAAACGGCGGTTCAAAAGCCTTAACTCGAATGACTATTCGCGGCTTTCTCGCCTTTGAAAGCTTATAAAATTTTCCCAATAGCAATATCTTGCGGGTCGCTTTCATACCCATCGGGGTCTTCGAACGGCATTGTCTGGTAATTGTGCTTTTTATAAAAAGCATAGGCGAGGGGGGATGATTCAACGTGCAGACTTTGATAGCCTTGCCGGTTTAACCATTCTTCGCAAAGCGTCAAAAAGTGCCGACCAAACCCCTGATTTCTGAACGGCTCGTCGATGACGATAATCCGCATCGCCGCCCTTTGATGGGGCCATAATTGAAGATGCGCATACCCAACAACATGTGTTCCCTGGCAAAGGACCAAATGAACATGGTCATTGTGATTAAACGTCCACGTATAGGGATCGTCCACCGGAACCTTATCAAAGAAATACTTTTGGCGAAATTCTTTGGCGGCCTGCCATTCCAGATGATGGGTGCATTTCAAAAGCCGCAGCCGATTAAACCCCGCTTTTTGTAACACCTGCCGAATAAAGGCATCCTTGCCTAACGTATATCCTGTGAATAAAGGATTATTCTTTTCAAATGATTCCTTTTGATTCAAAAGAACAGCCTTTAAGGCGGCGTATTCAGCCAATGCCAAAGGATGAGCCCGCAAATAATCTCTGAAAAGCAGATTCAATTCAATCTCTGGGTGGTCAGCTTCGAAAACATGAAGATTAACCTCAAGTTCTCCGCGTTTCGTAAAGTTAAACTTAAAGGGGATATTCCACTCTCCCCTGTAATCAAACCCAGCTGCCTCTAAATTCACAATGGCCTGATCGGGATCTTTGACAACCCCAATAATGTCGATCTTTGGCTTTGCCGCCAACCCTGGAACCGCCGTTGAGCCCACATGGTGAACCTGTAAGCAATTACCACCAAGCGCACGGGTTATTTCTTTTGCTTCGCGCTCAAACAGTTGAGGCCAGTCGGGGTTATAGGGAACAACAGTGATGGATTTCATGATCGTTAGTTTCTCATACTTTTTTGTAAACCAAATACAAAGGTTTTCGCCCCGCTTCAAGGGCCTTTTGTTCATATCGTGTCAGCGGCCAATCGGTTAAGTCAGGCCGTTCCCAAATGTCGGGGCGCTTTTGATGAAACAAGGCTTGCACCTCTGGGATTGAAAAATGATTCAAAATCCAACTTTGGTAACCCGCATCATCCGTCGCGATTCGCCATGTACCGTGGGGTTTCAGCAGGTGGTGAATCTGCTTAATTTGATCCGCCTGAACAAATCGGCGTTTATGGTGGCGGTTTTTGGGCCAAGGGTCGGCGAACAATAAGACAACCTCGTCCAGGGATTGCGGGGGCAGATCCTTTAATAGCAGACGGGCATCTGCAGGAAAGATCAGAATATTCTGAATATCATGTTCGTTGGCCTGCTGTAAAAAGGCAGCAACCCCATTAATGAAAGGTTCGCACCCGATATGCAGCTTGTCCGGATGACTAAGCGCTTGTCCAAGTAAATGTTCGCCACTGCCGAAACCTATTTCCAGACACACCTTTTTTTTATGCCAAAAATCAAGGTTATGGCAAAGGCTATGGTCAAACAAAAACGTCGGCAGAGAATCTTGCCATAAATTCCGTTGATGAGATTTTAAGGGGCGAGCCTGGTGGCGACCGTAAACTTTATAGAATGTGGTGGAAGAGGGACGATCTGACATATTATATAACGTAAATATCTTTGGGATAAAGGTTTTGCGAGGTGCCTCCTAAAAATTCAAGAGTCGCCAATCTGTGAAATGACAATAATACGGGTGGAATGGATGATGCAAGGGGACATCTGAATGAAAAAGTCTTCTTTAAATAAACTGGTTTTTTAAACAAAAATTTTTTATAATGAAGATGCAATATAACCATATATAGAAGTATTTTAATGAATTTTCGTCTTATAATTTCAGCGCTTTACCTAATAAAACTTTCTGGTCATGTGATGGCATCAGAGGCATTGGACTCGGGAAGTATACCCTTAGAAGGGTATGAAAATATTTATTTTTCTAAAAAATCCGTGGAAGTGGGTATGTTGAACCCAGATTATAAAGACCTTTTTGACTATATATCAATAACAAGCCCCAGGCACAGATCGGAACACCTGAAAAAGAATATTGAACTTCTTATGAAGCAATCAGCTAATTTTTTATTAATGCACCAATCAAATCTTTTCAGCATTTATGAGGTCAGCGAGATTTATAACTATTACAGTGGTTTCGTAACGCTTCTGCAGGAATCAACAGCATGTTTTGAAAATGAAAGGTTGGAAAGTAAAAGCCAGGTTCTTGGGTATTGTGATGACATATGCTTAAACGAAGAACTTAAAAGGTTTAGCCCTTTGATTGATAAAATCAACAAGACCATGGCTAATCTTTTTGAACAAAGAAAAGCTTTGGTTTGGAATAATGACATTCCTTGTGCGATTGCGAATTATATTCCACGCGCAAAAGAACAACCTCTCTATAGTATCGTTTTTTTAAAAGATCAAGGTGTCGTGTTGGCCTTCTCAGCGTTAAAACAGTATGCGGCTCCTTTACAAACTCGAACACTTTATTACGGGCCACGTTATTTGAGTGAAAGAAGACTTCCTTATTCCTTTCTGCTTAATGGTGGAGACATTTTGGCCAACAATGGATTTCTGGTTCAAAGTTCTAATTCGGCTGAATTCAGTGCTTGTTACTACAGCGGTTTGGAAGATCGGGAAAGTCCTTTCTTACTTTTACCCATGCAGAGTTTTATGCACGGCGACGAAGAATATAGTGCGGTTAAAGATTCTTTAAAAGGGGCCTCTTCTCGCTTTTTCTCTTTTGAAGAAGGCCTTCCACAAGTTGAAAAAACCCTGCTGGCATTACCTGCGGCTGATTATGCACCCTTGGCCATTTCCATTATCAACGAAATTTCCATGCAGATTCAATCTGTTTTCCAGCATCAGGGTGCTGCGCCGTCCTTCACAATTGCTAAAGACTTGGTGAAGTCATTTTTCCCTGATTATTATCCTGCGGTCATTGCGGATGAACAAAAAAGTGCCAAAGAAAAAGTCGACTTCGTTTTGGCACAACTTCAGAACTATCAAAAAGCCATCCAAGATGAGCAGGCTACTGTGACCCAAAAAGAGGAAAGCCCGAAAAAAACGACCAAAAAAGAAAGAAGGGAAGAAAAAAAAGCAGATAAGAAAGCTGAAAAAAAGGCTGCCAAAGAAGCACTTAGAAAACGAAAAGAAGGAAAAGATGAGCAGCTTTTAAACAACAGTAACAACAATAATAATACTCAACTTGCACCGCAAGGTGAGCTTGCGGGAATTATTCCGTCGATAAGTGGTTCTGTAAAAAGTCGTGAATTGGCACGTTTAATGGTGAAGATTGCAAACAAGTTAAACGTACAAGATCAGCTTGAATCGAATCGGCGAGGTTCCGACGTTACCGTTCATTCAGAGGGCGTTCAGGATACTTTTACTTATTCATTTCTCCATAAGGCTGGGAAAAAACCTGAATTCCCAGGGTCTTTAGCAAAAAAAATTGTAGAGAATTTTATTGGTTTTTGTCAGAAAGTGAAAAATAAACAATCTAGCAGTTCCAGTAGTTCTAGTTCCAGCAGTTCTTCTTCGCAAGAGAAATAACCTTTTCATAAATGGCGGTTACTGGAATGTCAACCATCTGGTTGCCGCCAAAATCTTGCGCCTTCACAACCACAACTTGCCGACCGTTGGGGGTTGACTTGGCAGCCTCGGTCGGGCCCCACATGGAAATGGTGGGCTGGTTAGACGATGCCAAAATGTGCCCAACCCCCCCATCATTTGCCACATTTACGGCCGCCAACTGGCCAAGGGCAATGGTCAAATAGGGCGAGGTTTTGTTTGTTTCCTGCAACGGAAAAAAGGCGTTTGGCAAAAAGGATTGAATTTGTTGCTGCCATTCCGGTTCGGCAGGGCCCAGGATGAAGACTGGTTGAAACCCTTGGCTTTCCAGGTCTTTTGCAAGATTGATAAAATTCTCCAATGGCCAACACTTGAAACGGCCGCCAGCGCCGGGGGCTAACAGCACAACTTTTTTATGATCCAGATAAGGTTTTAAAAGTTCCCTGGCATGCTCTTGACATTCGATGGGAACCACAGTGTCATAAACGCTCTCTAGTACTTTAGGGTCCAAAGGCCTGCCACTGCTGACGACTAATAAATCCAAAAGGCGATCCAACAGCAAATCTCGCTTTTGGTGGGGGTTGGGGGGCTTTTGGTTGGAAAAGCGCCATCGATAGGCTGCTGAAACGAATTTATGATGGGGGATTTTTTTTAGCGTCAAGGCCGAGACGACTTTTTTCTCGGTATCAATAATCAAGTCAATTTTTTGATCTTTTAAGAAAAATTGCCACGACTTTTGCCAAAGATGCTTGTATGAATCGCCATACCCTGGGTACTCAACAACTTGGTGTATATGGGCATTGACCAATGGATTCAGGGCCGTCTTAAAGATCGTGGGATGCCGCCCCGCCAGCCATGTGACATGGGCACCTGGGAATACATGGCTTAGCAACCTTACAAATGGCAACTTCATCATGCCATCACCAATCAACTCACCGTGACTGAAAATAAGAATTTTTTTTGACATGTATTGAATGAATCCAAAGGGTTTTAAACGGCGTTGATCTTTTATAAGATGGATTCTAGTTTTTTTCTAGCTTTCAATTTCTGCCTTATGCAGTATAGAATTTCTTAGCATCTTGGTATCAACTTAATGAGTTTTTATGTTCTCTCTGGCAGATCGTTTGCGATCCATTCAACCTTCACCCACTTTGGCCTTAAATGCCCGGGCTGCTGCCCTTAAAGCTGAGGGGATAGATGTTATTAACCTGGCCGCTGGCGAGCCTGACTTTGAAACCCCCGGTTGGATTCAAGAATCCGCCATACAAGCTATGAAACAAGGGTTGACTAAGTATACCGCTGTGGATGGGATTCAACCTTTAAAAAAAGCCATTCAAGAGAAATTCCGTCGTGATAACGATTTAGAATACACCCTTGATGAAATCACGGTTGCCAATGGCGGAAAGCAAATCTTGTTTAACGCCATGATGGCAAGTCTGAATACGGGTGACGAGGTGATTATCCCGGCCCCTTATTGGGTTTCATATCCAGACGTTGTGCGTATGTTTGGTGGGGTGGACGTGATTGTGCCGTGCACAGAGGAAACAGGTTTTAAACTGACGCCGGAGGCGTTAAGGCAGGCCATTACCAAACGGACTAAATGGGTCATCCTCAATTCGCCCTCTAATCCTACTGGGTCGGTTTATTCAAAAGAAGAACTTAAAAGTCTAGCAGATGTTTTATCTCATTACCCCAATATCTACATTTTAAGCGATGATATTTATGAACACCTTATTTATGGGGACGTTGTTTTTTACAATATCGTTCAGGTTGAGCCACACCTTAAAAACCAAACGCTCATCTTAAACGGTGTGTCCAAGTCTTATTCTATGACGGGATGGCGCATTGGTTATGGGGTAGGGCCTCAAACTCTTATCAGGGCTATGAATTTGATTCAATCCCAAAGCACCTCTAATGCTTGTTCAATTGCCCAGGGTGGGGCTGTAATGGCTGTGAACGGACCCCAAGAATTCCTAAATGACTGGCGTCAAATTTTTGCGGAAAGGCGTGATAAAACTTTGCAGGCTTTGAACCAAGTGCCTGGTCTTAACTGTTTAAGGCCAGATGGTGCCTTTTATTTGTATGTGAACTGCCAAGGTGTTCTTGGAAGACAAACGCCCAGCGGTAAAATTTTAGAAACCGATAATCAATTTTGCGCCTATTTGCTGGATGCGGCAAAAGTCACCGCGGTCAGTGGGGATGCGTTTGGATTATCACCTTATTTTCGCATTTCCTACGCCACGTCTTTGGAATTGCTTCAAGAGGCTTGTCGGAGAATCCAAGAGGCTGTTTTGCAGTTAAGGTAGAATCGAGCATTAACATTTCGTTAAGAATTAGCTGGTTACTATGGGGGATCACTTTTTCTTAAAGGACACAAAATGTTCAAGAAACTATCTATTGGGCTGATGCTGGCAACGGTTTTCAGCACGCATCATGCGGATGCTTTTAAATCTGCCCTGTCTGGTAAAGACCATGCGTTAGATGAGCATGCTACTCACAAAGGGTATGCTTTAAAGAGCATAGACCAGCTTGCTATACTTATCGATGGGCAAAAACAAAAACTGAAAGATAGGTTCGAGGCGTGCCAGAGAACCCCAGGTCTTGACACTTTTGACGCAGACATTACTTCTTTTGCCAATATGATCGGGCAACTGGCCACAACGGGCATTTTTGATGATGGTAAGGGGTTGAAAATTGACTATGGCGCAACCACAATGCCTACAACTCAGCAACAACGACAGCTTGTGACGCAAGGGGTTCATTCCTTTGCCAGATTCAGTGATGATGCAAAAGGTCGATTCGGGGCTTTTTTGGCATTGACTTCTTCTGTTCCTAAACCTCTGCAAGAGGCGATAGGGAATATTCTGGAATTGGCCCATAAAATGGCTTTGCCAAAAGATATGGAAAAAGCCATGTGGTTGCCTACCAGCAACTGGAAAGATGCCAATTCTTACAGAACAGCAATTATGCACCAAACCTGGGCTGCCAGCGAGGATGGCTATATTGCTGAAGATGGCATGATTGTATTGCCGGCCGTAAAAAACCCTTTTCAACAGGCTTTGAGCAGGTTGCCCAACGCGGTTGTCAGGGATTTAAGTATTGATTCAAACAGTGAGTATTTTCCAAACGGCATTGACAAACAAACTCCCAAGTCCTGTGAGCATGCGACCAAATATCAAGTGATTCAAGGTGATAGTCTTGATGTCGCAAGAACCTTGCGTGGTCAAATTAATGGGGGTGGAAAAATTGCTATGCTTAATATGGCTAATTCATTCACACCAGGGGGTGGCGCGTGGAGTGGTTGTGCGGCTCAGGAGGAGCAGCTTTGTTTTCGCAGTAATTTGCTGAAGGTCTTGGAAAATCATAAAGGACGAGGGGATTATAAGTCTGCGGACGGCAAATTCGGCATCAGTCGCCGAATTGATACGGCCCGGGATTGTGACAGTGGCATCTTCACGCCAGCTGTGACCTTGTTTCGGGGTAGCGTGGATAACACAGGCACTTCATTACCGCACTATGGTTTCCGGTCTGATTTGGAGTCCTTTGGAATGATAACGTCGGCGGCGGTTGATCTTAATGGGGTTAAAACGATGCCTGCAAATTACAAGGATATCACAAAAGCTAAAATTCGTTTCCAGTTACGATCAGCTGCTGTAAAAGGTTATACCGATTTGGTGTTAAGTGCTTTTGGTTGTGGGGCGTTCAAGGGAATTTTTGATAAACTTCAAGAAGACGTCGCTACCCATTATCACGAAGTCTTAAACGAACCTGAATTTAAAGATAGGTTTGAAAACGTTGTTTTTGGCATTTTGGTAACCAATGCCCGTGACCAAGCGAACTTTGATGCGTTTGGGGCGCGCTTTAAGTGAAGAACCCAACTTTGAATTTCCGGTCGATGAAGTCCTGAATAATATCAAGGGGGACGGTGGTGCTGGTGTAGCCCCCGTCCTTTTTGAACTTGGTTGTCTTGATGCAATCATATCTCAGACCTAGTGTCTGACTAAGATAGCAGTAAGAATCATCTTCATGTTCTTGAAAAATTTCAACAATCCTTGCACCGGGTTGGCTAAAGACCAGGTTGGTCAGACCAGCCCCATGGAAAGCCACAATAACCTTGGCATTTCGAAACAGCTGAATTTGTTCAGAAAATTTCAAATCCTCCAAATTGTAGCGTTTAAAACCCAACGGTTCAAATAGGGAAAAAATCTGGTCTTCATTAATGACCCGTCGGTAAGCGGCTTTTTGACGCGAAATAAATATCTTCTCACCCATGGATTGAACGGCTGGGTCGGAATGGATAAATTTTTGTTTTAAATAATCAACAACCCACCGTGGTGTATAACAAGATTTCGAGACATACGATGGAACGATTAGCTGTTCGGCCTCTATAAAGGTATCATCATCAGCTTCGATGATCTTACGCCGATCAACACCAAGAAGGCTCAGTGTTTCGTGCTGGAAGGCATGATTTAAACGGGGCAAGTAAATCCAGTCATAATCAATATTTTTTAAAAGCTCCAATTTTGGTAATATTTCTGTGATCCAGTGATAATAATTGTCGTGCCCTTCCTGGGTTAAAACCACCACGGTGCCTTTGACATGCCTAACAACTGGTAAGGTGTGTTGTTTAAGGATTTTCTTTTTCTTTTTTAACGGTGACCACTGCCACAACAGCTCACGTGCTAAATATTTTTTTGCGATGATCGCGTATCCATTTTGGGAATAGACTCTGCCATTAGGGATTTTAACGATAAACGTTTTGGGTAAAACGGGCGACGCCCAGGTGGATGAATAGGACGAGGCCAGGGGGAAACTGGTGAATTTAAGGCGAATCGGGTCGTGTATTTTTATATAGGTTAAGTAAGTCCGAAGTCTTTCAATGCTGACAATTTGAAGGGTTTCGCCTTGTACTTTAGTGACCAAAAAAAGGCACATAAAAACCAACGCGCGTTTTAAGATATTCATCCCGAATCACCCCTTTAGCGAAGCACTGCCACGACCGGCTGGCCTTATGCTAGTTTCTTACCAGATTATCCGCATTTTTAGCCATCGATTTTATGCAAATCAAAAGTGCGAATTGCGCGTGATTGTTCTAAATAACTTTTTCTTTCATCAATGGGCAGTCTCTCAATGGCATAGCGCAGCATGGTTCGGGGCATATGGGGGGCCTTCTGATCCAGGAAAGCTTTCAAGGTGGCGCCGTCTTTCTTGCCAACCTCCCTCAGCATCCATCCTACGCTTTTATGAATAAGGTCGTGGGCATCATCTAACAAAATTTCCGCAATCTTAAGCGTCCAGTCATAGTGACCCTGGCGAATAAAATGCCACGTCGCAACAATGGCAATGCGGCGTTCCCAAAGGTTGTTTGATTGGGCAAATGCCAGCAGCACATACCTTGGTTTATCATAAAGGTAATGCCCCATAATGTGGTGTGCCGAAGCGTCGACCAGATTCCAATTGTTCACACGCGTAATATGGCGCACATAAAAGTTGTAAAGTGCCTGTTTTTTTGTGGTGTCAGATCTTTGATACTGGGCCACCAAAATGATCAGAGCCTGCATCCGTTCTTCGTTAAATGGGGATTCAAGAAGAATTTGAAGTTCCATCAAAGGCAAGTCTGGAAAGTGTCGGGCAATTTTTCGCAAAGCTGGGACGCTTAACCCCATGAATTCATCATGCTCACTGTAAGCACCTGGCCCCGTTTTAAAAAAAATCACTTTCGGGGGTGGGGACTGCTTCGCCAGGTTCGCCAAAAGGGTTTTAATATGGGATGCTTTGTTCATAAGGGGGGCGTGTCTTTTTTTTTTGCATGATAGATAAGTTTAAGGCCAGGAGTCAAACAAAACAGGGGATGGAACCTGCGTAAGGCGGAAAAACATGAAGCTGTGGTGAAAAATAAAGAAATTCCTGTAAAAAAAACAGTTGTTTTGAGAAACATCTTCATGCTAAATCGTACTCAACGAAGGAAATCTGAAAGACTTAGATTTTTTAACGTTGTGTTAATAATTTTATGATGTAATCAAAGTGTAAAGCATAAAAGTGTAATAAGCATTTTGATTTTTAATTGGAGGAAATAATGAAATTTTTAAAAAATATAGCAATGGCTGCGGCTCTTTCGACGATGCTGTCAGCTGGTGCGATGGCTTCTGTTGATTTTGAACTTGAAGCAAATGGTTCAAAGGCTTCCAAGCTTAATTTTACAGCGGATCTTTTTGAAGCATCTGTGAAGAATGACGGCACTAAGTTTGGCGCTGGATCCAGTGAAGCAGCGCGTGAGATTCTTGATAGTGTTTCTGCGGAGATTATTAAACTTGCGAAAGAGGCTGATTCAACAAAGAATGATAATGATATTATAGCCTTAGTTAAAACTAATGCTGCTGCCGAAGTTCTTAACCTTAATATAAATGCTTCGACTGCAAAAAACAATTTGAAAAACGTAGTATCACTTAAACCTGCAGTTAGAACTTTCGCAGAAAGTATCGTTGCTAAATTAGGTTTAAAAGATAAAGATGTTGCAGCGATAGAAGCCATGTCGATATCTGCGGACTGGAACACAATTAAAAGTTACAAAACTGAAACCGGAGAGACTCTTGAATCATTGGCGAGTGACAGCAAAACTGCCAAAGGCAAGATGATAGGGACTCACACCCTAGCGCAAATAAATGCTAATTTGAAGAATTTTGTGGAGCATGCTAAGCAGAAGGCTGATCGCGATGCACTTGAAGCTGAGAGAGATCACCATAAAAGTGAATATGCTAGAATTAAGGCAGCTCATGATGTATTAGCTGCTGCACCAAAAGAAGACCCAGCTCAGAAAGCTTCACACGAAGCGTTGACTTCACTTGAGGCAACTCTTAAGAAAGCAGGACTTGCTGACGCGTCTGAACTACCTGGTTACAAAGCGAATGATGGTGCGGGAAACTTAAAAGCTCTTTGCACGTTAGTTATAGAACTGAGTACGTCTAATGGTGACAAGGATGCAGTAATTGCAGACCTGACGAAAAAGCTTGTAGCCGCTGAAGCTGCTGCTTCTAAAGCTCCCGATAAAAAGGAAGACAAGAAGGAAAAGAAAGAAGAGAAAAAAGAGGGTGGTGATAATCGCAAAATGCCTAATCTTGATGCGAAAAAAAAGATTGATACTTCCTCCGCAGCCGCCGCTAATGATTCGAAGAAAAAAAGGACAACTAGTGACGATGATTCTAGTGAATCAGAGTCTGAAGATGAGGGTCATCAAGGGGCTAATAGTTTGGCTGCCCTTAAACTTAAAGCGACCGCTGAAGGTATGAGCGTAACAGAATACGCAGATGCAGAAGGTTTGAATCTGTCAGACTATAAATAACTTAAGTAATGATAGATAACTTTTAAGTCCTTAATTAGACAAAACCACCGCATATAATGCGGTGGTTTTTTTATGCCTCTATCTATCCTCTATTATTTGTATCAAAGGGCTTTACCCCACCAAAACTCCACCATCACCCCAACTCACTTTCACCATTTGCCCTTCCCTAACCTGGCCATTTAATAATTTTAAGGCTAAAGGGTCTTGGACTTGATGTTGGATGACACGTTTCAGGGGGCGGGCGCCATAGACGGGGTCATAACCGGCGGTGGCCAGGCCTTTTAAAGCTTCTTCGCTCCATGTCAATGTTATGTGACGATCAGTCAAGCGGTTGGCCAACAGTTGTAATTGATTCTCCACAATTTTGACCAAATCCTTCTGACTCAGACGGTTAAAGATAATGATTTCATCTAACCGATTAAGAAACTCTGGCCGAAAAGCTTGCCTTACAGCCTGCATGACGGCATCCCTTACACGGCCAGGGATTTCCTCTTGCTGCCCATCGGCGTCCCACGACAAATAAGCCTCGGCCCCCAGGTTCGATGTTAAAACAATCAACGTGTTCTTAAAATTAATGGTTCGACCCTGACTGTCCGTCAGGCGTCCGTCATCCAAAACCTGCAACAACACGTTGAAAACATCCCGGTGCGCCTTTTCCACCTCGTCAAACAAAATAACACTATAAGGTTTGCGACGCACCGCCTCGGTCAACTCGCCCCCTTGTTCAAAGCCCACATATCCGGGCGGGGCCCCAATCAGGCGGGCTACTGAATGTTTTTCCATATATTCTGACATATCAAAACGAATCATGTTGGTTGCATCGTCAAACAAAAATTCAGCCAGAGCCTTTGTCAGTTCGGTTTTTCCCACACCCGTGGGTCCTAAAAACAAAAACGATCCCATGGGGCGGTTGGGGTCTTGCAAGCCGGCTCGAGCGCGCCTGACGGCATTACTGATGGCCTGAATGGCTGCCTTTTGCCCAATGACCCGTTTCTCTAGATAGGTCTCTATAGACAACAACTTTTCAACCTCGCCCGTCAGCATCTTTTCCACGGGAATGCCTGTCCAGCGTGACACCACCAGGGCAATGTCCTGTTCAGTCACCTCTTCCTTCAACGATTTCTGGTCGTTTTCTTTGTGCAGATCCTCAAGCTTTTTCTCTAGGTTGGGTAACAGGCCATATAAAATTTCCCCAGCCCGGGCCAGATTTCCCTGACGCTGGGCCACCTCTAATTCCGACCGCAACGTCTCCAGTTGGCTTTTCAATTCCCGCGCATGCTTCAAGCTGCCTTTTTGTTGTTGCCATATGGCCGTCAGGGCGGTTCGTTTTTCTTCCAAAACTTTTAAATCTTGTTCCAACTTCGCCAATCGCTCTTTCGATGCCGAATCGGTCTCTTTCTTTAACGCCTCCCGCTCAATTTGCAACTGCAGGCTGCGGCGGTCCAGCTCGTCAATGTCTTCGGGTTTGGAATCGACAATCATCCGAAGGCGACTGGCCGCCTCATCCATCAAATCAATGGCTTTGTCGGGCAAAAACCGGTCGGTAATATACCGATGGGAATACGTACACGCGGCCACAATCGCGCCGTCACTGATGCGCACGCCATGGTGCAGTTCGTATTTTTCCTTTAAGCCCCGCAAAATGGAAATGGAATCCTCTACCGTGGGCTCATCTACCATCACCGGCTGAAAGCGGCGGGCAAGGGCAGGGTCCTTTTCAATGTGCTGGCGATATTCATCCAGCGTGGTCGCCCCAATGCAATGCAGCTCCCCCCGTGCCAAGGCCGGTTTTAGCATGTTGGACGCATCCATGGCTCCATCGCCCTTGCCGGCGCCAACCAGCGTGTGCAGCTCGTCAATGAAAACAATCACCTCGCCTTGGGCCTCGGTTATCTCGTGCAGAACAGCCTTCAGGCGCTCCTCGAACTCTCCCCGAAACTTGGCACCGGCCAACAAGGCCCCCAGATCCAGGGACATCAGACGGGTGTTGCGCATCGATTCCGGCACGTCCCCGTTCACAATGCGTTGGGCCAAACCCTCGGCAATCGCGGTTTTACCCACGCCAGGTTCCCCAATCAGGACAGGGTTGTTTTTGGTACGCCGTGATAACACCTGCAATGTCCGGCGAATTTCTTCATCCCGGCCAATGACGGGGTCAACTTTCCCCTCCCGTGCGGCGGCGGTCAAATCACGGGCGTATCGGTTCAGGGCGTCATACCCCTCCTCAGCCGATGCTGAGTGGACTTTTCGGCCCTGCCGCAGTTGCTGAATGGCTTGGGTCAGATTGTCTACTTTGCCCCCGTTTTGCTCAAACAGAATTTGGGTTGGGGGGGTGGAGGCCAACGCCAACAGGATGATTTCTTGGCTGATGAACTGGTCCCCCTCTTTGGTGGACAGGGCATCGGCCGCAGCCATAACTTTGGCCATATCAGGGCTTAAATAAACTTGTGTGCTGCCCGACACTTTGGGCAGTTTGGACAGTTCTTGTTGGACTTTAACCGTTAGCTCTTTGACATTAACGGCAGCTTTGGTCAACACTTGTGCCGCCAACCCCTCTGGGTCGTCCAAAAAAACTTTTAATAAATGAAAGGGGGTAAGCTGTTGGTGGCTTTCGCGCAACGCCAACAGCTGGGCATTTTGAAGATGCGCTTGCGCGCGTTGGGTATAACGATCAGGAGTCATAGGCGAGTCTCCTTTATGATTGTGGTTCTTGTTCCACCCCTGACTCTATCTTACTTTCGGGGGCCGTTTCAACGTCAGCGTTTTCTTGACGGTTAGCATCTCTGTCAGGCTGCTGAGGGGCAGGCCTTTGGCTTTGACGTTCGTTCAGCACACGCAAATAATGATCGGCGTGCTGGTAATTATATTCAGCGGCAACCCGATCTCCGCATGACAAGGCTTCCCGTGCCAGATTCATGTATTTATCGAAAAGATGCTGATAATTACGGGGGCCATTATTCTGTGGTCGAGGCTTAGAATTCTCGTGACGAGAGGGTTCGAAGTTAGACGTCTGTTCATTGTTGGACATCCCCTTGTTGGTTTTTGGACGACCATAGGGACGCGACGGGCGAGTTTTTTTTGTGATCATAGAATTCTTCTACTTAACCTTCTATTGATAAGAAAGACATTAATTTTATATAGGGAGGTGTTTTTTTAAGCTTGAAGGTTTCAATGGCGACCTGTCAAAGCATTTTTAGTTGTATAGACGTTTTTTTAAAATTTCTAGATGTTTTTTTAAGTCATTGGAAAGGGTACACCCCCTCAGAAAGTCTAAAACCGTCCAGGGGGCGCCCGTCGGGCTTTTTCCGGTCATAAAGGATTAACGACCGGAAAAACTTTGACTTTCTGTGGGATGGTTGGAGAATATTTAATTTGAAGTGCTCGAAGAATCTGAGGAGGTTGCGCTTTCTCTGTTTGCGGAACCTGAGCCCGTCAAGCTTGAAGTGTTTGACCCATCTGTTAGTTTTCGGGCGATAAGAAATACCTTCCCTTTATGTCTGGCGAGCAGATTTCTATGCTCAGCCTCTGCACAGGGAACGAGGGGATTTTGTCCACTCACATTTGTGTAAAAGACGTTCTCAACCGTCAGACCCACGTCTTGAACCCGGGCAGAAAGCTCCTGGTAATCCACGAAGTTATAAATATTCTTTAAATTCATCGCTTCTAATTCGCTTTCTGATTGTTGTGTAGCCAGGATTTTGGGGGTTACAGCAGAAACATCCTTGAGGATCCGAGACCTGTCGACCTGGAACGCTCGTGTATACAAGGCATATCCGGGATATTTGCTGCCTTTTTTCCGTTGATTTTCATAGAAGGACACTGCAGGCTCTGGGAGATTCAAACCATGAGGGGTATCTGACACAATCAGAACGAGACAACCAGGTTTGGTCGTTTGAGCCATGTTTCTTAATAAGGCGTCTGATTGATCAGGGGATAAATGAGGGATGAGATTAAAGGAAACGCTCACGTCGTTCTGACGACTCAAAAATTTTTCAGATGGTTTAGTGACGCATCCCACAAAAATTTTGTACTGATCTGCCAGTGCCTTGGGGTTCGATAACAATTTTTTTGAACCCCAAATCAATTTGTTTGCGTAGGCCGCGGATGTTTCGTTGTGATCGAGCCCCCACACATTCATCCCACGGAAGATAGCGTGCAGGGCAAATGTGCCGAGACCGCACCCCCAATCAGCGACAAAAATGGGGTCCTCTATAGAACGGTTTTTGTTGTTCGTCAGGATGGTCTCTAGGGAGGAAATGTGCCATTCCCTTATTGCACTAAAGGTATAACCATTCCCTTTGGATGTGTTGCCTGGGAGGGATTCTTGGAGGTTCAGTAATTTTTCCGACATAGCCAACCGATTGGGAGCATTCATGGGAACGAGTGCTTCCAAGCGCCTCATCCTTAACGGCAAGGTTTCAGAAGCTTCCTCTTGGGGCGTTTTTTCGGATTTTTGGCTACTGCTGGCTTGAACGCTTGACATACCAAAAAGGAAAATTGATGGGTATAAAAAAGAGTGTAACAAATTTTTAAAGGCCATTTTCTATCCTATTAATTTATTGAATTGAATTGGCTTAGAATCTAAAACTTTTGTGCGCGTTTGTCATTCAAAAAAACTATTTATTCAATGATTTTTGGCAAATAAGAGGACAGTATAGTATGTCCCCTGAGAAAGTCTAAAACGTCCATGGGGCGACCGCCGGGCTTTTGTAATGTTTGTAAAGCTAACCCCCCCTCAGCGCAGCTGACTATCAAAGGGTCCTGGGTGGTATGGCTGAATTGTCCTGGGAGACCGTAATCGCCGTCAAGAGGGCGGGCCTTTAAAATTTTGATAACGGTGCCATTATGATCCAGCCATGTCCCTGGCCAA
The DNA here is from genome assembly GCF_004210305.1 of Candidatus Finniella inopinata. Classification (NCBI taxonomy): domain Bacteria; kingdom Pseudomonadati; phylum Pseudomonadota; class Alphaproteobacteria; order Holosporales; family Candidatus Paracaedibacteraceae; genus Candidatus Finniella; species Candidatus Finniella inopinata. The sequence continues at coordinate 144,936 of NZ_SCFB01000002.1, read as the reverse complement.
GGGTTAAGGGCGCGAATGGCACGATCCAGTTGGTGGGCTGGTTTGGAAAAATCTAGCTGTCCCTCGGCCTTTACCAACTTGGCCGCATATGTTACCCCTTCCTCAGGTTGAACAATGGCCTGACGTCGATAATCATCTAAATCTGCCAAAGTCCCGACAATAAGATTGGCACCCTTTTCAGCCAAGGTGTCATGCAAAAGAGGGGTGGTTGTATCAAGGGTAATCGGCACATTTTTTTTTACCAACATTGGCCCCGTGTCAAGCCCAGCCTCCATTTGCATAATGGTAATGCCTGTTTCGGTGTCACCGGCCAAAATGGCCCGTTGAATGGGGGCAGCGCCCCGCCAGCGGGGTAACAATGAAGCGTGTATATTTAAACACCCATAGGGGGGAATATCTAAAATCACCTGGGGCAGAATCAAACCATAGGCAGCCACAATCGCTGCATCAGCCTGGTGGCTGGCAAATTCCCGCTGGGTTGCCGCGTCACGCAACGTTGTTGGGGTATAAACCGGGATGCCCATCTGTTCAGCCGCTTGGTGAACGGCGCCTTTTTGCAAATGGTGCCCTCGATCCTTTGACCGAGGCGGTTGGCAATAGACGGCAACAATTGTATGCCCTGCCTGCTTTAAAGCCTTTAAGGCGGGGACAGAAAAGTCGGGACTTCCCATAAAAATTAAGCGCATGGTATTTTTTGTTAAACCTTAAAAAACTGGGTTAGCTTACATCCTGCAAGGATTCAATAGCCTGTTCAGGGGTGTCAACAAATGTTAGGTATTGCCGATGTTTGGGCAGGGCAAAGTTATTGTCAATCACACATTCGAAAAGTTTTTTCAAGGGGTCCCAATAAGACAACGTATTCACAACAACAATCGGTTTAAGATGCAGTTCAAGTTGCCGCCAACCCAGAGTTTCAAACAACTCGTCCAAAGTTCCAAATCCACCAGGCAAAACGATGAAGGCGTCGGCATGATCGTACATCTTTTGCTTGCGAGTGTGCATCGTATCAACAATTTCCAGGTGATTCGCATCAAGCTCTGTCCCTTCAAGAGCCCTTAGGAATTCAGGCATAAAACCATAGACACTGCCCCCGTTTTCTATGGCTGCTTTTGACGTTGCCCCCATTAAGCCTGTGGCACCCCCACCAAAGACAAGATCGAAACCCTGTTTTGCCAAAAGGGTCCCTAACAAAGCTGCTGCTTGATGGTAAGTGATATCTACCAAGTCCGATGAACTGCAAAAAACGCAAACTTTTTTAATCATTTCAATTTTCTCTCGACATCTTTATCTGAAAACTCCAAACTTAATTTTACCTAAACAGTTATTAAAAATTCATGAAAATTGGTCTCTGCTTTAAAAATTAAAACAAGCTTAGGCGAAGATACTTTAAAAATCGATCGATTGACGGGCTATGAGGAACTATCTTCACCTTTTGAATTTGAACTTGGGTTTCATTCGTCCTCTTCCACATTAGATCTGGCCAGTCTGCTGGGGACAGAAGTCACCGTAAGCTTTGAAAGCTATACAAGTCTTTTGCAGGCGGCATCGCCTCGACACTTTTGCGGTATTGTTGGAAAAGTTCAACAAAAAAAAACCATTAGCACAGAGCAGGGCGAAAACATAACGTTTTATGAAGCATCCATATACCCTAAGTTTTGGTTATTGAAATTCACCAAAGATTACCGAATTTTTCCAAACAAAAGTGCGATTGATACCATTTTAAAGGTTTTGAAAGAAAACGGTATTACTGAGGTTGAGAACTTGGTAACAACGTGTGGTCAAACAATTCGGGACTATTGCGTTCAATATGGCGAAAGTTGTTTTGATTTTGTCTGTCGATTGATGGAGGAAGAAGGGATCTTCTATTTCTTCAAGCACACAGAAGAAGGTCACATTATGGTGCTGACGGATGACAGCAGTTCCTCAAAACCTGTGGAGGAGGAGGCTATTTCTTTAAACGCCAACCAAACCGATCAGGCGGCCTTGAATACGATTCTTCATTTCAACCTTTACCATCAAGTTACAACCAAAGATTTTCAAACCGTTGATTATAATTATCTAACGCCGCTGACGGCCTTACAGCCCAAAGTTTCTGGGGTTGGTAAAAGTGGTCGCGTATATGAATACCCAGGCAGATTTGAAAAACTGGATCAGGGCGAGACCCTGGCCGATATGCGGTTGCAAGCCTTGGAATGGTCCAGTCAGTTGTGCCAGGGCAGTAGTACGGCCGGCGCGTTTTCTGCGGGCAAGAAATTTGAACTGTCTGATCATCCACGGGCTGATTTTAATAAGGAATATGTCTTATATAAGGTCGTGCACACCATTAATCAGGGACACACACCTGAGTCTAAATCCGTTGTCTATAAAAATGACTTTCAGGCTTTTCCAGGCGAAATATCGTTCCGCCCCCCTTCAAAAACCCCCAAACCTCGTATTTTCAGCAACCAAACAGCCATTGTCACCGGCCCAGCGGGCGAGGAAGTTTTCTGCGATCAATATGGGCGGATCAAAGTTCAGTTCCATTGGGATCTCTATGGAAAAAAGAATGAGGAAAGCTCTTGTTGGATTCGCGTGGCCCAAAACTGGGCAGGGACCAATTGGGGTGGGTTGGTAACACCGCGTATAGGAATGGAGGTTGTCGTCACCTTTATTGATGGGGATCCCGATCGCCCTCTAGTTATTGGGTGCGTTTATAATGCTGACCACATGCCTCCAGATTACGTAACTGAAAGCCCGACCAAAAGTACTTTTAAATCCAATTCATCCAAAAAAGGGGGTGGTTTTAATGAACTGCGTTTTGAGGATGAAAAGGGTAGCGAAGAAATTTATATGCATGCCCAAAAAGATTGGAATAACGAAATCGTCCATTCGCGTACCGAAGATATTTTTAAAGGCGACGATACCCTAACCATTCATAAAGGAAATAAATCAGAGATTCAAAAGGGCCAGGGGACGACCCACCTTTTGGACATTACCGATGGCGATGACGTTATCAAAATTACAAAAGGGAATTATGAACTGACGTTAGAAAATGGAAATATTACCATCAACGTTACAGGTAAGGTTGATATTATCAGTACAGACGATATTTCTTTTAAATCTGCTAAGAATATTAACCTTACTGCCGGCATGAACATTGCTATGAAGTCTGATATGTCCATTGAACAACAGGCGGCCATGAACATTGTTATGAAGTCTGATATGTCCATTGAACAACAAGCGGCCATGAACATTGACAGCAAAGCTGAGATGTTAATCACACAGCAAGCGGCGCTTGGCATTGCGCGCAAATCAGATCTGGCCATCAAGGATGAGGCAAATATGGTTCAAATAGAAGGCAAGATGGCAGTAGAACTAAAAGGCGGAAGCGCTGTTAAAATACAAGCTGCTTTGGTTAAGGTGAATTAACGATGGCAGACGAACAGAAAAAAGTTGCACCACCTCGGGATGTTTTTGTTTTTAAAGACGGAAAACCTGTAACCTGCGCCCCGACAGAGGGTGTTTATGAAATTCATCAGGGAAGTGGTCGCCTTGTTGTCACCTATAAGGATGGGAAAAAGAATGGTGAGTTGGTTATTTATAATGAAGAAAATAAAATGACCCACCAAATGGCCTATCAAGATAATCAACTTGAAGGTAGGGCAACAACGTATCTTGATGACGAAAGTGTCGAGACGATTATGATTTATAAAAATAACGTTCTGGATGGTCCGATGGTTGGGTATTATCCGTCAGGTCTTAAACGGGTTGTTGGAAATTATGCCAAGGGTAAACTGGACGGGGATTTTGTTTTCTATGATCAATTCGGTGATATCTGCCAAAAAACCGCTTATAAGAACGGACTTCAGCACGGTATGTCGACAACCTATTTTCCCAAAAGTCAGGGCGGGGGCGTTTGCCAAGTTAGCCAGTATGAAAATGGATTGTTGGTGAAGAACCAAGATATGTTCTATTCAACGGGGGAGTTATTGAAACGCACCCCCTATCAAAAGGGCAAGGCGACCGCTTATGCTGTTGTTTTGGGTAAAGATGGAAAAGCCTTAATCGACCCAGCTAACAAAAACAGAGGAGGATAATTATGGGCGTACAAACTATCTCTACAGCCCCTATAAGCTGTTGCATGGGGACAGCGCCCGCCACCTTGACGGCTTTGCCCATCAGTTTTGACCTAACCATGGTCATGCCAGCTGCTACCATTAATGACCATCTTCCCTTTTTAAACATTTTGCCTTTTGGGATGTGCATAACACTTGGAAATCCACTGGTGGCTGCTGCCACAGCAGCTGCTTTGGGTATTTTGGTACCATTGCCCTGTCTGCCTATGACTATGGCGCCCTGGGCACCAGGAGCCCCCACAGTACAGCTGGGTGGTCAGCCAGCCCTGAACGATTCCAGTGTTTTGACGTGTATGTGGGGCGCTGCCATAGCTATTGGGTCTCCTGGCCAGCCGCTTACCATGATTCCTTGACGGGGGGCCGCCTCCCCATTTGACTAATGTTTGGCTTCTGCGGTTTGTAAAGTCTTTAACCAAGGTTGAATCATATGGTCTGGCAAAATCCCATTAGGCACAAGGCCTTGGTCCAGGCAAAATGTTCGTACAATACCAATGTTTGCTGGACTGAATTTGTTCGATCCCTCCCCGTGAGCGTTCTCGATGGCAAATTTCTTTCTAGTTATCCCATTTATATAACTTTTTTTTCCGTTACCTCCTTGTTCTACGCTGTATCCATTTTGCCTTAAGGCTTTTTCCCAATCACTCCAGTCAATGGTGTTGTACAAAGGGCTGAATGTTTTGCTGATTAGATCTTTTAAGTCTTCTTGCCTTTTTATTTGTTTTTGTTGCTGAGCTTTTTCTTCTTCCATTCTTGTAAACGCTTTTTTGGAAGTTTGAGCAGCGGAAGAGCTACTGGAAGATGCTGCTCCGGCTGCTTCCCCTTGCGCATCCTCTTCTTCATCTTCTTCTGAACTTAAAGGAGCAGGTTCTGAGGAGGAACTGCTAGATGAAGAACTATTAGAGGAGGAACTGCTGGCAGGGACTTGGCCGGCTGGTGCTGCCGCCGAGGATACTGTTTGGGACTGGCTTTCTTTCAGCTTTCTGGCTTGTTTTTGCTTTCTTTTTTTGTTTCTATTCTTTTGTGCTTTTTCCTCTTCTTCAAAAGTTTTAAGATTAAGAATGGCTTCAAGGATTCCCTTTATCTCATTCTCTAAAATTTCAACAATCGCATTGGGAGTTAAGATAGGATTAGCCTCTTCCCTAAAGGTAATGAAGGGTAATGTTTCTACCGGTTTATCCATTACATCGGGTTTGAATTTTTTAAGTTCGTTTTGTGCGTGGTATTTAATTTTTTTAATTACTTCAATTATTTGAGCAACATTTATATCTCTTTGCGGCTTTGTACACAAAAGCGGAAAAGCCGGTGCAAAACTCTCTTTTACTATAAGTGTGTCAAGTGCTTTTAATACCTCTCTGTAAATAAAAATTCCTTCAATACTTGAATATATAGAAAATTGTATTTCCGCAAGTTTTTCGAGGCGGTGTCGGGGAATCTGGAAAAAGGCAGCTTCTTTTTCTAACATGAACTCCCCCGAATGTCCTTGTTCTTTAGATGTTTGCAGCCTGCAATCCATTAATTCTGTTACAAAAGGGGCCGATTCAAAAGTTGTGCTTTTCTTGAATTCCTTTAATCTTATCATTTGGTGTGTGACATACTTGTGAAAAGACGTAAGCTTGGTTTGGATGGTTTGAACTTTTTGAGAGAGATTGTAAAAGTATCTAGGTTTTTTCTCAGAAGGAGAGGCATCAACATCCGCCGAGCTTGCCATACAGTATTGGATGGAAAGGACACAAAGCAACGCAAGAAATGATTTTTTTGTAATTTTAAACATATTGAACCATTTAAGATGTGTTATCACTAATATTTTGTAAGTAATCTCTTCGGTTTTAAAATTCAAGTTGTAAATTGTACAAGTTCACCCTTTTTAATCAACCCATTCTCTCTTAAAAATACTTTCAACGTTTGATGGCGTTCTTCACTAACGGGCAAGGGGTCAACATTAAACATCTTCCCGATCAACGGCCACAGCGCTTGGTTGGCAGCGGTGTCCAGCTCTGGCCTGTGAGTTTTGAAAATCATCCACGCTTCATCGGGATTTTGGTGAATAAATTGACAAGCTTTTTTTAAGGCGCGTTGCAAAGCCTGTTTAGTTTTTGAAGAGATTCTTGGGTTTGCTACCATCACTTGGGCGGCAAACACGGGTATGCCTAAGTCTTCATAGGGGTATATGTGGAATTTTCCGTTATGACCTTTTAAGTCAACGGCGATATATGTTCGATAAGCATTAACGATGGCATCTACCTGATGATTGACCAGGGCCGCCACCAACCCATGTTTTGTATGGACGTCGATAATATCATTTTCCGTTAAACCCTGGTTTTTTAAGATTTTTCTTAGAACAGCGGCTGAGAATCCAACACCGCTGCTGGCGTGACCGATGCGTTTTCCCTTTAACTGATGTAACGGTACGCGGCTGACAAAAACTTCCAGGGGTTGGCTGATTAGGGTCAAAACTGGTTCCAGATCAAGGCCCTTGTCTTTTTGGATAATCCATTGGGATTCGGTGGTAAGGGCTAAATCTGCGGCACTTGCGGCCACTTGGATGCACCCTTCCAAAGACCCTTGCGCTGGGATCAAGTCGACCTGCAGGCCTTCTTCTTTGAAAAAACCTTGGGTAAGGGCAATGACCAAAGGGGCATGATGGGGGTTCAAGACCCAATCCAATGTTAGCCGTAAAGGGGGTTGTTGATCGCAAGAACTTAAAAAAATACTGACTAATAAAATCTGAAAATTTTTTCTGGTTAATAATTTGTAAACCATTCCCATCGTATTCTGAATATGGTGGTTAGTTACACCCGGGTCTGCTGGGTGCGCGAGGGGATATATAAAATCCTTCTCTTCCTTTTTGAAAGTAAGAGAATTGCCTGGGGTAGAGTCTTGGGACCGGTTTTGAGACTTTAGCCGAATTCTCACAGGTTTGGAAGCCTGCGAGAAGACATGCTTCAAGATCGAAAGATAGGGAGGCACAGGGAGAGTCGTGTTGTGCGTGGAGGCGGGGAGGGCGCTTTGGCTTGGGTCGTAGGAGGGCCCCCAAAGGCGCATTGTGTCTAAAGATTGGCCTGTGCTCCACGAGAAAAACTGGTTTAAAAACTTGCAGACTGCTCCGCAGGCTGCACCATTTAAGAAGAGGCTGGCCAAAAGATGAAACGACTTTGCAACCACCGTATGCCTCCATTTAGGAAAAGGGTTAATAAAACTGTGCAGAATAAACAGGCAAACAAAAGGTCCGTTTGAAGCCGTCCATGACACAGCATCATCAAATACCCAAGACCATGGCTGGCACCGTTCCAGTCAGCGGCCAGCACGGTTAAGGGGGCGTGAATCGCGGCCAGGCGTAACCCCGACAATAATCCAGGCAAGGCAGCGGGCCAGCGAATACGGTATTGCAAAGGAAACGGCAGGGCTTTCATTGTGTGGGCCAACTCTAGCCACTCAACGGGGGTGCGTTTCAATCCGTCAAGGAAACAAAGGGTAATGGGAAAGAAGGCAGACAAACAAACGACGATCATTTTGGGCAGCAAACCAAATCCAAACCAAATCATCAATAACGGCATCAAAATAAACGCTGGCGTTGCCTGCAGAATGACCAACACAGGGTGAAGATGGGCTTGCAAACGTGGGTTTCGGTCCAGGATGAAGGCCATTCCCATCCCAAGAATGCTGGAAATCAACAGGCCTGCTAAAATCTGGGCTAGTGTTAATCCTCCATGCCAACAAATCAAGGATCGCTGATTGAACAGGGCACTTGCGACTTGCCAAGGAGTGGGAAGGATATAAGCCGGGATGTTTGCTAAATTGACGATGGCGTGCCAAAGGCTCAGTAGGATGAAGGCCGTTATGAATCGCTTAAGCATACCGCAGGCTCCCCGCTTAAGGTTAAGACGTGATCGGCCATTTTTACAACTTCATCCGGATCATGACTGACAATCAAGACGGTCTTCCCCTCCAGCTGTCTTTTTGCCAAAGTGTGCAATTGGTCACGGGTTTGATGGTCAACTGCGCTGAACGGTTCGTCCATTAGGATAAGGTCCGCGTCTTCCATTAATGTGCGTGCCAGCGCTACACGTTGGCGCATGCCGACCGATAAGTGGTGGGGGTAATTTTGGGCCTCGTCAGCCAAGCCAACATCCCTTAATAAACTTTTTGCCTTAGAAATATTCGGGGTTTCGCGCCGCAGGGTGGCTCCTAATACAACATTTTCGATAACTGTTTTCCAGGGCAACAACAAGTCGCGCTGGGGCATATAACTTAAGGAAATGCCAGGGGGGGAAGCGTTTAGGCCAGGAACTAGTCCTAACAACGTTTTTAATAATGTGGTTTTGCCGTGGCCACTTTTCCCAACCAAGGCCGTCCATTTGTTTACGGGAATTGAAAAATTTTGCTGGGCTAAGACGGTTTTTTTTTGATAGCTCACGCAGTCAATTGAAAACGCATAGCGTATTTGATGATGCTCTTTCACAATCCCTCCGTCGGTGTTAACCGAATCAGGTTCTAAGGGTTGGGCTGATTCCCTCTCAGCCCTTTGGTTTCTAACCATAAGGGCACCCCCTGTGTTCACAGCTAACCAATAGCACGAGAAGAATTGTTATTCAATTCAGAAGCTTCTATGATGACTTGATAAAATTAAGGAGCAATAAACAATGACAACGTCAAATCTTGAAGCCTTAAGCTTCGAACAAGCCATGGTTGAGTTGGAATCATTGGTGAAAAAATTAGAGGAAGGCCGGTTGCCCCTGGAAGAGGCTATTCAGGCTTATGAACGCGGTACGCAGTTAAAAAAGCAGTGCGAGCAGAAATTACAGGACGCTAAAATGCGGGTTGAACAAATCAGTTTAACATCCGATGGAAATCCCAAAATTGAAGCCTTTCCTTCTTAATTCCTGAAAGTTTACAAAGGCTTTTCGTGCCGCTGGAAACTTTCAAGAATCGATTTTAGGGTGAAATTCTACGACAGGGGAATAACTGGCAATACAGTTTGACTGACAGCTGTTACATCGTCACGCTTGTTACCTTCATAAAAACAAACCAAAGGATTCAAGGCAAGTACACCCCCTGCTTTTTCAACTAAGGCTTTGGCTGCATTTATTGTGCCACCGGTGGAGACAACGTCATCCAGAATTAAAATCTTTTTACCTTTAATTTTCTGAATATTACTTTCACTGATCCACAAAGTTTGGTTTCCAGCTGTAGTAATGGATTTTACCGGAATGCTTATCGCCTCTGGCCCCATATCTGGCCTTTGTTTTTTTGTAAGCACGATATAAGGGATGCCTGTTATTTTGGAAACGGCGTAGGCAAGAGCTATGGTATTAGCCTCAGGGGTTATGATTATATCAATTTTAGCTTTGTTAGCATTTATGTACGTTGCAATTTCAGTCGCTAATGCTTCTATTAGTTCGTTATTATCTTTTAAATTCAAGTATGCAATTTTGATCTTAGCGGCAGGAATTGGAACTAAGGGTACTCTGAAAGAATTGGTGCCAACTTCAATATTATGCATATCCTCAGCTGAAGCAGCCTGGATGGGGGAAGCAAAAAAGCCTATAAACGAAAGCGCGCTAAAAGCGATTTTGAAACTGTTCAATATCATATAAATTATCCTAAATTGTGGTGTAAAAGTCCCCGACCTTATGTACGACTTAGTAAGCCTGTCAAGGCTTAAGTTTTTTGTGTATATTATGAAACGGGAATAACTGGCAGTACGGTGTCACTGACTGCCGTTACATCAGAACGCTTCTCGCCTTCGCAAAAACAAACCAAAGGATTCAAGATAAGTTTACCACCTGCCATTCCAACTAATTCCTTCATCGCGGCTAGTGTGTTGCCGGTGGAGACAACGTCATCCAGGATTAAAACCTTTTTACCTTTGATTGCCTCTATATTATCTTCGCTGATCCACAAGGTTTGGTTTCCAGCTGTGGTGATTGACTTTACCGGAACGCTTATCGCCTTTGGTCCCATATCGGGCCTTTGTTTTTTTGTAAGCACGATGTATGGTATTTTCGTTTTTTCATAAACGGCGTAGGCAATTGCTATGGTGTTAGACTCTGGGGTGATAATAACGTCGATTTTACCTCGGTTTGCATTTATGTACGCTGCAATTTCAGCCGCCAGAGCTTGTATTAGTTCTATGTTATCTTTTAAATTGACATATAGAATTTTGATTTTGGTTTGAGGCACGGGAGCGAAAGGTATATTGAATGTTTTGTGGCCGACGTTAATTTTTTGATTGTTCTTATTCGTAGTAGCCTGGATGGAGGGGGCAAAAAAGCCTGTAAGAAGAAAAATGCCAAGCATAATTTCATAAAGCTTTAATGTCATATAAGCTATCCTTAAATTGTAAAACAAAAGTACCAAATATTATTGAAGGATAACCAATCCTGTCAAGAGAAATGGCGTTGTGAGTTACTAAGACCTGTAGTAAGAGGCAAGGAACCTAAGGATAAGCTTGACAAAGGGGGGCTATTTGTCTAGTATCTGAATTAATTAAGAGGAAAATTTACAATGAAAATCGCAAACTCACTTAAAACCTTAAAAAGTCGCCACAAAGCTTGTAAAGTTGTGCGTCGTAAGGGTCGTTTATACGTTATTAATAAGGAAAACCCCCGGTATAAAGCACGCCAGGGCTAGCCTTTTTATTAAAATGTTTTAAAGAGCCGGTTTTAAGCCGGCTTTTTTTATGCCTGTTTTAGATAGCTCTGTATGGCGACAGCAAGCTGCAGGGGTTGTTCTTGCATAGGGTAGTGCCCACAACCCTGCAAAGTGATAAGTTCTGCATTCGGATACCATTTGATGAACGTTTGTTGCATAACAGGTTCACGGTATCCCTCGGCGTCATTGGCACCCACAATAACCAAGAAAGGTGTTAATCCACCGTTGGCTTGTTCCGAAAAATCAATTTGACTGAACATCTTAAGGTAAGCAGATCGGGCTTCTGGATTTGATGTCTCGTACCATTGGGTGACTTTTTTATCTACAAATTCAGAGCCTTGTTGATATCCTGTCATGAACTGAATAATCTGCCTGGCAGAAATTTCATTGCGTAAAGCTGCATCTTCTAGAAAACTTATCACGGCATCTGGGGCAGGGGTTCCACAGGCTGGAACGGGCGTTATGGCCACGATACGCTTCAATCTAGAAGAGGCTTGTATGGTTAAGTATTGGGCAATCAATGCGCTCATAGAGTGGCTAATTATATCAAAAGAGGACCACTTTAAAAAGTCGACTAAAGCTAGGATGTCTGAAACCCCTTCTTCTAAGGTGCATTCGCCAGATATATTTCTAGAGCGGCCGTATCCCCTGAGATCTACGAACGCAAAGGTAAAAGTATCACGGTCTAGGAATTCAAGCATGGGATCATAGTTAGTGGTTGTATCTCCAAACCAATCGTGTAAAACAACTACTTTTTGAAGTCCTTTTCCATATAACTTATGGCCTATAATATTATTCATTCATAAGAACCCTTAAAAAAATATTATCTGTATTCTACAGTCAAGCATGGCCGATTTCTATAGATAAAGTCGCCGGATCAACCCCAATTGCAGCCATCGAATGATGCCATTTTTCTTCAAGCGACGTCTTAAAAATTAAATCGTCAGTAGCATCAATAATAATCCAGTCATTATCTTGGATTTCTGTCTCCAATTGACCTGCCGTCCAGCCTGTATATCCCAAGCAAACCAAAGAATTTTCTGGCCCCTGCTTTTTCGCCAGGGCTCTTAAAATCTCCAAGGTGGAAGTTATGCAAATGTGTTTGTCTAAAACAACCGTTGAATCAATTTTATAATCTGGTGAATGGAGGACAAACCCCCTGGTTATTTCAACGGGGCCACCGTAATAAACTTTGGGATGATTTAGTGACTCTGAAACTTCAATATTTAAGTGTAGTTGAGCAATAAGATCTTTAAATAAAAAATTTCGGATATTCTTATTAATAATTAATCCGATGGCTCCTTCAGTGTCGTGGCCGCATATATAAATTACGGTTTTTTTGAATAGAGTTTCCTGCATAAAAGGCATAGCGATAAGCAATTTTCCAGTTAAATAACCCTCATTGGTAATGGATGTGTTATTTCTATGTTGGTTCATAATATTTTTCATAATATTTCCCATTGTATACATTCAGATAATACACAATGCCACAGATATGGTTACAATACTTTTAATAATGAATAAAATTAAGTAATAATTTCATGTTTAAATTCAAGAAGAACCATTGCTAAAAGGGGTGATTTTTGCTAGTATTTAAAATAAATTTAATTTAAATTATATTTTATGAGACATATTTCTTCCAGCGATCAAGAAAGAAAGTCCTACTTTCAAAAAATAAAGAAACTTCCCTTGTTGACGCAAGATCAAGAATATCAGCTGGCTAAACAGTGGCGTGATCAACAAGATCCAAAGGCCGTGGAAAAAATTATCTCTTCCCATTTAAGATTGGTCGCCAAAGTGGCCAGTGGTTATAAAGGGTACGGCCTTCCCATTAGTGATCTGATATCAGAAGGGAATGTTGGTATTATGCAAGCGATGAAAAATTACGATCCGGAACTTGGCTATCGATTCTCAACCTATGCCATGTGGTGGATACGCGCGAGCATGCAAGATTATATTTTGCAAAGTTGGTCTTTGGTGAAATTAGGGACGACGCGTGCACAAAAAAACTGTTTTTCAGCCTAAGGAAAACCCAACAAAAATTAAAAAGTCAAAATGAAGTCGAGGCTTATTTAACGCCAGAGCAGGTCAAAGCTATTGCTACCGAATTAAATGTCAAAGAAGAAGAAGTATGGCAAATGCATCAACGCTTGCATTCTAAGGATCATTCTCTTAATCAAACAATGCCAGGGGATGGTGAGAATGAATGGATTGAATGGATTGCTGATGATCGAGATAATCAAGAAATTCAACTGGCTCAAAAAGATGAATATGAAAAACGTAAAAAGTTATTTGGCCAAGCCTTACAGTGTTTAACAAAACGCGAACACCAAACCTTGGTGGAACGACGTCTTACCGAGCCGCCGTATACGTTGGAATTTATCGCTGAAAAGATAAAAATTTCTCGTGAGCGTGTTAGGCAAATTGAAAACGAAGCTTTTTTAAAAGTTCAAAAACAAGTAAAACGGTTGGTTTTCAATCCTAATTGGCAGCATGTATAAAAAAATATTTTTTTAACCTTTTATTAAGGTCTTTGTTCTATTTTCTTGTGTGTTGTAATCAATATTATGAGGAAAAATATATGTTGTTCTGTTTGTTGTTTTTATATTTGGTGACATTTCTGCCCCTAAACGATGCTTTCGCAACTCAGGCTTTGGATATAGATTCCACCCAACCCAGCATGGGAAGCAATGCGTCCGGACCGGCGCAACCCTTGCTGCTTACGATCGATGCGTCTTTGGCTCCGCCTCTTCTTTTAAGACAAAGTGGTTTCTATAATTGGGAAAGTTCCAGGTACGCAACTGTGTCACCAAGAATCAAGTTTGCAATCTATGACCTGCCCAAATTATCGATCGAGCCGGACAATCGGTCGATGTCCCAAATGGTTGGAGATCTGGGGTGTTATGCCTCGTCGTCCTCTGGGCTGTTATCGTCACCTTCGTCGTCGTCTTCTGATTCATCAACTTCTTCTAGTGCATCTTCAACCAAAAAATCTGTTGTATCGTTGCCAAGCGAGAAGGGATGTTCCTCTTCTTTGATCACTTCTTGAATTTCCTCGTCCAGTTCGCTCTCGTCCTCTTCGATGAAAAGGTTTCTTTGCATACCCTTGATGATACTTTCACGAATGGCATCTAGGGATAAAGTTTCTTGAGAAATTTCTCGAAGAGCAACGACGGGGTTTTTATCATTATCACGGGATACTTTCAGGCTGGCACCCGCTGAAATTTCCCGTGCCCTTTTTGCGGCAAGCAAAACCAACTCAAAACGGTTGGGGACTTTTTCAATGCAGTCTTCAACGGTAACACGTGCCATAGCAGAACTTCGCCTTTCAAAAATGATACATCAACAGCTTATCCCGAACGTTATAGAAAAATCAATCTAAACTTGCCATAATGAACGGATCCGTCACCAAAGAGAAAATATCCATGTCTCTTATTTTGTATAACAGCCTTACTCGTCAGAAAGAACCGTTTCAGCCCATCGATACTAACCATGTTGGCATGTATGTTTGTGGCCCAACGGTTTATGATCGTGCCCATTTAGGAAATGCGCGTCCTGTGGTTGTGTTTGATGTTTTGTTCAGACTTTTAAAACAACTTTATCCAAAAGTTACATATGCTCGTAACATAACCGACGTAGATGACAAAATAAATGCGGCGTGTTTGGCACGCGATATTCCGATTCACCAATTAACAGCTGAAACAACCGCTGCTTATCACCAAGATATGGATGCTCTGGGGGCGTTATCACCTGACCATGAACCCCGTGCCACAGCCCACATTCCCCAAATGACCCAGATGATTTTAACCTTGATTGACAAAGGGTATGCTTATGAGGCCGAGGGGCACGTTCTGTTTTTGGTTGAAAAATACTCAGACTATGGCGACCTTTCCAGGCGCAACCAAGACGAGCTGCTTGCGGGAGCTCGCGTCGAGGTTGCCCCCTATAAGCGAAACCCTCAAGATTTTGTTTTGTGGAAACCCTCAACTGCGGAACAACCAGGATGGGAAAGCCCGTGGGGCAGGGGCCGCCCTGGCTGGCACATTGAATGTTCAGCGATGAGTGCCGAATATTTGGGGCAAACATTTGATATCCACGGGGGTGGCATTGATTTAATTTTCCCCCATCATGAAAATGAAAGGGCTCAAAGCTGTTGCGCCCATGGCACTGAAAAAATGGCGCGCTACTGGATGCATAATGGACATTTGACCGTTTCAGGCAGCAAAATGTCAAAATCCTTGGGTAATTTTTTCACCGTTCACGACCTTTTGAAAAATCATAGGGGCGAGACGATACGGCTGGCTTTGTTGACGACCCATTACCGACAACCCCTTGATTGGCGCCCCGACCTTTTAACCCAGGCAAAGCAGACCCTTGATCGGTGGTATGGGCTTTTGAATTCGGTTGATTTGATTCTTAACGAGGCCGAGCAAGGGGATGAGAATGTCTTCAAAGCATTGCAGGACGACCTAAATACACCCCAGGCGATTGTTGAATTACACGCGCTGGCGCATGAGGCCTATAAAACGGAGTCTTCCGTCGAAAAGATCAAGCTTGCTCAACGGTTTAAAAAATCGGCGGATTTACTGGGGTTGTTACAACAAAACCCACAACAGTGGCTTCAGCAGGAACCAACCTGCCTGACTACGCAAGAAATTGAGTCTTTGATCCATCAACGTCATCAGGCGCGTCAGAATCGTGATTTCGCTGGGGCCGATGAAATTCGCAAATCGTTGTTAGAAAAAGGGATTCAGCTGGAAGATAAAGACGGCCAAACATTTTGGCGGTCGGTGTGAAACCCATCATCATTCTTGTTGAGACGCAACTGCCGGAAAATTTGGGGTCTGTGGCCCGAGTAATGGCGAATTTTGGGTTGTCCAAGCTTAGGCTTGTGAAGCCACAGGCTCAACCCCTAGATCCCAAAGCCATAGCCTTGTCTGTGGGGGCCTTTGACATATTAGACGATGTGATCATTACAGAAAACTTCGAAGAAGCTGTGGCCGATTTGAATTATGTTTTCGCCACCACGGCATATCAACGTGATATGATTAAAGCCTATGAAACGCCAAAAACCTTTGTCGACCTCATTAAAAAGCCTGAATTCCAGGAAGAACGTTTCGGGATTGTCTTTGGACCTGAAAGAACAGGCCTTACAAACGATTATATGGCACGTTGTCACAAGGCCATCACAATTCCTGTTAATCCGGATTTTTCATCCCTTAATCTGGCTCAGGCAGTCTCTGTCATTGCCTACGAATGGTTTCAAAGCCAATCATCACAAGCTTTAAAAGCCTGTATCCAATTGGGCAAGACAACCCTGGCAACACAAGGCCAAATGAATGGTTTTTTAAACTTGTTGGAGAAAAACCTAGACCAAACAAATTTTTGGCGTGTTTCCACAAAAAAGCCTATTATGTGGCGAAATTTGCAAAACCTGTTTACGCGCCTGGACCTTACCCAACAAGATTTAAAAACTTTGTGCGGTGTTGTCGATGCACTTTCTAAAAGCCTGGATAAAAAACCTGACTAAATAATCTAGCGAGTTAAAAAGCTAGACCAAAAACCTTCCAGTTTCCGCAATGTATTCACAAATGCTGTCATATCGCCCGTGCTTGCAACCTTTTCTTGAAGGGTCTGAGCATGCCCACCAAGGACCTTGTCCAGCTTACTGAAAAGTGTCATCCCTTTGGCAGACAGCTTAACATGGCTTGAACGGCGATCGTGAGGGGATGGGATTTGGACGACATAATCGTTTTGAACCATCTTACGCAAATTATACGAGACGTTCGACCCCAAGTAATATCCACGGTTTGTTAATTCACCAACAGTTAATTGATTTTCGCCAATATTGTACAGCACTAATGCCTGCACGTTATTGATATCTGGCGTTGCTAAACGATCCAGTTCAATCTTAATAACTTCTAGGAAAAGCCGGTGTAATCTTTCAATCATAACGACGGCTTCAAAATAAGCTTCTTTCATATTCCAACCTTAAATTTTTGGTTACTTAATTCTAAGTTACAGATAATTTGTTAAAAATAGTTTAATAAAACGCATATTCTTTGAAATTAAATCTTTTTTTTGAAAGAATTGTTCTTAAAAAGAGACGTAAAATTTTTGAAACATAATTTCTAATAACAACGATACGCCACTATCGAGATTTTTTGGAAATGGCGTCCAAAATGCCATTTACAAAAGAAGTTTCTGCCTCATCAAAAAAATCTTTTGTTATCTCGATGTACTCATTAATAATGACAGGTCCTGGTACAAGAGGTTGATATCTCAACTCGTAAACCGCCTGTCTTAAAATACAAAGAACCACGAGAGGTAAGCGCTCTAGTCTCCAGCCCTGGGAAAGATTAGCTGTTATTTCCTCGTCAACAGCCTCTCTGTTTTTATGGGTCCCTAACACAATCTCTTTAAAGAATTCTAAATCTGGGACGAGTCCTTTAAAGTTTTCGATTGCTGCCTTCTCTTGAATGGCGCTGACAACCTGTTCAACAATACTGTTCATATCATCGGATGTTAACTCATGCTGGTATAAAGCCTGAACACCCTTTAGCCTTGAGGAATGACGTGCGGAAATTCTCGGCTTAGAGTCTTTTAACATACAAATTCCTTGTTTTTCGATTCGTAAGTTCTCAAAACCCTTAGGTCCTGAAAAACTTGGTTAACGTTCACAGTTGTTCAAAGATCGGTTAATAAAAAAACCTTATATCCTTCTAAATATACTTTGCTAAAAGGTGTGATTCTTTTTATTAGACTTTATTATTATTCTTATGAAAAAAACAAACCCCAATTTTGCAATAGGGCCTCTTAGTTTTTGAACGGAAGGCCTAAATGCCCACCTTATCAAATGATTTTGATCATAATAACATGACATGCGTTTTTATCTTTACCGTGTGTATTTTTTTGCAATACAAGATACATACATATTATTATCCAAAAAATCAAACAGAAAAAACGGGAAAGCGATCTGAAATTGGGTATATTAATGTCCCTTTGTTTGCCTTAATGCTTCCCCTAACACCATCGACGCTGCCACAGCGACATTTAAAGACCGTTTATGGGGCTGCATCGCGATTTTGATTTGGTGACGGGTGTTTTGGAAAACATCAGGTGGCACACCATTGCTCTCACGCCCGACCAGCAAAATGTCATCGGAGTGAAATGTAAAGTCCAAATAATTGGTCTCAGCTTTGGTATCCAACAAAATAAGACGATGTGAAGTGTAAAAGGAGAAGAAGGCGCTCCAATTTTGATGACGCTTAATGTTTTCTATCTCACCATAATCCATACCAGCCCGTTTCAGGCGCGCATCATCAAAAATAAAGCCGCAGGGTTCAATGATATCAAGCTTGATGCCAACACATGCTGCAAGACGGATCAGGGTTCCAGCATTTTGCGGGATTTCTGGTTGATAAAGGGCCAGATGCAGCATCGCTAGGGCACATATCTTGGGAACACACCCTTGGGTTCTGGTAACGGGGTTCCTGGTTTAAGGGGATTGCCCACCAACTTTCGTTGATCAAGGGGGATCGCCAACTGATCCAAAATCGCTGCACTGGCCACAGGTAGTAACGGTTGTGTTAAAAGGGCAATCTGGCGAATGGTGTCGGCCAAAGCATATAAAATGGTGTGCATGCGGGGAACGTCTGTTGTCTTAAGTCCCCACGGCTTTTGCTCGTCCATATATCGGTTCGCGTGGGCAATGATTTGCCAAGCATGGTCGGCATACTTATGGAACGCTAAGGCCTCCATATCAGTTTCAAGTTGCGTGGTAATCATGCAGGCGTTTAATAAATCTTGATCAGATTCTTGCAAATCCTGAGGCTTGGGAACGACCCCATCACAGCTTTTATGAATAAACGACAACACGCGTTGAACCAAATTGCCATAGGCATTGGCTAAGTCACTGTTATATCGATTGATCAATTGTTGGCGGGAAAAATCACCATCTTGGCCAAAGGATACTTCCCTCAACAAAAAATACCGCACAGCATCGGCACCAAAGGTTTGGACCAGTTCAATGGGGTCAATAGTATTGCCAAGGGATTTGGAAATCTTTTCCCCCTCGTTCGTCCACCAACCGTGAGCAAAAATCTGCTTCGGCAAAGGCAAGTTAGCCGCCATTAAGAATGCTGGCCAGTAGACGGCGTGGAATCGCAGGATATCTTTGCCTACCACATGAATGGCATGGGGCCAATACTTCCCAAAATTACCGCCTTGGTCAGGGTATTCCAGGGCCGTGATATAATTCGTCAATGCATCTAACCACACATAGACGACGTGCTTTGGGTCATTGGGCACGGTCACCCCCCACTTGAAGCTGGTGCGGGAAATGGACAGATCATGCAAACCACCCTCCACAAAGCGCATCACTTCATTGCGGCGACTTTGGGGTGCAATAAAACCGGGGTTCTGATGATACAATTCTAACAACCGGTCTTGAAAAGCTGACAGGCGGAAAAAATAGCTGGACTCGGTCACCCATTCCACATCAGCGCCCGTGGGAGCTTTGCCATTTACCAATTCACCTTCACCATAAAACGCCTCGTCCCGAACAGCATACCAACCCGAATATTCGCCCAAATAGATGGCACCCTGCTTGACCAATTCATCCCACAAATGCTGAACTGCCTGTTTGTGGCGGATTTCTGTGGTGCGTATGAAATCGTCAGGTGTCGCATTGATGGCAGGGATTAAATCTCGAAAGGACTGAGACACTTGATCGACAAAATCCTGAGGTGCCAACCCCTTTTGTTCCGCAGCCTTTTCAACCTTTTGCCCATGCTCGTCTGTGCCCGTCAAGAAATAGACGTCATCGCCTGCCAGACGTTTGTAACGAGCCAATGTGTCACACGCTAGGGTTGTGTAAGCGTGGCCAATGTGCGGGATGTCATTGACGTAATAGATGGGAGTGGTGATGTAGAAAGGTTGGGCCATAGAGTTTTTTTCCTAGTTTAAAACACACAGTGTGCGAATTTCTTTTTCGCTCATAACTTGTTAACCATTCCCATCGTATTCTGATTGTGGTGGTTAGTTACACTCGGGTCTGCTGGGTGCGCGAGGGGATATATAAAATCCTTCTTTTTCTTTTTGAAAGTAAGAGAATTGCCTGGGGTAGAGTCTTGGAACCGGTTTTGAGACTTTAGCCGAATTCTCACAGGTTTGGAAGCCTGCGAGAAGACATGCTTCAAGATCGAAAGATAGGGAGGCACAGGGAGAGTCGTGTTGTGCATGGAGGCGGGGAGGGCTCTTTGGCTTGGGTCGTAGGAGGGTCCCCAAGGGCGCATTGTGTCTAAAGATTGGCCTAAGTTCCAGGAGAAAAATTGGTTTAAAAACTTGCACACAGTATTAAGATCCAAGCTTATAAGAGTAGGAATTTTCCAAGCCAGAAGAATCAAATCGCACGAAACTGCATATCGTCAAAAGTTCCTCGGTACGGGGGTGCGCCATGATTCCCTTAGCTGTCATTTCCAGATCAAATCCCAGACGATTCGCAACGGCCGCGCTTTTCGTGTTTTCTAGTTCACAACGAATGACTAACCGCTTGAATCCCATTTCTTTAAAGGCGTATAGGGTCAGAGCACCAACAGCTTCGGTAACATATCCTTGGCCTTGAAGGCTTTCTCGGCACCAGTACGCTACAGTGGCCGAAGGAACGTCCCAGTTAACGTTGCGCAATCCACATCCTCCAACGTACACGTCCCCCTTAAATATGCAAAAATTGAAATCTCTTCTCAAAATAAAATTCGCATAAAACTGCCGGGCTGATTTTTCAGAATCTTGCCAACATTTTACATCATCAACCCACGGCAACCACTTTCTGATTTGGGGTCTTGATTCTTCAACGGCTGCCCATACGGCAGGGCCGTCGCCTGGCATCATGGGGCGGATCATCAGCCGAGATGTATAAAACGGCACCGGCAGATCTAAAAGGATAGGGCTTTCAATCATATATCATTCCCAAATCAACAGTTCGGATTCTCAATCAATAAAAAGCAATTTACCAGAAACTGGGTTTTATCCAAGTGGCTTGTTTTAGCCTGTTCCAGGAAAGCGTTTAATTTTTGGGCGACGGTCAGCCAGTCGGGGGATTTCGTTTCAATGGTTTTTTGATAAATTAAATTCGGTAAAAGCCACAATAAGCATTCAAAACGATTGGGCAGTTTGCCTGTGTCTTGACAGAATTTTTGCAACTGAATCCATTGGCCTTGTCGCGCGGCTTGGATTATCGTGGTGACTGTTCTTAAAAACTCCACGCCGCCTGCGTTTACCAGCTGTTGGTAATACCCAAGGCTGCCCTGGCAAACGGCGAACAAATCATTATCAATCGACAAATCTTTCACGTCATCTGTGGTTAGTGGTGAAAAATCGAGACGCTGGCAGCGTGATCGCAACGTGGGCAAAACCTGCCCCCACGCGTGACAAACCAATAAAATAACCGTTTTCGGCGGCGGTTCTTCCACGATTTTCAACAAACAATTGGAAGCTGATCGATTCAATTCATTGGCCGCATCCACAATAACGACACGCCAACCGGGAATTATGGCCGAATGGGCCAGAAAGTTTAGAACTCTTTTGGCTTCAGACAGCGGAATTTCCCCAGCTTCTTCGCCGTCGGTAATAGGTTTTTGGATGATTAAAAGGTTAGGGTACGAGCCTGCCTGAATTTGACGTTGGACCAGATCAGGGCTTAAACCATCAGGGTTAACAGTATTCTTCGCCAATACATGGCGTGCAAAGGCTAAAGCAAAGGTGGCCTTACCTATACCTTGTTGCCCATTCAGCAGCCAACAGGGGCTTAAAGTCTGTTGTTGGTACAGATTTAGTAAACTTTGAAAGGCTTTTTCGTGACCGATCAGTTCGCTTTTTGAAGAAGAATGGTTCATGTGTGTATATTATCTTAATGTTATCTAAAAATATCTTTATAGTTTTTTGTTATTTTTATTTTTTTTTACTATTTTTTAAGGGATTCCGGCCTTATAATTAGAGGTGTCAGTCGTCCGTTGTAATTGAAAGTTTATAGGAATCTTCAGTTGTCCGCGGCAAGAAAATATCTAAGGAGTTCACATGAATAAAAAATTATACGTCAGCAATCTATCGTTTTCAATGAATGATAGTGATCTTGAAAAGGTCTTTGCTGAAGTAGGGTCCGTAGTCTCAGCTAAAATTATTACGGATCGTCGTTCTGGCCGCAGCAAGGGTTTCGGATTTGTTGAAATGACAACGGATGAAGAAGCAAAGTTAGCTATTAAAGACTTGAATGGTAAAGAAAGCCAAGGCCGCATGATCAGCGTTGCCGAAGCGAAACCACAAGAACCCCGTGAATACAGTAACAACCGGGACTTCGGTGGCGGCGGTGGCGGTGGCCGTGATTTCGGCCCTCGTCGTGATGGCGGTGGCGGTAACGGCGGCGGATATCGTGGCGGCGGTGGTGGTGGCGGTTACGATCGCCCACGTGGCGGCTACTCTCGCTAGTTTCTGGATCAACAGAAAAAATGAAAAGGGACTTTTTAGTCCCTCTTTTTTTATAATTTGGGCCCTCGTTGTACAGCTAAACGGGTAGTCCTGACACCATTCTAAATTCCACCTCTCTTGCTAGGCGGCTGACAATGGCAAGGTCAGGTATAGCTTCTTCGTTAATAGCTGCTCTGTGACGTTGATCAATGGCGTAAGTTTGCTTACGAAGCTCATCACGATGCGTTTCCTTTTCTCTTATGACGGCATAAACCTTTTCTCTTGCCCTATTACACGCTTCCTCTCTTTTTAAATATTCTTCTCGATACTTAAGTCCAATCGCTCTTTCGGCTGCTTCTATGCGTTGGGGTAAATCGTTTTCTACTGATTTATAAAGTTTTTTAATCTCTTCTCTTGGGATTGCAGCTTTCCAAGCAACGTCCAAGCTTTCCATGCCACCACACCATTTGCCCCACTTTGGATCTGCTTTTAGTTTATAATAATCATTATAAATTTTTCGTTCTTCTGCCTCAAGTGCTTGAACTCTGGCCATAATGGGCTCTCTGCTTTTATCTAACGCCTCTTGTAAAGGAGAGATGGTTTTTTGTATTTCATCTTGTTTCTGCTGTTCAAGTTCGGCTGACTCTGCACGTAATTTTTGGTCTAACCCATCACATTGTTTCTCTAAAGCTCTGATTTCTTCATCAACAGCCCCCATCTGAGCCTTGATAGGAGCGGCTTCTGTTTCAAAAGCAGGCCTCAGATTCGTTTTAACAGCATTGATTTCATCTTGTATCGGTTGCAGGGTTTGTTGAACTCGTGTTTGTATGATTTTAAAACCATCGACCTCTTTTTGGATATCTTCCTGTGACATGCGGGCCACGCAGGATGTCGATAAAAGGCACAGACCCACTAAAAGTTGACTTATTTTCATATGTTTTTTCCTATTTAAAAAATTAAAATTAATGGCCTACAAAATTTTATGGGTAGGAAGGTTAACAAAACGTTAAAATTTATGAAAATGACTGGCTTAATTTTTGGCATTTTTTTATCATTAACTATCTTCTTTAATGGTGATGAATTTTATGCATACAGATATCTCCGCCTGGGTTCCTATGCTCATTGCCAAGTTTTGCCATGATCTGGCCTCGCCGTTGGGCTCTTTAGGTTTGGGGCTAGAAATGTTGGGGGAGGGTGCGCCAGATAGCGACACCACCCAGGCATTGCAAAAAAGCTGTGAAACGGCTCAACTGCAGTTAAAGTTCTTTCGACTGTTATTTACCTATAAGGCTAGCCTTAGTGAAGTTCAGACGGTTCTAGAACGAATGGCACAGCTAAAGTCTATCCGTCTAGAATGGCAGGGGGTATGTCTTGACGATGATCGTCTGGCGCCTTTGGTTTTGGGGTTGTTTGTAGTGGCCAGCGAAACACTTATTCGTGGTGGTACCATCAAAATTATTCTAGGCACCAAAATTTCCCTGGAATGTCACGGTTCCACAGTTCAGTGGCGCCCTGACTGTTTAGACGCCATTTGCAGCCGATCTGTCGCCTTAAGATCACCGAACATCCGCATTATTGTGGTTTCATATCTGCATCATTTAAGCGATACCTTTAACAAAACGATTGCGTATGAGCTCATTGATAGGCATAGATTCAGCATCAGTATTTGTTAGGATTTTAAATTATGAGTTTTGCCGATTACACCCGTCAATCCCTGCAAGTTTATCAGGATGTTTTGAATTCAAACACTTTGCATCAACGGTTGGATAAAGCCATTGACGTTACGGTTCATGCTTTAAAGACGGGGCGCCCTTTGTTGGTTTGTGGTAATGGCGGATCGGCATCTGATGCGCAACATATAGCAGGCGAACTGGTGGGCCGATATCTGAAAGAACGACAGGCTTTGAACGTTATATGTTTGTCAGATAACCCTGTTATTCTAACGGCCTTGGGGAATGATTATGGGTACGAGACCGTTTTTTCCCGCCAGGTGGAGGCCTATGGGCAAGAAGGTGGTGTTCTGATGGGCTTGTCGACCAGTGGCAATTCGCCCAATGTTATCCGGGCGTTTGAACAGGCAAAAAAACAATCAATGACGACGATTGCCTTGACAGGAAAAGGGGGAGGGCGGCTGGAACCCTTGACAGATGTTCTGCTTGATATGCCAAGCACAATCACCCCCCATATTCAACAAGCCCACATCTTATTTTATCATTATTACTGTGAACAGGTGGAGCGGGCTTTTTCTGGAGGTTCTGCTAATTTTGGTTCATGACGTTGAAAAATTTAGTGTTTGAGCCGAATTGGTTGTTTGAATGTATTCCAATTCCCCCTACCGCCGTCCAAACAATTTCTCAATATCGGTTTTTTTCAATTCCACATAAGTGGGGCGGCCGTGGTTGCATTGTCCTGAAAGGGGCGTGGATTCCATTTGTCTCAGCATCGCATTCATTTCTTGTAAGGATAATTTGCGGCCGGCGCGAATACTGCCTCTACACGCAACACTCGATAAAATTTCGTACAATTTTTCAGTAACGGCAACCCCTTGGTCCAATTCCTTAAGGTCACTCAGCAGGTCATGAATGAAATCGCTGGCTTTTAGGCCGCTTAATAACGCTGGAATTTGGCGCACAACCAGGGCATTCCCACTGTAGACTTCAATGTCAAATCCTAGGCCTTGTAACTCTGGAAGGTGGGGTTCCAAAAGGGCCAAGTCCGTTTGCGCGACCGTCAACACCTCTGGCAACAACACAGCCTGGCTGGCCACATTTTTTTCATGCAGGTTTTGTTTTAGTTGTTCATACACCAGGCGTTCATGGGCGGCATGCTGGTCAACAATCACAAGGCTGTCAGCCTTTTCAGCCAAAATGAAGGTGCTGTGGATTTGGCCAACAGCTTGTCCCAAAGGCCAATCGTTGTGCGTCTCGGGAACTTCATAAAGGTTTTGGGCAACGGAGGCAGCCGCCGTTGGTGAGCTTGGGATAAATCCCTGAAATGCAGGGGGTCTTGGGGGCGCAAAGGATGGATTGAATCGGGAGGAGGCTGCCGCATAAGAAGGAATGTTGGAAGGTGGCGCTGAGGGCCGCAAAACAGCTATCGCCTGATCGCCTAAGTGGGAAGAGGTCGTTTGGCCATGGCTTACCAGCGTTTGGCGTATGGCATTGATCACAAGCCCCCGCACGATCTGCGCATCCCGAAAGCGAACCTCCGTTTTGGCAGGGTGAACGTTCACATCCACCTCGTCAGGATCAACGGTTAGATACGCCACCACAACGGGGTAACGGTTTCCTGCCAGTAAATCTTGGTAGGCGACTCGAATGGCCGCATGAAACAATTTGTCGCGCACGGGTCGGTTATTCACAAACAAGAATTGTTCTGTTGACTGACTGCGGTTATAGGTTGGCAAACTGACCCAGCCTTTAATTCCCACATTGTCGCGTTGTCCCTGGATCGGGCGGGCATTATTGACAAAATCAGCCCCCAAAATTTGCGTCATTCGGTATTCTAAGCTTGGGCTTGACGGATAATCAATCAAAACCCGGTCGGTTTCTTTTAAATGGAATCTGATATGGGGGTGGGCCAAAGCCAGCCGGTTGATACAATCGACACAATGGGATAATTCGGTGTTGATGCTTTTTAGGAATTTCAATCGGGCCGGCGTGGCATAAAATAAGTCCCGAACACTGATACGTGTCCCTATCGGGTAGGCGACTATCTTGGGCTCATTTTTTACGCCCCCCTCTAAGAATAATTCCCAGGCCGTGTCTTGGTGGGCTGGTCGACTGGTGATGGTCAGGCGGCTGACGGCACCGATGGAGGGTAAAGCCTCGCCCCGAAAGCCAAAGCTTTTGATGTTAAATAAATCCCCCTCGGGCAGTTTAGAGGTCGCGTGCCGTTCAACGGCCAACCATAAATCATCCCGTTCCATGCCGCAGCCATTATCCGTGATTTGAATCAGGGTCCTGCCGCCCTCGCGCAACAGAATATCAATATGGGTCGCACCCGCATCCACCGCATTTTCGACCAATTCCTTTACGGCGGCAGCGGGGCGTTCGATGACTTCACCAGCAGCGATTTGGTTGATCAAGGTAGAGTCAAGTAACCGAATAGGTGATGTCATGCTGATTTTCCTTCTGATGGAGAATGAGGGAAAGCCAACCAAACGATTAAGCCAGGCAAGGCCGCCAACAGCTGAATTAAACCATAAACAACAGACAAAGAAAATGCCTGCTCTTTACCGATGCCAAATAGACCAAGGGCCACGACCATTGTCCCTTCTCGCAAGCCCCAACCCGCAAAGGAAATGGGCACCACGGCTATTAAAAAAATAAAGGGAAGGGCGATCACAATTTGCCCAAAGGTTAGGGAAAGATTCATGTCCAAAGAAATCAGGTACAAAGGAAAAGTGCACCCAAGAGTGGTGATCCAGGAACAAGCCAAGATCTTTCCGGTATGGTCACGGTTCTTTAACGTCAGGTAAAATTGCTTTGAAAAAGTTTCCAGGAACGTCAAAACGGAAACTTTTGGTAATGGCAGACGATGAAAAAATGCCAAGGTCGTAAAACCCGCACCCGCTAAAAGTAAACAAACGATCATTGTTTGACCCAAGCTTGTTTGGTTCAGGGTGTCAAATTGTCCAGGAAGGGCCAAAATGCCTAAAAGAACAAACCCCATCAGGCCGTAAAGACGGTCAATAAGGGTGCTGTTAATCGCCCATTCTGTGGTCAGACCATATTGTTTAGCCATAAACCCACGGTATACATCGCCGCCCACCGAACTGGGTAGGCATTGATTTAAGAAAGCCCCAATGACGGTTTGGCGCCACAGGTCTAACAAAGGTAAGGTTTTAGTCTGACAACTAATAATCTCTTGCCATCGCTTGGCGCCCGCAGAAATACCAACCCACAGACACCCTATGCCGGCCAAAACTGTGGGATAAGACAATTGTTTTAACGTTTGTTTTACCAATTGAAAGTCTAGTTTTTTACCTAGAAAGTAGACAATTAGGCCTGTAAAAAACACTTTCACAAAAAACAAACGGGAAGCCATATTCATAGAATTACTTTTCTTCTAAATTTCCCTATGAATAGGCTACTGGAAGTATTATGCACCTTCACTTGGGTTTTGAGGGCCCGATACTGCTTTCATGCTCAGTTTCAGCTTGCCACGATCATCAAAGCCAACAAACTTAACCTGAACCGTATCACCGACTTGTACAATATCAGTGACTTTGTTAACCCGGTTGGGTGCCAATTCACTGATGTGCACAAGACCATCCTTGCTGCCCATAAAGTTTACGAAAGCACCAAATTCCATGATCTTGACAACTTTACCGGTATAAATCGCGCCGACCTCTGGTTCACCCACAATATTCGTGATCATGGCTATGGCGTGCTCAAGGCTTTCCGAATCTGGACCGGCAATTGAAATTTGACCATCTTCGTCAATGTCAATTTTGGCGCCACTTTTTTCACAAATCTCGCGGATGACTTTGCCACCAGCACCGATGATATCGCGAATTTTATCGCGATTAATCTTCATGGTTGTCATGCGTGGTGCATAGGTGCTGACCTGAACGCGTGATCCTTCCAAAGCTTTTGCCATCTGCTCCAAAATATGCAGGCGTCCCTTATGGGCCTGTTCCAGGGCGATTTTCATGATCTCATGTGTAATGCTGGTGATTTTGATATCCATCTGCAAGGCCGTGATACCAACCTCTGTACCCGCAACCTTGAAATCCATGTCGCCCAAGTGATCTTCGTCACCCAAAATGTCCGACAAGACTGCAAACTTATCACCTTCTTTGATCAATCCCATGGCAATACCAGCAACCGGTCTTATCAAGGGAACGCCGGCATCCATCAATGCCAACGATGTTCCGCACACGGTTGCCATCGATGATGATCCGTTTGATTCAGTCACCTCTGATACAGCGCGCATGGTATAAGGGAATCCCTCACGGGTGGGTAAAAGTGGACGCAAAGCCCGCCATGCCAGGCGACCATGACCAATTTCACGGCGACCGGGGGAAGACATGCGACCAACCTCACCAACAGAATAAGAGGGGAAGTTGTAATGCAACAAGAAGCGTTCTTTGAATTCGCCTTCCAAGGCGTCGATTGTTTGTTCATCTTGGCCAGTACCAAGGGTGGCAACAACAAGGGCCTGTGTTTCACCGCGGGTAAACAAGGCGCTGCCATGGGTGCGAGGGATAATTCCAACCTCACACTCAATCGGCCTAATATTGGTTAAACCGCGACCATCAACCCGTTTGTCTTTGTCCAAAACGTTGTTGCGTACGATATCTGATTTTAATTCTTCAAACAGTTGATCAAAAATAAGATCATTAAAAATCTCGCCTTCTAAGGCTTCTTTTGTTTTTAACTGCGTACTATGAATGGCCTCATACCGTTCTTGTTTTTGTGACAGCTCGTACGCTTGCTTCAAATCATTTTCAGCAACTTTGGTAATGTGCTTTTTCAAAACTTCGATATTGTCAGGCAATAAAGGCATCGCCCAACTTGCTTTACCAGCTTGGGTCTTCAAAGCTTCGATCATTGCGATCACCGGTTGAAATGATTGATGACCGAACTCAACAGCTTGGAGCATGAGGTCTTCTGACAATTCCTTTGCCTCGGATTCAACCATCAAAACGCCTTCACGCGTTCCAGCAACCACTAAATCAAGGGAAGAGGTCTGCATCTGTTCAGGAATTGGATTCAAGACAAGTTGACCATCAACATATCCCACACGGGCTGCACCCACAGGGCCAGCAAAAGGAATGCCTGATAAACTTAAGGCAGCTGAGGTGCCTACTAAGGCTGCAATGTCGGCGTCATTCTCGTAATCGTAACTAAGGACCGTACAAACAACCTGGACCTCGTTATAAAAGCCGTCGGGAAATAAAGGGCGAATAGGGCGGTCAATAAGGCGCGATGTTAAGACTTCTTTCTCAGATGGGCGTCCTTCGCGTTTAAAAAAACCACCAGGAATGCGTCCTACAGCAAATGATTTTTCTTGATAATGAACTGATAAGGGGAAAAAGCTTGCTGCTGGATTTGCGTGTTTATTGCCAACCACTGTACATAAAACCGTGGTTTCGCCATAAGTAACCATGATAGCCGCGTCAGCTTGACGGGCAATTTTTCCTGTTTCAAGGCTAAGTGTGCGCCCGCCCCAATTAATTTCTTGGCGGTGAATTTTAAAAAAATGAGACATATCTTTAAGTAACTTTCTTAATTTCAAGACCGGGACCGTCTTTTGTAGGTTTTCCCTTTATAAATAACAAGAACAGGCGCAAATTTTAAATTAACGTCTAATATTTAAACGTTGAATGACAGTTTGGTAACGACTAACGCTTTTCCCTTTTAAGTAATCTAACAAGCGCCTTCTGGCACCAACCATGATCAACAATCCGCGACGAGAATGGAAATCTTTGGCGTGGGTTGACATGTGACCTGACAGATTGCGAATGCGTTCGCTTAAAATGGCAATTTGAACTTCTGGTGATCCTGTGTCACCCTCGTGGGTTGCAAACTCTTTAATAAGGTCAGTTTTACGTTCTGCTGTAATCGACATCGTATATTTCCTTTACTGTTAAGGTGTTAAATTGAAAACGCGTCGGGGATGCAATCTTCCTTCTTTGAGGACGGCTATGGCTAGCAATTTGTCCTTGTAGAAAAGAGCAACAGGTTGTTCGTTCCTGGTGCCTATCTTGAGGTCGCTTTGAATGTCCATGCCCTGACGAATTCGTTGAGCATCGTCTTCCGATACAAGGACAGCCGGGATGTCGTCCAGAACTGCCTCAATCGGTTTTATTAACGAATGTTCTTCCGATTTATGGCCCATTTCTAGAATTTTTTCCAGCGAAATTGTGTCATGAATCCCAAATAGGCCATCTTGAAGACGACGCAAACTGTGAATATGACCATAGGTGCCAAGGTGAAGGGCGATGTCTCTGGCCAGCGATCGGACATATGTTCCACCACCGCATTTAACCTGAAAACGTGTTGTCTGTTCATCAACCATTTCTACAACACGCAGGTCATGAATAGAAACCTGTCGCGTTTTCATGAGCGGAGTTTCGCCTTTGCGGGCGGCCTTATAAGCAGGTTGTCCTTGAATTTTAATGGCTGAGTAAATAGGGGGGACTTGGTCGATTTGTCCTAAAAAGTGGGGCAGGGCATTATTAATAGCTGAAAGGGTAGGGTAAACTTGACACTGTTGAATGATTTGTCCTTCGGCATCGTCGGTATCTGTAGAAGCACCCCAGCGCACCTCGAATTCATAGACCTTGAGGGTGGTTGGTAGGTAGGGGATCAGTTTTGTAGCCTCCCCTAATGCAATAACCAAGACGCCTGTAGCTAAAGGATCAAGGGTTCCGACATGCCCCAGTTTTTTAATTTTGAGGCTGCGAGGAATCTTCCCACCAACTTGGGTTGAGCTTAGCCCCAAAGGTTTGTCGATGATGAGCCATCCACTAATCGTCATGTTCCCCTCTTTTCTGTAATGATGTAGAAGGGCTAGAAAGATCAGTCGACTGAGGTATACATCTTTTGCAAAACTCTTCTAGAGCGGCTATGTCTGCCGGAGCTTGTTTTATACTCCTAAAGTTTCCATCCAATAGGAGTCTTATAAATTTTCGAAGTGATCTAAAAAAATTTTTGAAACCAACCTCTTCTATTATTATGAACACAAAGCTTAGGGAAACCCTAAAAACAAAAGAGAGCACCTTGTCTAAGCAGCCTCCAGAATTTTCTCCATTTTTACAACAGCCGCTGTTTCCTCAATGGACTCGACAGCCGCCAATTCGCGCGCCAATCGTTCCATAGCCGCCTGGTAAATTTGACGTTCGCTGTAAGATTGATCGGAATCGCTTTGAGCCCTATAGAGTTCCCGAACCACCTCAGCAATCGACTTGGGGTCACCTGAATTAATTTTTGTTTCGTATTCCTGAGCGCGGCGGCTCCACATAGCTCTTTTTTGTTTGGTTTTGACAGTTAATGTATGTAAAGCGCTCTGCATGGCATCTTCACTGCTCAATGGTCTAAGTCCTGCGGCCTTTGCTTTATGTGACGGCAACCGTAACGTCATTCTTTCCTTGTCAAAGTTAATCACTAATAGTTCAAGCTTGTGACCACTTATTTCATGAGTCTCGCTTCCCACCAATTTACCCACACCATGCGCTGGGTAAACAACAAAATCACCGGTTGTAAATTTAAAATCTGACATGATGTGCACCTTTTAAGATTTATTGAGTCGTCTATAATTTGGTATGTGGTAGCTCTTATGTGTCAATTCAAGGCCATTTTCATGAAGTTCAATTACTTTTGCCTAGACTGGGTTTTGGACTGAATTCATTTTGAAATTTATCGGCAACCTTCAGCCACTGATCTGCATCGCTTGGAGGTTCCACTTTGATCGTAATATTGGGCCACAATCCTGCATATTGACGATTAATTTCCACCCACTTTTCGGCCCCTGGATTGCTGTCTGGGATGATGGCTTCGGCTGGACACTCGGGTTCGCAAACACCACAATCAATGCATTCATCCGGATTAATGACCAACATATTTTCGCCCTCATAGAAACAGTCCACGGGGCAAACCGTAACGCAATCCATATATTTGCAACGAATGCAGGCCTCTGTTACGGCGTAGGTCATCTTAAAGTAACTCGACTTTCGGATTCAGATCCCATCAAAGTTAACCTTTTGGCAAACTTGTGAAAAGCTATGATTAATATATCTAAAGCACTTCACTAGCACAAAAAATGTACAAAATCAAGATTGCGCTGCGAGAACATTTTTTGTTTTACTTAAATAATTTCTAATTTCTGGACGACTGCGTGGATTCTTGCTAAAACAATACTTGTAAAAGTTAACCACAATGGAGAATTCTTATAGCCCGTTTGCCCACAGACTCCTTTAGTTCGCGCGAGGCCCCCAAACATGATGGCCCAAGAATCAATGAAGAAATTACTGTTCCTCAAGTTAGGCTTGTTGATGAAGATGGTGAAATGGTGGGTGTCGTTACGCGTAGCGAGGCCTTACAAAGAGCTTCAGAAATTGGTTTAGACTTGGTTGAGCTTTCTCCTAATGCTGAACCGCCTGTATGTAAAATTCTCAATTACGGGAAGTTCAAATACGAACAGCAAAAGAAAAAAGCCGAAGCCAAAAAGAAACAGAAAATCATAGAAGTTAAAGAAGTGCAAATGCGACCGATGATTGACGACGGGGATTTGTCTACCAAGTGCCGGGCCATTCAACGTTTCTTGGAAGAAGGGAACAAGGTTAAGATCCTTATGCGTTTTCGCGGGCGAGAGTTGAGCCACCAAGAAATCGGGTTGGAAATTTTGCTTAAGTTAAAGCAAGACTTTGAAGAAATTGCTAAGACTGAAAATGTACCAAAACTAGAAGGTCGCCAGATGGTTATGATTATGGCCCCTAATAAATAAACTTTTAAATCGCAAGAGAGTACGATGAACCTACTTTTGACAATTCATATTTTGATAACAATTTCCCTGATCGGCGTAATTTTACTACAACGAAGCGAGGGCGGGGGTGGGCTTTTGGGCGGCAGTGGAAGTGGTGCTGGAAACAGTATGTTCACAGCCCGTGGAGCTGCAAACCTTTTGACGCGGATCACCGCTGTGTTGGCTGTATTGTTTATTGGAAATTGTATTTTGATGACAATCATTACCAGCTCT
Organism: Candidatus Finniella inopinata; assembly: GCF_004210305.1. Lineage (NCBI taxonomy): Bacteria > Pseudomonadati > Pseudomonadota > Alphaproteobacteria > Holosporales > Candidatus Paracaedibacteraceae > Candidatus Finniella > Candidatus Finniella inopinata. Next base: position 112,000 of record NZ_SCFB01000002.1, on the reverse strand, counting down.
CAGTTGCGTCAAGCTTCATCTTTGCTAGATACTAAACAATCTGAAAATCCAAAAACCTAATGGTCACCCGTTATATCTTTATAACTGGCGGTGTTACGTCTTCATTGGGGAAGGGCTTGGCCTCTGCAGCTTTGGGGGCTTTACTGCAGGCACGTGGTTACTCTGTCTTGCTGCGCAAACTTGACCCCTACCTGAACATTGACCCAGGGACATTAAGCCCATACGAGCACGGCGAAGTTTTTGTAACCGATGACGGGACAGAGGCTGATCTTGACCTTGGTCATTATGAGCGATTTACCGGCGTTTCAGCCCGATCCAGTGATTATGTCACAACTGGTAAAATCTATTCAACGGTCCTAAGCAGAGAGCGTCGCGGTGACTATTTAGGCGCCACGGTCCAAGTCATTCCCCACATTACAGATGAAATTAAAAGTTTCATCATGCGGGATACGGAGAATGCTGATTTTGTTTTATGTGAAATTGGCGGAACTGTTGGTGATATAGAGGGTTTGCCTTATCTGGAAGCCATTCGTCAATTGCGCAATGATTTGGGGCGAGAACGCACGTTATTTGTGCATCTTACGCTTTTACCCTATATAGCCACGGCCGGAGAATTAAAAACAAAACCAACGCAACATTCTGTCAAGGAGTTGTTGAGCGTGGGTATTCAAGCCGACATTTTACTGTGCCGAAGTGATCGCCCTATTCCTCAAGAAGCCAAACGCAAACTGGCCCAATTTTGCAACCTAGCCAGCGATAATGTCATCGCCGCGTTGGATGCCTCTAACATTTATGAAGTTCCTTTGCAGTATCATGCGGAAGGCCTTGATCGCCAAGTTTGTCATCATTTTTGCCTTGATGAGTCAGCTAGTGATTTGGCACAGTGGCAAGGTATTCAAACCCAGCTAGGTGCTGCCAACAAAAGCCTTAAGATAGGCATTGTTGGAAAGTATACACAGCTGCTAGATGCCTATAAATCCTTAATCGAGGCCCTAAACCATGCAGCCATCCCTCTGGGATTAAAGCTTGATTTGGTTTGGATTGATTCCCAAGATTTAGATCAGCTGCATCAAAAACTAAAAGACGTGAAAGCTATTTTGGTTCCCGGTGGTTTTGGTGAACGAGGCATCGAAGGAAAGCTAGAGGCTATACGATTTGCCCGCGAAAATAAGGTTCCATTTTTGGGGATTTGTTTCGGGATGCAATTGGCGGTGATAGAGGCCTGTCGGAATCAGCTGGGATTAGCCCAAGCCTCCAGCACTGAATTTGGCCCGACAGCAGAGCCTGTCGTTGGCTTAATGCGAGAATGGCAATCAGAGGCAGGGATACAGACTCGAACGGAGAGCAGTGATTTAGGCGGCACAATGCGGGTAGGATCTTATCCTTGCCGTTTAATGCCCCACTCTTTGGTTCATACAGTTTATAATGCTGACCTGATCCAGGAGCGCCATCGTCATCGGTATGAGGTTAACACGCATTACATTGAGCGTTTGGCTGAGGCTGGTTTGAAGTGTTCTGGGTTGTCACCGGATGGTGTATTGCCAGAAATTGTTGAACGTGCTGACCATCCTTGGTTTATTGGGGTTCAGTTCCATCCTGAATTGAAATCTCGTTTATTTGAACCTCACCCTTTGTTTTCAGCCTTTATAAAAGCGGCCATGGCATAAGGATATCTTTTGTAAAATTAAGGTATAAGGGGTGATTGAAAGAACTTTTGGTCATAGCTTTTGCTCCATAATTTAAGGCGGGCTTCCAAGTGAAGCCCTTTTTTTTATTCTTCTAGCATTTGCGCTGAAAACCCACCATTAACCAAAGCTTGAAAAACGTCATAGGCATGTTGTGTATTGCGTGTTTCAATAACGGCATTAATCGAAGTTTTTTTTGCAGAGATGTTGTTTAAAGTTTTTTCTTGGCTTAATTCAAAAATTTGTCCACCCGCCTTTCCAATAATATAAGAAAGCTGTCCTAGGATGGCTGGTGTATCTGTGGTTTCAATTTGATACCGTTTTAAACACCCTTTATCTTTATGACTTTTGGACAAAACTGTGGCTAAATCTTTTGCATCAATATTGCCACCGCTTATAAATGCGCCAACGCGTTTGTGATGAAATAATTCGGGAGCATACAACAAGCAGGCAACACCCAAAGCCCCAGCCCCTTCGGCCACAATTTTGCTGCGGTCAATCAACGATCCAACCGCCAGCTCAATATATTTTTCGGGTATAACAATACAATCGTCTAAATGTTCTGCCAGAACAGATAAGGCCAGCTCGCCAGGGAACTGAACATTCATGCTTTCAGCCAGGCTTTTTGTTGCAAAACAACGCTCGGTCGGCATCGAGTTTGGAAATAAAATTTCAGCCGTGGCTGGGCAGAATTCTGACTGAACACCAATAATATGAATTTGTGGATTGATGGCTTTAGCGGCAATACAAATGCCTGCTGCAAACGCCCCTCCGCCCACTGGAACAATCAATGTATCCAGGTTAGAAGCTTGTTGCATGACTTCCAAGCCCACTGTGCCCTGGCCCGTGATGATATAGGGGTCATCGAATGGGTGGATCATGGTATAGCCGTGTGTCTTAATAAGTTGCATCGCGAAGTCCCGCGATTGAGGCATATGTTTGCCCTGCAAAATAACTGAGACGCCATACTGACGAAGGCTTTCAACCTTAGAAAAAGGAGTATTTTCGGGCATTACGATGGTTGTTTTAATGCCCATAAGCTGAGCTTGGTGGGCAACGCCCAAAGCATGATTACCAGTCGATATGGTAATGACGCCGCGCTCTTTTTGTTCTGCAGTAAGGCTAAGCAGTTTCAGATAGACTCCACGTGCTTTACAAGAGCCGGCGACCTGCATGTTCTCTAGCTTAAGATGAACGGTGCCTTGAATTTTTTGACTTAACCAGGGGGTTTCTAAAAGGGGCGTGCGGTTAACGGACCGGCCAATAAGGTCAGAAGCCTCGCAGATTTTATCCTTTGTTATGACAGATAAAATATTCTGTGCGGTAACGTTTGAAAAATCATCAAATCCGCTGAGTCCAGATGTTTTACAAGCCATGACGCGCCCCCAGAAACTAATTTTTTACTACTTTAGTTTTTATAGATTTTTTCTCTGCTCTCCGCAAGGGTAATATTGCGAAAAACAAATTCGGGCCACGCTAAAAATGCAGTTCAAATCATGTTCATGCCCCCATTAACATGCAAGGTGTGACCTGTGATATAGCTGGCTTCGGCACTAGCTAAGTAAACGACGGCACTTGCAATTTCTTGTGGGGTGCCCATGCGTTTTACTGGGACATTGCTAATAATTTTTTCTTTAACTAAATCTGGAAGTCCTGTGGTCATATCAGATTCGATAAAACCCGGTGCGACACAGTTAATTGTAATGCCGCGGGTGGCAACTTCTAAGGCAAGAGCCTTTGATAACCCAACCATTCCAGCCTTAGAGGCGCAATAATTCGCCTGACCTGCATTGCCTGTGGTGCCAACAACCGAACTTATGTTGATAATGCGTCCATATCGACGTTTCATCATCGCCTTAAGGGCCGACCGACATAACCGAAAACAAGCCGTTAAGTTGACGTCTAAAACTTGTTGCCAATCTTCATCCTTTAACCGTATGGCCAAGCTATCGCGTGTGATGCCTGCATTGTTTACCAAAATATCAACCTTGCCCATTTTTTCTTCAGCCTCTGGAAGTAGAGCCTCAAGAGAATTAGCATCAGTTAAAGAGCAGGGAAGAACAATGGGTTTGGTGCCATACTGGGCTTGAAGTTGGGAAGCTACTTCCTCCAAAACATTTTGACGTGTTCCAGACAAGGCCACCCGAGCACCTTGTGCCGCCAACGCGTGGGCAATAGCTTGGCCAATGCCACCCGTGGCACCTGTGACCAGGGCTGTGTAGGAATTTAAGGAAAACATAGAGAACCTTTCTATGGGGTTGTTGGTGATAATATCATATGATACTACAGCTGAATATCTTGTAAGAACTCTTCCAAATCCTTTGGCGTATTAATGCTGCTGGTTTGTAAGGATGGATCAATGCGTTTGTTAAGACCGGTTAAAACTTTACCAGCACCAATTTCAATCACATGTTGGCAACCAAGCTGGGAAAGGGTTTGAACACTTTCCCTCCACCGGACACGACCCGTAATTTGTTGGGCTAACAAGCCCGGTAGCACGGTTTTACCAACAACAGGCATCGCTGTTACGTTAACAATAACGGGAAGGGAAGGGGGCTTTAGGTCGGTTTCCTCTAAAGCTTGGCGCATTACGAGGGCGGCTGGTTCCATGAGGGGGCTGTGGAATGGTGCACTGACGGGCAGTAGAATGGCTCGCTTGGCTCCGGCTTTTGTTGCCTTTTCCATGGCCTGGTTGACGGCATCAAAGTGACCACTTATCACCACTTGACCAGGGGAATTATCGTTGGCAATAACACACAGGTGCGACGGCTCTTGAAGGTCATTTAACAAACTTTCGACAGTTTCCAATTCTAAACCAAGAATTGCTGCCATGGCTCCTTGGCCTAGGGGAGTTGCCTTTTGCATTTCCAACCCCCTTAATCGTACCAGTTTGACAGCCTGGGAGACGCTGAAAACTCCCGCTGCACATAGGGCGCTGTATTCGCCTAAGGAATGGCCAGCCAAATGAGATGCCAGTTCGGCAACAGATTTACCGCTTTCTTTTTCTATAGTTTTTAAAACAGCCATGCTAACCGCCAAAAGCGCTGGTTGAGCGTTTTCCGTTAGCGTTAACGTATCGATCGGCCCCTCTAGAATAAGCTGCGTCAGCTTTTGCGACAGGCTATCCTCAACCTCTTGCATAACATGGCGCGCTATGGGGAACGTCTCTATAAACTCACGACCCATTCCAACAGATTGAGAACCTTGACCCGGAAAAACAAAAGATACAGACATACGACCCTGAAATTTATAAAATTGTGGTTACGGTTACTATTCTGTGCCACCTCTCTTTGAATCATGTCAAGTATCTTGGTCTTACCATAACAATGATTTGGTCTGTTACTTGGACGCTATTCCTAAGCTGTTATAAAATTCAAAAAACCAAGTCATGCATCTCTCTGCAGTAATGAGTTGGTCTTATTTAAGAGCGACTCTTTTCAGGATCAAGCCACCAAGTGTCAATGGATGTTGGCATATACGGTGGACACATGGGTTCGGGAAACCCGAAACGGTCCCAAACAACCCAGGGCATGAAATTCATCTGCCAGGCTGGGATCATATAATAATTCCACAACAAAACGCGATCCAATGCCTTAGCTGTTGCCACCATGGTCTCATAATCTGGCGACTCAACCAATTGCTCAACCAAATCGTCAACAACCGGGTTTCGAATGCCTACTACGTTCTGTGTTCCTGGTTTGCCAGCGGCCTCGCTTGACCACATGCCGCGTTGTTCTGTGCCCAGGGTTTGTCGTTGGGGAAGGGTGTGTAAGATCGTATCATAATCATGCTTGTCATACCGTTCTTGATAGATCGATGTGTCAACAAGTGTAATTCGCATCTCAATACCAATAACCTTTAGGCAGTTTTGAAAATGGATGGCAATTTTTTGAACAGTGGGGGTTTGAATCAAGAATTCAAAGGCGAAAGGATTGTGGGTTTTGGCATGGATCAGCTTTTGATTTTCAAGAACCCAGCCTGCTTTTCGAAGGAGACTGAGGGCTTTGATACGTGATTCTTCCCAATCTTTTTGCGTTTTATGAATGGGCAGCTCAAAAGGCTTTGTAAATAATTGTGGCGGCAATTGATCTTTAAATGGTTCTAACAATTTACGCTCCTGCCCAAGGGGAACCCCGTCAGCTGCAAAAGGGAAATTGGGGAAGTAACTGTTGTTGCGATGATTTAAGTTATAAAACAAATTGTTATTGGCCCATTCGAAATTAAATATTTCACTTAAAGCCATGCGCACATGACGATCGGCGAATATGGATCTGCGCGTATTGAAATAAAGACCATAGCTTCCATAGCTGACCTTATGACCATACAAAGGTTTCTTTTTGACTTTGCCCTGTTTAAAAGCTGAAAAGGTGTATTCTGTGGCCCAATTTTTCGACGAAATTTCCATGCGAATGTCAATTTGCCCATTTTTAAAAGCCTGAAGCATCACGTTGGGGTCCCGGTAAAAATCAACCTTAATGACGTCAAAATTATACAATCCCCGTTGACTGGGTACGTTTTCTCCCCACCAATTCTGTACACGTCGATAGGTAATTGAGCGACCCGCCTCTAGGGTCTCAAGGACATAGGGACCACTGCATGGAGCAGTGGTTAAACTGGTTTCGTGAAAGGGATGGGTTTGGTAAAACTTTTTACACAAAATTGGCAATTGGGCTAAATTTGCAATCAGCTCTCGAGCTTTGTTTTTCTCGAAAGTAAATTTGATTTTATGGGCAGAAATTCTTTCAACCTTTAAAACGTTTTTATAGATGTTTTGCCAGAATGGTTTCCCATGTTGGCCCAAAATCTCAAAGCTAAACGCAACATCCTCTGTTGTGATAAGTTGACCATCGCTAAAGCAGGCCTTTGGGTTTAAATGAAAAGTCACACCCCTGCCGTCCACAGCCAATTCAACTAAGGTTGCCACATACCCATAATAACTGGCCACCTCATCGTACGATGGCGCCAATAAGGTGGCATGACAGCGCAAAATGCCCTCTGGAACTGTCCCCTTGATAATATACGGGTTTAGGCTGTCGAACGTTCCCAGCTGCCCCAGCGTGATTTTTCCACCTTTGGGCGCGTTTGGGTTTACATAATCAAAATGTTGAAAATCGGCAGGATATTTCAATTGACCAAAGGTCGCGATACCGTTTTGCGGAGGCGAATTCTGGGCATGTATGGAAGTGATGGAAAAGGTTAGGAACAGGCAAAGGACGACTGCTCTTAACTTCTTAAGATTTAGCATACGTACCCAATAGTTTTACCAATCCCTGCAACGACTGGGCCTGACTTTGAACCCGATCAAATGCCCTTTGGCCAATTTCTGGTGCGGCGTGTTTGTCTTCCAGTAAGTGGGATACCATCGTCACCAATTCTTGATCATTATCAATGGGGAAAGTCACATCCCTTAATACCTCGCAAACCTCCCGAAAGTTATAATGATGCGGCCCATATAAAACCGCGCATTTTAACAAGGCGGGTTCAATAGGGTTGTGCCCCCCTGTTGGCACCAAACTGCCACCAATGAAAACAATCTTTGATAACCGAAAAAATAAACCTAAGTCACCAATGGTGTCGCCAATTAAAATACTGGTTTTTCCATCAGGTTCTTGGCCGCTATAAAGGCAGGCCGTCTCACCAACGTCATCACAAACTTGACGGACTTCTTGGGCGCGATCGGGGTGACGCGGAACCAAAATCAGCAATAGGTCTTCAAATTTCCTTCTTAAAACTTGGTGGGCATTCAACAAGATCTTTTCTTCACCCGGATGGGTGCTGGCTGCGACCCATACAGAACGCCCAACAGTAAGGGATTGGAATCTTTCAAGTTTTTCAAGGTTTACAGGTAATGGTTCGGCTGCAAACTTCAAATGTGGGGACAATTGTATTCTGGGCGCGCCCAATTGCCCAAGGCGATGAGCAATTGTCTCAGAAGGGGCCAAACAAATCTCAAACTTTCCAAGCAAGGCCTTAGAGAGGAATCGGAACCGGCGCCAGCGTCGGTAGCTGCGATCAGATAAACGCGCATTCAATAAAATCAACGGAATGCCTTGTCGTTTGGTATGCCAAATAAGGTTAGGCCATAATTCTGATTCTGTAAAAATGGCAAGGCTTGGCTGCCAAAATTTTAAAAATCGATGTGCCCACATGCTGACATCAAAGGGAATGTATTGGTGAACACAGACCCCATTCAGGCGTTCCTTGGCGATTCTGCAGGCGGTTACGGTAGTCGTCGTTAAAAGCAGCGTGTGATCGGGGTAATTCTCTTTGTAAAGTTTTAATAATGGCACCAGAGAAACTGTTTCTCCAACGCTGGCTGCATGGATCCAAATCAACCGGCCCGTTAGCCTTGGCAAAGAAGATATGCCATACCGTTCAGTTAGACGGCTTTTTTCCTCTAACCCCAGACGCAGCCGATAGCGAAGCCATAAACATATAAAAGGCGAGGTAGCCAGTGATAAGAAACGATAAAGAAAAAAGAAAAAAAACATGAAGCCCGGATCAAAGCAAATAACGAAAGCTTAATATACCCAATTCAAATCAATTTGCGGGATTTTTATGAAACAGGGGAGATGGTTTGAATTGGGTGTAAACTCCAACGCTAGCCATATTTTAAGAACTTATTAACGGCTGTTTTGAGCAGGCACGATTCCAACCGGTCTGGGTTCTCTTTTCTTAAATTTACAACGGCCTCAATTATTTACGCAGCTGTTTTTTGAATGTTCTTTTGTGTTGTAAATCTTCCCAGACTTATTCGAATATTTGCGGGGGGGGGTAAGGGGGATAATAGTCTGGATTCCGTGGAAGTTGAACCAGTCTCCGAAGCTTTAGATTCTAACAGTATTAGCACCCCTATACAAGTTCGTGGAAATCAATGCAAACTCAAATGACAGCGTTGTGGCAGCCTCTTCTTCTAGGCCCCCATCACCAACTTCTATTCTGGTTTCTGTCGTTACGCAATTGGATATACAGACGGATATACAGCCGCCAGTTGAGTCCAATGATGTGTGTGGCGCCCAAGTAGCCGAAGTTCTACCCTTGGCCTGTGCGTTGCAGAATCTACCTCTTACACATTCTTTGGTCACCTTTGTTATGCCAGGACTTCACAATGGACAGTGGATCACAAAACTAGGAGAAGGCCTTATGCTATGGTATGGGAAGCCAGCAGCACAAGGGTCTGGCAAGTTTTTTTTCTAGCACTTGGGGGGATATGGATTGCGTAATTTTAAGAAACCATAAACAAATGCAAGGTTCAGAGGGTGGAGATTCAGATCAACCCCCAATCACTTCATGGAGAGCGACCGCGGCAGTTTCCCTTGCGCAACAACATTACGTCTGGCAATTATGGAAATGCCCACATAGAGCCAAGCCGAAGTATCCAAGAACTGCAGAAGAACGTGGTGATAACTGGGTTGCCCAAGGTCACTTTACCATAGGTGAAACAGCCCTTCTTAATTTAACGGTGGAGAAGTTTAGACATACCCATTCGTGAGAAAGAATCATAAATTTAAATTTTTTTATTGGATCATTCCTTGTTTGTTCCTACAATTTTTTATAAATTGTATTTTAATGGGAGTTAAAGCATGAAATCATTTTCCGTTGCCATCGTAACAACGCTATTGATGGCTACTGCACCTTTTGTGGTTGCGTCAAGCAGTTCCTCCCCTGACTCTGTTTCAGAGATCAACATGATGGATGACCAGGGATCAACGGCTTTTCATAAAGCGATGGGGGATCCTGTCAAAGTTAAAGAAATGTTGGCAAAGGGAGCAGATGTTTTTATCTACTTGGAGAAAGATGAAACTGGGCAGGATGGTAAAGTATGGAAGTGGGTAGGCGGCGATGCTCTGGGAAGTGCAGTCTGCCATACAACAGCCCTTGAAACCGTGCCTATGATTTTGGCTAAGATGAAAGAGATGTTCGCTGAGGGTACGGCCACTAAAGCTGCAATTTTAAGAAGCATTAATGCCGCCTTAACCCATTGCGAGGCTAACAAAAATGCCTATTACAACAGACAGAACCCCGATAAATATTTGCTTGTTTGTGATTTGCTAACTGATGCCTACGGCGGTTATTCTGCTGTTAAATAAAAGTACGTAGCCTAGAAATCTAAATCAGCATAATGCGCCGACGGGGTTAACCCTGAGGCGCGGTCTTGCAAAAGATTGCGGAACATGGGGCGCGATTTAATGCGCGCATACCATTCTTTGGCTAAAAGATGGGATTCCCACGGTATGTCGCCCAAATAAGACGATGTCATGACTACCAGTGTCACCCTTCAGGAATGCCCCAAAACCCTTAAGCAGACGGGCTGCAAAAGGGTTTTTGTTTTGACAGTGGCGCGGGGCGGTTAAGGGCGATTAGCTGTGGGCTTCGACGATAAGTCCACTGAGCGAGGTTGTGGACCCACTAGAGGTCTGAGCAGAACCCTGGTACCACCTCCATGATCCGCCTTCTTGCTTCCACTGACCTGCCGTGGGGAAGGTTGCTGAGCTAGGGGGGGGCAATGTCGTTTGGGATGGTCAAAGTTACGCTTTGGGTAGCTGATTGGAACCAAACATAGTCGCTTTTTTCGGCATGTGTGCTAGCCGGTTTTTGCCAAACATTCTCAGGAATCCTCTTGAACCAATCTTGTGCGTCATCGGGTTTGGTATGGGGGATTGTGCCATCATCATTGAAGGATACTACGATGTCTGTTTTTGTCGAAGAGGAGCCTTCCGCCTGTAATGACCTAGCTTGCACCTGAGATCCCTGTGATCCTTGGTTCTGTAGGGTGGGGGCTATGACGCGTGTATAACTAGAAGATTCCAATCGTGGGAAGATGTAATTTCCGCCAGGCATTATATGCTGCCAGCCAGACTGTGTACCATCAGATTTCTCCAACGTCATCCATATTCCAGAACTGGATGAATCCTCAGGCAGGCTGACCATTACAGCACTATTCCTGGCACTTTCAGGGACCATGTCGATGATATCGTATTCTACTTGATCAATAGTCGTCTGGCTTGCCGCCTGAGCCACCGTTGTACAAAACAAAAGCATGGCTATGTGGTTAATATTTAATTTCATAACGAATTAAGTCCTTATAATAAGTGTAATATGTATAAAATTATAAAGGATAATTAATTAATATTTTCTAAATAATGTCTTATTTAAAAATCTAAATCAGCATAATGGGCCGATGGAGTCAATCCTGACGCACGGTCTTGCAAAAGGTTGCGGAACATAGGCCGCGATTTAATGCGCGCGTACCATTCTTTGGCCAACAGATGGGATTCCCAAGGGACGTCGCCCAAATAATCAATAACGGACAGATGCGCGGCAGCGGTTATATCCGCCAGCGAGAAATGATCACCGGCCAGCCAGTTGCGCCGATCAACAAGCCAGCTGATGTAATCTAAATGATGATGAATAGCATTTTTGGCCTGACGAATGACTGCAGAATCAGGGCCACTTGATCCTGTGGTTGGCAAATATCTTTTGATTATTTTTTCAAACACAAGACGCTCAGAGATGTCGCGCCCGAAACGTGTATCAAACCAAGCGATAAGGCGTCTGACTTCGGCGCGCTGCGGCAGCCCTTCTCCAATTAAGGAACCGTCTTTGGGATAGGTCTCCTCAAGATATTCACAAATAGCCACACTGTCGGCCAAAACGGATCCGTTCAAATCAATCAACACCGGAACCTGACCAGCGGCGTTCAGGCTTAAAAATTCGGGTCGTTTCTCCCAAAATTTTTCCAGCTCAAGCGTAAAGTCCAGCTTCTTTTCAGCCAATTGAAGGCGTATTTTCCGAGAATAGGGACACAATGGATAGTGGTAAAGAGTTCTCATAGCTTCTTATCAAACAATAGATTTTTCTAGTTTTCGCCCGGCCAACAGGTGGACGTGATAATGGGGAACCTCTTGCCCGCCATGGTGTCCGCTGTTGGCAATTAAGCGATACCCTTCAGAAATTTGAAGTTTTTCTATCACAGCGTTTAACCCCTTATAGAAGCCAACAATTTCGAGCGATGAGGCCCGATGATGAAAATCAAAGGCATCTAGATAGGGACCTTTAGGAATAATCAAAACATGGACGGGGGCCTTGGGATAACGGTCATGGAAAGCTAGGTAGTACTCATCTTCGCTGATTTTTTCACAGGCTATTTCACCCCTTAAAATACGCGCAAAAATATTATCGCTATCATACGTCATCGTTTAACCTTTTTTGCAATGTGGGCGAGGGGCGCATCCGAACCACCCGTCTAGAGGGAACAGTCACCTTTTCTTTTGTTTTTGGGTTTAAGCCCGGCCTTGATTTTTTCTCATGAACGGCAAAAGTCCCCAACCCTTGGATTTTCAAAGACTTCCCTTGTTTAAAACGATCCACCAAGCTATCAACCAAGGTTTCTAAGACGTTTGAAGCTGTTTTTTTATCAAGGCTCAGCTTTTCGCAGAACACTTGCGTTATTTCGGCACGTCCTAACGTGGATGTTATGCCGGTGGGTGGTTTATTCGCCGTCACTGCTTGAGCTGTTCCCTTCCATTCCCCCAATCATTGCATCAGCCACCAGACCAGCATTGTCCCGGACTGACCGTTCAATCTGAGCTGCCACTTCGGGGTTATCTTTTAAAAACTGTCGGGTGGCTTCACGGCCTTGTCCCATGCGTTGTGTGTTGTAAGAATACCAAGATCCTGCTTTATCAACGACACCTGCCTTAACGCCCAAATCGATCAGTTCGCCTGTTTTTGAAACCCCTTCACCATACATGATATCAAAGTCAACGACTTTAAAGGGCGGGGCCATTTTGTTTTTGACCACCTTCACGCGGGTTTGGTTCCCAATGACCTGGTCTTTATCTTTCAAGGCGCCGATACGACGGATGTCCAACCGAACAGAGGCGTAAAATTTCAATGCGTTGCCGCCGGTGGTGGTTTCTGGATTTCCAAACATTACCCCAATTTTTTGACGAATTTGGTTGATGAAAATGACCATGCAACCGCTTTTTGAAATAGAGCCCGTTAGTTTACGTAAAGCCTGGCTCATTAAACGCGCTTGCAACCCCATGTGTGAATCACCCATGTCGCCTTCTAGTTCAGCTTTTGGAACCAAGGCTGCCACACTGTCGACAACCAAGACATCAACGGCCCCACTTCGCACCAACGTATCAGCAATCTCCAAGGCCTGTTCGCCGGTGTCAGGTTGCGAGATTAACAGCTCATCCAAATTGATGCCCAATTTTCGGGCATAGCTTGGGTCAAGGGCATGTTCAGCATCGATGAAGGCGCAAGTTCCGCCCGCCTTTTGAGCCTCGGCCACAACGTGCAACGTCATGGTGGTTTTGCCCGATGATTCTGGTCCATAAATTTCAATGACACGGCCTTTTGGCAAGCCACCAATTCCCAAGGCAATATCCAACCCTAAAGATCCTGTTGAATAAACTTCTGCATCAACCGTTTCCCGCTGGCCAAGCCGCATCACCGACCCCTTGCCAAAGGCACGTTCAATTTGGGAAAGGGCTGAATCGAGGGCTTTGGTGCGGTCGCTGGATGGTGAAGAACTGTTCATAGGGATGGTATCTCAGTCAAAATGTATTTGATTCAATTTGGCATATCTTTGGTTAACATTCAACTAATCCCAATAAAGAACGTATCTCCCTTAAGTGTCTTTGAGACAAACGATTGGCCGTTTCAGAACCTTTGTGTAAAATTTGTTGAAGATAGGTTTTTTCATCTTTTAATTGAAAAATTTTCTCTCTGATAGGCTGCAAAGTAGCGATAACGGCATCCGTCAAAATCGGTTTAAACGCTGAAAAAAACTGACCCGCGAATTGTTGACACACGGCCTGTAAGCTTTGTTCTGTAAGGTTAGCGTAAATTCCTAACAAATTTAGGGCTTCCAAACGGTTTTCCAAATCCTTAACATTGTCGGGAATTGGATCACTGTCAGTTTTGGCCTTTCGGATTTTTAAAGCTAATAAATCATTGTCGTCGGTTAGGTGGAGGCGCGAATAATCTGACAAATCAGACTTGCTCATCTTTTTAGAACCATCCCTTAAGCTCATGATTCGGGCTGTTGCTTTATTAATAAAGGGTTCTGGCAGGGGGAAATAATCGGTTCCACAATGACGATTAAAAAGTCCAGCCAAATCACGTGCCAATTCAACATGCTGCTTTTGGTCTTCGCCAACAGGCACCTGCGTTGCTCTATATATCAAAATGTCGGCTGCCATTAAAACGGGATAAGCGTATAGACCCAGGTGTGCCTGACCTGTGTCTTTGCCAGCCTTATCCTTAAACTGGGTCATGCGGTTCAACCACCCAAGAGGAGCGATGCAACTTAGATACCAAGCCAGCTCGGTGTGGGCCGGTACGTGACTTTGAATGAAAATGGTATTCTCATCAGGGTTTATGCCGCAGGCAATATAGGCGGCTGCGATGGTGTGCGTATTTGAAGCTAAATCTTTGGTGTCTGTTGGGGTCGTTAGGGCGTGTTGATCAACAATGCAAAATAACTGTTCATTTGAGCTGTGTTGTGATAGACTGCTTGACAGGTGCACCCATTGGCGGATAGCACCTAAATAATTGCCTAGGTGGATATGACCTGTTGGTCTAACGCCTGATAAAATCCTTTGATCTTTCACCTTTTATCCTTTGAATTGACATGATGTATCATCACAATATGCCTCATCCTGTGATGGCATGGCAATCAAAGAAAATAATCAAGTGAATTTCTGTGTGGGCTAGTATTGCGTAAATAGAGGGTGTCTTTCTGTAATAATAGAGGTTTTTGAATTTACTTGTTGATTGTGGCTGTTAATCGTGATAAAAAAGTTAAAATTTATAAATAAATTCGAAACCTAGCATGGCTATACCTCTTAATCAGGACGCGCAACTTGCCGAGTTCTTGGCAAAGGCTATCGATCACGACCAATTAAGGCTTTTTATCCAACCGCAGACCAGCATGACAACCGGTCAGGTGGTAGGAGGAGAAGTTTTGTTGAGAATGCCCACGTCCATCAATGATTTGCCGTTTGCCTCTTTGATGGAAGGTGTAAATTTTTCATCCATCCCTATCTACCAGTGGATTCAAACAGCGTTGAATCAAGGGTTGATTCATTCCCTTAGCGAGTGGATCGTCAAGAATGTTATTAAACAGCTTGAACAAAAAAGCCACATGGTTCGGTGTTCGGTTCCTCTGTCCGTCAATATGCCTCCTGAAATGATTGACAAAAACTTTGTCGTATTTTTGGAGAAATGTTTTACCAAACACACGTCTGTTGACCCTAGTCAATTGTCAATTGAAATCACGGAATTTCCAAAAGCAGACAATTTAGAGGTTTTGAATCGCAACATACAACAGCTTAGAGCCATGGGTATGCGCGTAATTTTAGACGATTTCGGTAGTGGTTATGCAACCATGAATTACCTTGTGGAATTGGCGGTTGATGCTGTCAAGATCGACCAAAGCTTTATTCAAAAAGCCCCCCATTCGCCCAGTGCCCGGGCTGTTTTAAAATGTCTGATTGATTTGGCTAAAGAGATAGACCTGGAAGTTGTTTGTGAAGGGGTGGAGACGCTGGAGCAGCTGATGATTGTTCAAAGTATGCGGTGCGATGTGATTCAGGGGTTTTTAATTAGTGAACCCGTACCCTTTAATCAATTTTGGACGGATTTGGAAAAAGGCACGAAGCCAGTTTTACATTAGTTTTCAATAGTAAAAAAATTTCCCGCACAAGTAACCATTTGTTAATTAATTTTATTTAATGTCGTTGATATAGGTAATTATATATTGAGGATAGTGACAATGAATTTTATTTATAAATTAGGGTTATTAACAGCTGCTTTTCTAAATATGAATGCAGTCCAGGCAGACAGTGAAGTACCTGTTCATTGTGCAGACGGTAAGCATGGAAAATGCCATCACAAGACAGAAGTTCAAGGAGGTGGTGGAAAGTGCCATTTGGTGCAGAAAGGCATGTTGGGGGGGCATAAACGACATCATGAGCTGAACAGCTTTGATTATTGCGTTGCAGGTGCCGACCTAAAGAAGAATGAAGGGGGTGCTTGTATCATGGCGATTGCACTGACATCTCCTCAGCCTAGTTTTTAAAATTACGGTTTCTGCTATTTCCCAAACTTTTGTAGATTGATTTGATTTTGTAGGTTTTGAGAGATCTACTTCCTGTTTTTTTTATTTTTAGACACTATCCTCCCCTTTAAAAGACTTACCGTTTATATCAGTCAATCCGCTCAAACGCGCTTTAAATTGTGGTCAGCGGTTAGAATTTTCAATAAGTATTTGTTGTCCCAGCCTGCTACCTTCCGTCGACAGCTCACCCCTCGTTTATTCGTTTTTTCTTGCTTGAGTAGATTCAAAGCAATACGTCTCATGACAGCCAAATTCTTGGCCGCGTGGCCAACATGCACCTGGTTATGGTCTTCCCTAAAACCTACATCCAAAGACCAGTGCAGGTTAATTTCTATGTTCCAGTGTTTTCTGACAGCAACCATAAACTGATCAATATTTTCATAGGCTAAACTTGTTAGAAAGTAGCGGGTACTACGCTCAACCTGATTATTAGTTGTGCGTGTTGTTTCAAGCATGCCAACACCCTTTAACCCAGGCCAACGAAGTTGAAATACTGCCGGATCGCGTGCTGATACTAATGTATAGCGACGTGTTTCTATGCGACCATGATCATGGATCTTCTCTACTTTCCGTCGATTAAGCATCTTCTTGTACTGACGTGATTCTCCTATATGGAAAATTGCCTTGACCATTTCATGAAGCTTCGGTTGATTATCTTTTAGAGCTAATACGTAGTCTGCACCTTGAATTAAGATCTCTTCAGCAATTGACTGCTGACAACCCATGGCGTCAATGGTGACTGTACTACCAGTAACATCAATCATCTTGAGTAATTTTGGAATGGCTGTAATTTCATTGGATTTTTCATCCGTTTTAACTTGCCCTAAAAGAAGACTTTGATTGCTTGCCCAGGCACTTACAATGTGTAGGGCTTTTTTCTCTTTTCTTCTGTTGCCAGAACCCCGTAGCGTTTTTCCATCAATAGCAATAATCTCAGAATTAACATCGATAGAGAGTGACTTGATCCATGCATAAAAGCAGGATTCAAATTGCTCTGGGTCAAGTATGGAAAACACACGGCCAAAAGTATCATGAGATGGCACACCATTAGGCAGCTCGAGAAATGTTGATAACCAATCGTATTTGGCTTTGCCAAATTCACTAATATCAACCCAGTTATCAGCGCCACAAATTGTGGCCAATATTGTTATTACCAAGATATCGTGCAATTTGTGAAGCTTGTTGTGGTTATCAATACGAGGATCGGCAAGAGGTTCAAAATGTTTGAGGAAAGTATCTGATAACTGCATCCCTGTTTCCTTTTTCTTTATTGAGAAAAAAGAATAATAACAACGGATAGAACAGCAGAAAAGCCGAATAAAAAATTAGGAAATAATTTTTAGAATACTAAACTAATTTTCAGTGCAATCGCCATGGTGCTTGTATAATTACCGCCAAGAAAAAAGGTTCTAATACGTATGATTCAGTTGACCCGAAGTTCTGCAAATAAAGTAGCGGCTGTTTTTTTGGCGATGACAAGGGATTCGTTTGTTGGGATGACATAGACTTCAATAAGGCTTTTGGGGGAACTTATCTTCATCGCGTTTTTGTCATTCAGTTCGTTGTCCAACTCAACCCCCAACCAATTAAGATAGGTGGCTATTTGTTTGCGTATGGGGGGGCAGTTT
The DNA here is from genome assembly GCF_004210305.1 of Candidatus Finniella inopinata. Lineage (NCBI taxonomy): Bacteria > Pseudomonadati > Pseudomonadota > Alphaproteobacteria > Holosporales > Candidatus Paracaedibacteraceae > Candidatus Finniella > Candidatus Finniella inopinata. The sequence goes on along the minus strand of NZ_SCFB01000002.1, from coordinate 94,553 downwards.
TCACCAATGCCGGCTGTAAAAACAAGCAGGTCAATCCCTGATAGGGTTGGCAACAGACTGGCCATTTGTTTTGCTGTGATATAACAAAAAAGATCTATGGCCAATTTGGCATTTGCATCGTCGCTTTTTAACAATTCTCTGACGTCACTGGTAAGGCCTGAAACGCCCAGCATGCCCGATTTGTTGTAAAGGATGTCGGTGACATTATCTAGACTTAGGTCTTTTTCATGTAGAAGATGTAAAATAATGCCTGGATCAATACTGCCCGAACGGGTTCCCATCATTAGCCCTCCTAATGCTGAAAAACCCATAGAAGTAGCAACACTTTTTAAATTCTTCATAGCACAAAGACTGGCACCACTTCCAAGGTGGGCAATGATAACACGCCCATGGGCTTTTTCTGGCGCGTAAAGACTAAGTTGTGACGCAATATATTGATAAGAAAGACCATGAAAGCCGTATTGGATAATTCCATCTTCTGTAAATTGACGAGGAAGCGGAACCAACTCAGCCAGGCGTGGCTGCGTACGGTGAAAGGACGTATCAAAACAGGCAACTTGGAGAACTCCTTTATAAACCTCCATAGTAGCTTCTATAACGTCCAAACTGTGGGGTTGATGCAGAGGAGCCAGGGGCGTCAAATTCCGTAAATTATGTATGACTTGGGGCGTCAGAATCACGGGTTCCCGATATTTTGACCCACCATGAACGACCCGGTGACCAACAGCTGAGATCGGATTTTCGCTGGCCTTTTCCTGAATGAAATCCAGAACTGAGGTCATCACCTCCTTGAGATTTTTTCCTAATTGAAGGGGGCTGAGTTCCTTTTTTCCCTTCTTATTTTTTGTCCAAAGAACAGGCGTCTGCCATAAATTTTCAACCTCTCCCGACAAAAGCGGCTCAAAATCATACTTATTAAAAAGACTGAATTTCAGGCTTGATGATCCGGCATTGAAAACGAGGATGGATGAACTCATTATTTTCCCTTTTTTAACGCGGAGTGAAAAATTCCTCCTCGCTAACAAATTTATTAGCCGTTTTTATGGTAACCTGGTTTATGTGGTTGGTGATACCTAAGTTCGGTCGGGTGCGCGTTATGAGGAAATAATTTTTCAATTATTTCCGAGGTGCCAGGTTCCAGGAGAATACAAGATACGAACCATATCATCGAACGCATCATGAAATCTTGTTTAAAGGTCCTTCCTTTGCTCTGAAAGCCAGACTATTTAACTGCCGAAAATTGCTATAAGTTATCTTCGAAATTGCCCTTAGCCTTCAGGCCAACGGTGGGCTTTGATCCCAACCCAAGATCCTTTAAATGCGTCTGTGCCTAAAAACCAGCACAGCGCGTTCTTTAATATTTTTCTTGCTTTGGCGCCCAAAATAATTAGTGTTGAAGATCAATTGAATTTTAAAAAAGATATAAATGTATGGGATTTAACTGTGGGATTGTTGGTTTACCAAATGTGGGTAAATCGACCTTATTCAACGCCTTAACGGCAACAGCGGCGGCTGAAGCTGCCAATTACCCATTTTGTACCATCGAGCCCAACACTGGCAGGGTGGGGGTTCCTGACCCCCGGTTGCTAACCGTTGCTCGTATTGCGCAATCTGCCAAAATCATTCCAACGCAGTTGGAGTTTGTTGATATCGCCGGTCTGGTCAAGGGGGCCAGCAAAGGGGAGGGGTTGGGTAACCAATTTTTAGGTCATATCCGCGCAACCGATGCGATTATTCATGTGTTAAGATGTTTTGAAGACGATGATATTACCCACGTTGAAGGGTCGGTGGATCCACTTCGGGACCTGACAACCATTGAGACAGAACTGATGCTGGCCGATTTGGACAGTCTAGAACGACGGGCCCACAGTTTGGAAAAAAAGCTGAAATCCAATGATGCCGAGGCCAAGGCCTTTATGCCGATTATCCAAAGGGTGTTGGCAGCGTTACAGGCCGGCAAGCCCGCCTTATCCATAGACCTCACTGCCGATGAAATGCCCTTGTTTAGGCAATTGCAGCTTATAACCAGTAAACCAATTTTGTATGTGTGTAATGTGGCTGAATCTGAAGCCGCCACGGGGAATCATTATACCAAGCTTGTTTTTGATTATGCCCAAAAACAAGGGGCGCAGGCTGTGATTATATCGGCGGCTATCGAGGCCGAGGTTTCCAGCCTGGAATCGCCAGAGGAACAACAAGAGTATTTAGAAAGTCTGGGCTTAAAGGAAACGGGTCTAAAACAGGTTATTAAAGCAGGGTATCAGTTGTTAGATCTTTTAACCTTTTTTACCGTTGGGCCAAAAGAAGCTCGTGCTTGGACAGTTTATCAAGGTGCCAAGGCGCCCCAAGCAGCAGGAGCCATCCATTCAGATTTTGAACGGGGTTTTATTTGTGCAGAAACCATCGGTTATGATGATTATGTTTCCTGTAACGGAGAGCAAGGCGCTAAAACCGCGGGGAAATGGCGCCAAGAAGGGCGTGATTATCTGGTTAAAGACGGAGATGTTTTCCATTTCCGCTTTAATGTGTAAAAAAAAATTCCCTCTATATTAAGAGGGAATTTTCTGTTTTCCTGATTAACAAAGCCCGTTTGCAGCAGCATCATCTGCAGTCATACCATTTTGTTCGCCTGCTATTTCACAGGGGGATTTTGTGGCCGCTGGAGGTGCAGCTACTTTCTCTTCTTGTTTAGGAGCAGGTGCGGGAGCTGTTGTTGTGGTGGCGGCCTCTTTAACAACCGTGGTGGTTGCGTTGGAAGCAGCACTATTGTTGCTGTCTACTGATTGTGCTGCTGCCTGTGCAGAACTGGGTGCTCGTGCAGCTTTCAACCCTGTAATTGAACAGACACAGGCTTTGCCATCTGTTGTACCAGCAACATCTGTAGAAGCAGGCGAAGATTTAGGACGGCTCGGTGGGCTTTTTCTTTTTGCCCTATCGTCATCAGAAGAGTCTGCATCATCATCTGCGTCACTTCTGTTTGAATTTGTCTTAGGGCTTCGTGAACTCATTGAACTGCTTCTATTGGTCCGTGAAATCATCTTTTTCTTAACCACATCCTCACCATCTGCCCCAAGGCTTTCATCCTCTTGTTCATCAGTATCTTCTTGAGCAGATCTTGATTGTACCAACCTACTTTTGCTTGGTGTTTTGCTAATGCTCATTCTGGAACTTATTGAACCTCTTCTTGGTGTCTGTGATACCTCTTGTTCTGCTTCCTCTTCTCCATCATTATCCTCATCAGCTCCTAAACTTGATCTTTTCAGGGAGCTTTTTGATCTGTTTCCTAAACTGCTTGTAGGACGAGCACTTCTACTTAATGAGGTCTCTCGATCATCATCAGATGGCATGGGTATCTTGTTCTCATCAAGCATAATTTTTTGGGTTTTCAAGAAAATATTGTATTTATCGTCTGATTTCTTTGTGGATAATCCCCCCACACAATGCCCAATTGTATTACTTGGGCATCGTTTCATACACGCTTCTTTCACAGCTTTATCCCTGCAGCTAAAATAACTACATGCTTGATCACATGTGAGAAAATGACTTTGTCTTTTTATCCTTGTGTTGTTTGCGGCTTTAGTTATCTCAGATTTTGTGTTTGAAGTCGCTCTAACACTTTCTTCTGTCTTCTTGGCTTCTTGATACTCTTTATAGGTCTCTTCAACATTTTCAATAGCCTCAACACGATCCCAAGCTGATCCCCCTAAAGCCATACTGACCAAGGTTAATATTTTTACAATAAATTTCATGGTATTCTCCACTCTTTAGTAAAATTTAATTCTATCTCCTATTTTACAAAATAATAGTTAACAGCTAATTAATTACTTTAGGCGTATTGGGGGTAACTTTATTTATCTGATATTCTTGGCAAGGTCTAAACACCCATCGCTTTGCGCATCAACAGGCGCTTTAGCGGTGGCAGGTTGTTGGCAATAGCAAAACCAGAATTACGAAGAAAATAGAAAAGGGGATGGTCAATACCAAACAGACGATTAATGCCATCGGTTGCCAAAAGAACCGACCGACGGTCAGCTTTACGCTTTTTGTTATAAACATCTAAAACACTGGCCGAACCAATATCTAACCCCAGTTGATGGGCATGGGTGATTTGTTTTGTGAAAATATCAGCATCGCGCCACCCTAAGTTAAGGCCCTGACCTGCAATGGGGTGAACAACGTGTGCAGAATCCCCCACCAGCGCTAAACGATGATCTACAAAAGAACTGGTAGTCAAGGCTGATAGCGGGTAAACCCAACGCTGACTGCAAAGGGTAAGGTCTCCATAAAAAGGAAAATGATTTTGAATCTGGCTGGCCAGGTCCGCATCGCTGGCTTTGTTCCAATCCCAAAGGCTTGGTTTTCCCCAAACGATCCCTGAACGGTGTTGGCCTGTTTCTGGGCAAGGCAGCATGGGCAAAATTGCCAAGGGGCCCGTTGTCATAAAAACTTCCCACGCTGTATTATTGTGGGGCTTAGCATGGTGCAGGTGGGCCACAAGGGCCGTTTGGCCATAATCCCAGGTGCGGGTTTTAATGGATGACTGCTGGCGGGAAGGGGAAAGGCGCCCCTCAGCCCCCACCAAAAGCAAGGCTTCGAAAGTTTGATCACTATTAAAGTTCACAACAACTTTATGAGCCAATCGTTGAATCGATGAGATATAGGCAGAGGGTAACCAGGTTACGAAAGGATTTTTTTCAAGGTGTTGCTGTAGATGATAACGTAGTAGCCGATTTTCAACGATATAACCCATGGGATGGGGACCAATTTCCTGATGTTGATAGTCAACAGTCCAGGCTGACCCGTCTTCAAAAACACGAATTTCTTCAATAGGTTGGGCGTGGCTTGCCAACTCTGACCACAAACCCAACTTATCTAAAATTTGTTGAGATCCATAGCTGATGGCAGTAGTTCGACCGTCACCAGTCTCCTCCGGCATCAAAGGAGGGGTTTTTTCTAAGACTAATACTTTTATGTGATGGTTCGCTAATCCTAGGGCTAGGACACTGCCGACCAAGCCCCCCCCCATGACAATCACGCTGGTCGTTTCTGTTGACATAAAAACACCCCATAAATCAAAAAATTAGCTAAAATTTTTGGAAAGTTATGCACAGTCTTTTAGGAGGTTATGGGAGACCATATCACCTTCGATTCGAATCTGAAAGCAGAAAAGAAGGTTGCTTCAAAAAAAACAAAATCCCTTAATATCAATGACTTATTTTCAAAGCTTAAACCTTAGGCACATGCGTTTAAAGCCCGGTATTCCTTACAGAAGGGGGCCTTTCGAACATCTTATCAACAACGTTATCCACAGATTCCGTGGATAAAAATTAACCTTTTGTTAACCTTTTCAACAATCAAGCAAATCGGCCATTTTCGCCTCATTCCCGTCGTGAGCCACCAGATTTTTGCACGACCGCAATGTTGTAAACCGGTGGTTTTTTAAGAACAAGGGAACCTTTTGACGGTGAGGTAATTTGGTTTTCCAGAAAAAGGCCGTAAATAGCCAGTTGTGCATTCAAGGGAGCCAGATCACCAGATAAACGGCGATAGGTTGCTATAATAAAACCGTCGGCAGGAACAATATGAGCCAGGGAATTTTCGTTCACTTCTACCCCAGTCGGAAGAGTCAAGGTATCCCAAACATTTAAATTCCCAGCTTTATCACTCGAAAAAAATAAACGCCAAATACTTCCAGCTTCAAAAATTAAACTATCAGCCTTAATCGTACCAAATCCCCCAACGGTCGCTCCTCTTTGGACAGTAAGGTTACCAACGAGAGATCCCCAAATAGCGTGGGTATTCGTTTCGGTTTCGCCAATAATGAACGCCCCCTCCTGAATGAACGCGTTTCCTGTCCATTCACTGTTATTTGTATTCAGCACCAAAGATCCTTGCCCATTTTTTGTAAAGTATGTCCTCATGCTCAATATCGAAAGACAGGCTATGTCATTATCGCCCAGTTTTGGGGGGAATACTGAGGGATCGAATCTGGTCAACGAATTTGTCGTGTAAGTAAAAGGCCCACACACGTATATCGCTCCCCCTGAATATGTAGACTTGTTTTCTGTAAAGTGAACGTCGGTCAAATCTAACGAACAGGCAAGAATGCCACCACCATTTCCAGCTGTGGTCCTATTATTTTTAAAGGTAACAGATCCATTACCAATAAGGGTTAAGGCATCAGCAGTAATCGCGCCCCCTAAAATATATGAACACGTGTTAAAACCTTTTATGGTGACATCAGAAAGGGTAAGGGACATTGCGTGAGAACATGGGTGGTTAAACAGCCCCATAGAAGCAGACAATGACGGTTTGATTGTAGTTCCGCCGGAGGGTTTTCCCTTAACAGTCAACGAAGAACAATTTGATAAATTAGCGTAAGAAGCTTCCTGTTGAATATCGTTAGAAAGGGTCACTGTATGCTTGCCATGGGGAACAGTACGAAGGGCATCATGAATGGTATCGAAACTATGATTGCCATCCAGTTGAACAGCGGCACAGGCGGGTGAAAGAAGGCCCATACTGATGTATAAATAGGCGTATGATTTTGGAGAAAAACAGGAAAGATACATGGCTAAATCCTTCTGAAAAGTTTTTTGTATCTTATCAGAAAAATCTTAACAAAGTATTAAAAGAGAAAAGAATTATATTCCAAAATTTTACTCAGACCATGATTTAATTTCGTCATTGTAAAGTCGAATCCTGAACTTTCATCCGTGGACCATATTCTTAGGATATATAGGAAAAATAAGGCAAAGGCGTGAATTTTAAGAGCGCCCAGTAAATCACTGGTCACAAGACCAGCGTGTTGCAACGTTTGTCGTGACCATTTTAAGGCATACGGAATGATATCTTTCACCCAACAAGGGGCCAACATTAAGTCATCAAGAAGCCGTTTTACGGCCCGTTGGTGCGGTTGCAAAACATCCAAGACGGTCATGATGCTTTCAAACAGATAATCATGAGGGCCGTCAGGCACGGTGGAGAGGGCTGCTTGATCCACAACGTTATCCCATAAAAGCAACAAAATGGACAAAGGCGTTGGACAGAGGTCGCGAATGTCGTTGTTTGACGCCTGGCAATAAGCGGCTAAACGCTCAGGAGTAAGGCCTGACAGACCTTCGGTTTCAAGCAATTCCCATGCCTTTTGAATAATTAGGGTTTGCATTGAACGGTCTTTTCTAAAGCTTGGCGAATTGTGCTTACATTGTGCCGCATCATCGCCTCGTAAGTGGCAGCAGGGCCGGCAGAGGCCGATAATGAATCAGCATAAAGGGTTCCTTGCACCATGACGCCGGTTTCTTCAGCAATTTGTTGTAACAGTCGCGGATTGGCCAAGTTTTCTACAAAAACAGCCTTAACACCCTTTTCTTTGATTAAATCTATTAAGGTCGCTACTTTCTGAGCCGAGGCCTCGGTTTCGGTACTGATACCAACGGGGGCTAAAAATTGAATGCCATAAGCCTTCCCAAAGTACCAAAATGCATCATGGGTCGTGACGACCAATCGCTGTTCAAAAGGTACACGGGCGAATTGCTCACGAATCCAGCGATCAAGAAGATCCAATTGTTCAAGAAGCTTCCCTTTATTCGCCTCGTACAATTTTTTGTGGGCAGGGTCATGCTCACAGAGGAACCTCACAATATTTGCCACATAAACTTTTGCGTTCTTTACGTCATGCCAAAGATGGGGGTCTAGTGGTTCTGTGCGGGGGGTAATGCCGTCGCTGGCGTCACAAACTTTTCCTGCAAAGCCAGAACTGGTGATCATCTTTTCAATGCCTTTTTCAAAATCCAGGCCGTTAATAAAAATAAGGTCCGCGTTGGCTAGGGCCACTGAATCTTTGGGCGTTGGTTGATATGTATGAGGGTCTGATTCCAACGGCACAATGGAAGCGATCTGCACGTTCTCATTACCTTTTGATATGTTTTGAACAAAATCTTTTAAAATGCTGAAACTGGTTACTATTTTTAGGGTGGGTGCAGAATTGGGGGGAACATTTCTACTTCCCACCATCAATATAACCCCCAGCATCAGTAAAAGAAAAAATACAACAGCGATTCTCATTTTCCAGAAAACTCCTCCCTTCAAGGACGGGGGGCTTGCTGATAATTTGGCCCATAGGCGGGGGGTGCATATTGAGCGGGCGCCCCATAGTATCCTTGATTTGGTGCTGGAGCATTGGGCTGCGGCGCATAATATTGGGGGTCTGAATATGGCTGTGGGGCAGAAACCTGAGGTTGATAGGCAGGTTGCTGTTGTTGATAAATCCCCTGATTCTGACTTTGAATCTGGGGTTGCGGTTGTGGCTGAGCAGGCCTTGCCGTGGGCATATGAGGTGGGTTCACCATGGCCACGCCATTAACGTTGGCATACTGCTGGGGGGCAGTAGCCGGTGAATAGGGTGGCGTTGGTTTATGGGCAGCTGACAAGGCATTAGGGCTGGCGCGATGAGGGGCAGGGGCGCCCATAATCTGTGAAGGAATCTGATGGCTAGGTAAGATATACAAATTAAGGGCCAACAAAAACCCACTAATAAAGAACAGGGCGCCCAAAAACATCAGGCCCGCGACCATACCCGCAATTGATAATTTATTCATGGCAAAGAAAAGCTCCTTATCTAGCCAATTATTTTTATAAGCCGTCAGTGATAAAGGGGACCGTTCCCCAGAGTTGGCTTTGGCGATGGAACGTCGTATAGGATGGGTGCTTCTGGGGCGCGGCTCAGGCCTGCTCGGCGGATAAGACAGAAATAAGCTGTCCTCAGTCTGGTCGCGGGACGACAAGATTCCAAAACGCGCAGGCCTTTCGATCGGTTCCTGAAAAGGTGGCGCGAACGCAAACCATCCCGGCTTTTCGTGACTAACCCAGGGTGTATCGTGCCACTGAATAGGGTCTTGAAATTTTTTTTGATTGATAAGGGCCAAGCTTTTTACAAACACTGACATTTTCTAGCATTATACTCGATTTACAGGGCTTAAAAAGTTAAATTATTTTGGTTGTGTGCTCAGTGGCGCAAAAACGATTTAAGAAAGGAAAATGAGTGTTATGGAAATGCGTGATGTGCGCACTGCGGAAGACTATCAATGCGGACTGGTAGAAATTTTTAGGTTGATCGATGCAACCCTTGTAGGTGCTTACGAGCAAAATAAAGATATGGCTCCCCGAGACGGACTCGAACCGCCGACCCAGTGGTTAACAGCCACTTGCTCTACCAGCTGAGCTATCGGGGAACATGCTTTAATTGTTAACATAGTCTGTTAGGATGGGCAAAAGAATTTTCAAAAAAAAGGAATAATTTATGGAAAAAGTTGATCATCGTCTTTTAGAAATGCTGGTTTGCCCGCTTACAAAGACCAGGCTTGCCTATAACAAAGAAACGCAGGAACTGATTAGTGACGTTGCTGGCTTGGCCTATCCTATCCGCCAAGGCATTCCCATCATGCTAGTGGATGAGGCCCGGCGACTGGAAGATAAGCTGTTGTTATAAATTAGAGAAACTCTCTGTTTTGGAGAGTTCTTCGAGCGTCGCAAGGCGATAGCTTGTATTTCGACCACCATCAGGGTTTTGTACAAGAAGGCCGCAGCTTATAAGATCGTAGATGTCGCGGAGAGCCGTATCAGGTGAACATTTGGCCATCGTTGCGTACTTAGAGGTTCGCATGAATCCTTTAAAATCTTCAAGCATTCTGCTGATAATTAATTTTTGACGTTTATTTAAAGAATTTTTATTCGCGTGTGACCAATATGCCGCCTTAGAAAATACAGCATCAAGTAGTACGTTTGCGTTTTGGATCGCACGTCCCAAACAATCCAAAAACCAGTCCAGCCAAGCCGTTACGTCAAGTCCGCTTCGTTGCTGTTGTTCAAGGTAAAAGTAGTAAGCCTTTCGTTCTGCTGCAATTTGAGAGGACATGCTATAGAAGCGGGATGTTGTTTGGTCTGAACGTGCCAGAGCCATATCGGCAATGGCCCTGGCAATACGTCCATTCCCATCCTCAAACGGGTGAATGGTGACAAATATAAGATGCGCAATACCAGCCTTGATGACTTGATCAATTGACTCTTTTTCCTCAAACCAAGTAACAAACCGAGTCATTTCATTTTTCAAACGTGTGGCCTCAGGTACTTCAAAGTGGATGATTTCTCTCCCTATAGGACCTGAAACAACCTGCATAGGACCTGCAGAAGGGGGGCGCCACGCCCCAACCATGATGGGTCTCATCCCACTTCGCCCTGTTGGAAACAAGGCTGCATGCCAACCATAAAGACGTTCTTCTGTGAGAGGCATCTGGTAGTTTTGGGTGGCATCCAACATGACATCAACAATTCCTTCGACGTTTTCGTTTGTTGTTTCTATCATTCCTGCAGTCTGTATACCAAGACGTCGTGCGATGGAGGAACGGACATCATGAGGATTCAACCGTTCTCCCTCAATATCGGATGTGGTCACAACATCTGCTGTTAAGGTTTGAAGGGCTGCCTCCATGGAAACTTGAAAGCCAAGTGCCCCCATTCTTCCCAACAGCCGGCCTTGTTGGTGTCGAACACTAGCAAGCTTTATAGAAAGGTTTTCTTGGTTCCAGCTAACGTTTGGCCAGCCTTGTCGTTGATGAATCCACATTGTATTCTCCATATTTATAAGCTCTATTATGTCCACTTATGATCTGAAACACAAATATTCTCCGCAAAATACGCGCCGAATAAGTAGCTTATTCACCGCATTCCATCCGATGATAATTGAACATTGTTGTATACAGCCCCATCTTCTTGCTACTGTGAAATGGCGGTTCTTACCAAGATAGGACTATATTGTTACAAGAATCTGAACTTCTTCATCGATTGAAATCGTACGATCCTACGTTTGACGGGGCGTTGGTTAGCCGTGCCTATCATTTTTCTCAAAACGCCCATGGCGATCAGATACGTGCTTCAGGGGAGTCCTATTTCTCGCATCCTTTAGAAGTTGCCAGTATCCTTCTTGATTTAAAATTAGATTGTTTCTCCATCATCACAGCCCTTCTTCATGATACCGTGGAAGACACGCTGGCTACTTTGGAAGAAATTAAACAGCAGTTTGGGGCCGAAATTGGACGTTTGGTTGATGGGGTCACCAAGCTTTCACGGTTAGAGTTACAATCTGAAGAGACCAAGCAGGCGGAGAATTTTCAAAAGCTTGTTTTGGCCATGTCTAGTGATATACGCGTGTTGTTGGTAAAATTGGCCGACCGTGTCCATAATATGCGCACCCTCAATCATATTATTGATGATTCTAAACGCCGTCGTATTGCCCGTGAGACAATGGAAATTTATGCGCCGCTGGCTGAACGCATGGGGATGCATTCCCTAAAGGACGAGTTGGAAGATTTGTCCTTTGCAACCCTTAATGCTGAAATGCATCAGTCCATTAAAACTCGTCTTGATTTCCTGCGGGAAGCTTCTGAGAATGCGATTGGCTTTATTTTAGAGGATCTGAAACGTGTTTTGGACGAGGCGAGTATTAAAGGTACCATCAATGGGCGCTTAAAAACCCCTTACTCTATATGGCGAAAGATACAACGAAAAAGTATCACGTTCGAGCAACTTTCAGACATTATGGCGTTTAGGATTATCGTTGAGACTAACCCTGAGTGTTATCAAGTCTTGGGCACTATCCACAGCCAGTATTTGGTTGTGCCTGGACGTTTCAAGGATTACATCAGCACGTCCAAGCCTAATGGTTATCAGTCCTTGCATACGGGGGTGATTGGTCCCTTAAACCAACGCATTGAGGTTCAAATCAGAACCAAGGACATGAACCGGATCTCTGAGCTGGGGGTGGCAGCCCATTGGCAGTATAAAAAAGGCGGGCCGGTCCATGACGGCAAGCAATATGCATGGCTTCGCAGTTTGCTGGAAATTTTGGAACAAGCATCAAGTCCTGAAGAGTTCCTGGAACACACCAAACTGGAGATGTTTCAAGATCAAGTCTTTTGCTTTACACCCCAGGGCGAGCTAATTTCCCTGCCAAAGGGGGCGACGCCCATTGATTTCGCCTATGCTATTCATTCGGAAGTTGGTGACCGGGCCGTTGGGGCCAAAATTAATGGCCGGCAGATGCCATTGCGTTCTGTCCTAAACAATGGGGATCAGGTTGAAATTACCACCTATCAGAATCAATGCCCGTCGCCCACGTGGGAACGATTCGTAGTCACCGGTAAAGCCAGAGCACGGATCCGCCGATTCATACGAAGCCAACAACGCGACCAATTTAAAGAATTAGGCAAGTCGCTGCTGCAAAAGGTCTGCATGAAAGAGGGCGTAACGTATTCAGAAAAGGCCATCGGCCTAGCTGTTAAGCATTTCCAGTTTGACATGATCGATGACCTGTTGGCAGCGATTGGCGAGGGGATTCAAAGCGCCCGGGAAGTTGTCACGATTGCCTACCCGAATAGCCAAAAAAAGGAATTGAAGACAGATCAACCTGAAGGTGAAATACCAAAGATTGCCCCGAAGGCCGAGGGGGGGAAACATCCAAGCCTTAGCATTGAAGGACTGATTCCAGGTATGGCTGTTCATTTTGCGGGCTGTTGCCATCCGTTGCCGGGTGATACCATACGCGGCATTGTCGTGACAGGCAGTGGGGTCACTATTCACACCTTTGACTGTGAAAGCCTACACACGATTGACCCTGACAGGTTGCTTGATCTGTCCTGGCACACGACGAATCGCAATCAAAATATGCGCCATGTCGGGCGGTTAAAGGTCACCTTTATCAATAAGGCTGGAAGTTTGGCGGGTATGTCCACGGCCATAACCAAGCACCAAGGTAATATTGTGAATCTGAAGATCATCAACAGAACGGTCGATTTTTGGGATTTGATTGTCGATATCGAGGTGAAAGACGTAGAACATTTGATTCATATCAAGACTGTTCTACGGTCTTTGGCGATTATTCATAATGCGGACCGGATTTGAGGGGGGGGGCTGCAATCGCCCTCCCTGAGCATTAAAGCCCTTTTTCATCGTCTGGAAAGCGGATTTTTCCCTTCTATGTACTCATGAAAATGACCTACCCTTCCAAATTTTATTTCGGCTTCTTTTTTATTGTCCTGGTTTTTATCAGGATGCCATTTTAGCGAAATTTTACGATATATTTTTTTCCAACCAGTATAATCGGTTATTTTAATCCCACTGCATGTTATAAGTTTATGTTTAGTTAACGCTTCTCTAATGGAGAGTTCAAGATATTGAATATCGTCATTAAGACTTCTCATCTGTTGAATAAGTTGGGTCTGTTGTTCGTTTGTGTCCTCAAATGACTGCTCACTATCTAGTAATGCCAGATCGCTTTTTAGATTCGACAGATCTTCTTTATTTAGTTTTACCATCTCCTCATATTTTTCCAGCAACGGTAGAATTTCTTCGAAAGTGCCACCGTTTTCCAGGGTGATGGTAATTGGCTGTCTCCTTTTATTTCTCTCTGCAAGAGAAGGTTTTTTATAAGCAGATGGTTTTTTCTTCAGCTCCTCGAATTCTATTTTTAAACCCACAGTCGTTGACCAACTTTGAATTTGTTTCTTTTGGGGAAGAGTTAATCCTGGTGACTTTACCAACGAATCAATGGCAGCAAGAACGTCTTTTTGGAAACTCTGTATTCTTAATCGTGAATCTTTTCCGGCCCTTAAACCTCTCAGCCATCCAAACACATCAAGTCTTTCCTTAACATTAAATGCAGCAAATTTTGCTTTTTCTAAACACAAGGCCAAAAATGGTTGATGGATAACATAATCAGCATCTGTACAAGGCTTTGAAATCTGACATATCTCGTCGTAAAGTGTCATAACCTGAAAGAAGTTATTTTCAAAAGTTTGTGACTGATAGGTGCTCCACTGGCTGCTTACATTGCGGGAATCATTGATAATCCTTAACGCTTTTTTAGATGCATCCTGCAATCCTGACTTTTTTTGATTTAAGAGCATTAAACGCAGAATCGTGGGCATATGTTTGGAGCTTACAGCAAGATTTTGCCATGCAATTGTCTGAAAAGGGTAAGGTGCTTGAGCGCCATTTTGAATAAGCTGTTCAGGGGATAAAATTGATGCTCGATGGTTAAGATTATTGTCAAATAGAATCCAAAGTTTCATGAAGGCAGAATGGGATGGATAGTAAAATTGTGGTTGAATGTGTGTTGACAATAGATATGTTTCTTGGGGGAGATCAAATCCTGAATGAACAATTAATTCATATAAATGGACGAGATCTTGATTAGTTAAAGCATGGAAATTTGAAAAGCTTTTAGCAAGACTTCTATTTTTCATTTTTTTTCTAAATTGGCTGTCAGCAATTATAATTTCCATAATTCCGACAGGGGAGGCGCTGGAATATGAATTATAATAGTATGAATAATAACTCAAATTATTGAAATTTTGGTTTATTAGATCCTTTTTAAAACCCCGATTTATAAACTCTTGCGTTAAAAAATATGCAACAGAGTTATCGTGGGTATAGGTACAAGTCATCTCTTTGGCGGCTATCAAAAAGTGCTGTTGCAAAGATTCGTTACCAGGGTTCAATCGACTGTTATACTGGTCATAGCTGCCTAAAACCTGATTAAGTAGAAGGCCTGAAGAACTTCTCTTCGCACCAACATTACGAGCTATTGTTTTAAGGGTTTCAATGGTTTTTAAATCAGTTGGTTCTTCTGAAATTCCCCAACACCCGAAAAAAATTTTCGTTAAAGCCGTGTTTATGTATTGTTCTGCTAGTCTTGACAGTTGTGAGGGCGATGATTGAAAGTGTTGTTTTGCTGCATCCAATGAACTGACTATTGTCATGCAATCTGCTTTTATTACCATTTCGCTACAAAGTTGGGCCCACACTTGCCAGTCAGGATTATCAAACAATTCCCGCAGTACAGGAGTCTTGCCCTGGGCAACAAGATGCACAAGGAACCCTGCTAACTTATCCGACCCACTGTTCCATTTTGTATCTCTAAAATATGACCTAGCATCTTTGGCTTTAAACCCATTTTGTAAAACCCCAAAACCATTCAGTCCAGGATCCTCATCTAGTAAAACAGCCAGGCCGCGTTGGGTTTGATAATCTTCTTGGGACCAGCTAACATTATCAAAATCCGAGAAGGCTAAATCAGCTGTAACGCAGAAAAGCCCTATTGAAAATATCATTTTTTTTAACATTTATGCGTCCTTTAAAAACAGATCACTTATTAGTAGAGAAAATAGAACAGAACGACAGGATAAATTCAATAGGTATTTAGTCATGGTCCATCTTGAAGATTCTTACTCATGTTATAAGTGTGGTTATTGGAATTTAATTTCCCAACAAAATATCGACTTTTGACCAAAGTTTGTTTAAGGATAACCTAAGGTTTTAAATCCCTTAATAATTTTTTGAAAGGCTTTGCCATGACCCATGCACGATCCCCTGGTTGTTCACCTGCTATGAACGTAATGATGGCGGCGGTTTTGAAGGCTGCTCGCGGCATCATTCGTGATTTTGGTGAAATTGAACATTTACAGGTTTCAAAAAAAGGTCTGGGCGATTTCGTTTCCACCGCCGACAGACGGTCGGAAAAAATCCTGATTGAGGAGCTTTCCAAAGCCAGGCCTGATTATTCTTTTTTAGCCGAAGAATCAGGGGCCATGAAGGGTACGGACCCCCATCATACGTGGGTGATAGATCCCTTGGACGGCACAACGAATTTCTTACACAGCATCCCTCACTTTGCGATTACCGTGGCCTTAAAAAAAGACTTTGAGATTATTGCCGGCATTACCTATGACCCGATCAAGGATGAGATGTATTGGGCTGAAAAAGGGAAGGGTGCTTTTATGAATCAGCGCCGTCTAAGGGTTTCGGGTCGTCGACAGTTGGATGAGGCCTTGGTAGCGATTGGTACCCCATTTGGTGATCATGGGGATCGGGTTTTGTTTCAAAAACATTTGGAAAAGATCATGCCCATCACGGCTGGAACACGCCGCCTTGGCGCAGCCGCCTTGGATTTGGCCTATGTGGCAGCCGGGCGTTTTGACGCGTTTTTTGAAAACCACTTACAACCTTGGGACCTGGCTGCGGGCATTTTGTTGGTGAAAGAGGCTGGTGGTTATGTCAGCGAAATCAGCGGCACCAAAAACATGTTCGAAACAGGCAGCGTTTTGGCAGCCAATCCCGAGCTGTTTGAACCGTTGCAGAAATTGCTGGGTTAAAGACAGAAAAGGGGCGCAGGCCCCTTTATCTATTTACTAAACTAATGCGCCTGGTCCCAATTGTCCCCAATGCCTACACCGACCACCAGGGGTACAGATAAGGTAATCACGTCTTCCATGGTTTGTTTCAAAACCGGGATCAATGCATCAATTTCATTCAAGGGAATTTCAAACAAGAGCTCGTCATGCACCTGCAGCAACAGACGAGCACTGTATCCTTTGGTTTGGAGGATTTTATCGATGCGGATCATGGCCTTTTTGATGATGTCAGCATTGCTGCCTTGCAATGGCGCGTTGATGGCCTGACGCTCGGCCCCCCCTCTGACGGCACCATTCTTATCGTTAATGCCCGGCACATAGCAGCGCCGTCCAAACAACGTCTCGACATAGCCTGTGGAGCGGGCTTGTTCCTTACAAACCTCCATATAGGTCTGAATGCCGGGGTAACGGGCAAAGTAGACCTTAATGATGTCGGCAGCCTGGGATGTGGGGATGCCCAGTTGTTGGCCCAATCCAAAGGCGCTGATCCCATAAATGATACCAAAATTGATGGTTTTGGCCTGACGACGTTGTTCGGGGTTTACCTGGGATAATGGTATGCCAAATATCTGCGATGCAGTAGCCTTATGGACGTCCTCGCCCTTTTGGAACGCATCTATCAAGGGTTCCACCTTTGCCTTATGGGCCAAAAGGCGCAGTTCAATTTGCGAATAGTCCAGCGACACAAGGTGCATCCCCTTTTCTGGAATAAAAGCCTGGCGAATTTTACGGCCGTCTTCGGTTCGAATGGGAATGTTTTGCAGGTTGGGGTCAGAGGAGGCGAGGCGGCCCGTCGTGGTTGTCGCCAAGGAAAATGAGGTGTGTATACGGTGCGTCTCGGGCGCCATCGCCGCCAGCAATCCATCGACATAAGTGGACTTCAACTTGGCGAGCCCGCGCCAATCTAGAATACGTGCTGGCAGGTTGTGACCTTGAAGTGCCAGGGCTTCCAAAACCCCAGCATCGGTGCCATAGGCGCCGGTTTTTGTTTTCTTACCCCCTGGCAGGGACCATTCATCAAACAGAATCTCCCCCAACTGCTTGGGTGACCCAATATTGAAATCGCGCCCAGCCAGTTTGTAAATTTCTGTTTCCAAAATCGCCAACCGATCGCCAAATTCCTTGCCCAAATTTTTAAGAACACTTGGGTCAATTTTAATGCCGATTTGTTCCATGCGCACAATCACGGGGATCAAAGGCCGTTCAATTTGTTGGTAAAGCTGACTCTTGCCTTCCTCTTGCAAGCGTTTGGTGAAAAACTGATAAAGGCGCAGGGTGATCTCGGCATCCTCCGCCGCGTAAGGCGTCGCCTGATCCAGTGGCACTTGGTCAAATATTTTCTGATTTTTACCGCTGCCGGCTACGTCTTCGAACCGAATGGTTTGATGGTTGAGGTGACGAGATGCCAGCTCATCCATACCATGACCGTTCTTGCCAGCATCCAGGCAATAGGACATCAACATCGTATCGGTGATGGGGTCAATCGTCAGATCATATTTCGCCAAAATTCCCAAGTCATATTTTAGATTATGGCCCACCTTTAAAAGGCCCGGGTCGGTTAAGAAAGGGTTTAATGCTCCGGTCACAGACAACAAAGACAGCTGCGGTTCGTCGCTTTGATGGGC
Organism: Candidatus Finniella inopinata; assembly: GCF_004210305.1. Classification (NCBI taxonomy): domain Bacteria; kingdom Pseudomonadati; phylum Pseudomonadota; class Alphaproteobacteria; order Holosporales; family Candidatus Paracaedibacteraceae; genus Candidatus Finniella; species Candidatus Finniella inopinata. The sequence continues at coordinate 76,681 of NZ_SCFB01000002.1, read as the reverse complement.
CAAAGGAATGTAACAGGCACCAATGTCGTCACCCTGTTCAACGGCTAAGGATATGCCAACCAATGAAGCCTTTTGAATATTCAACCCTGTCGTTTCTGTGTCAATTGCCAGCACAGAAGACTGATGAATCAGCTGAATCCACTCCTCTAATTTCTCCATCGTGTCGACCCTTTCATAATTCTTCGATGAAGGAGAGGGGGCAGCAACAGAAAGCATGTTTGGCGATTTAAACTTATTCAATAAAGTTTTAAAGCCATGCTTTTGGAAAAAATTTTGGCAGAGAATAGGATCGGGCTGGCGGGGTTGCAATTGTTCAAAATCCAACGGCAATGGCACCTGTTGGTCTAATGTGACCAACAGCTTTGAAATGCGGGCTTGTTCGGCATACGTTTGCAAACTTTCGCGTCGTTTCGTTTGCTTAATGGTATGGGCATGCTGCAAAAGTTGTTCTAACGTACCAAATTGTTGAATTAGTTCAGCGGCGGTCTTGGGGCCAATGCCAGGCACACCGGGCACGTTATCCGAACTGTCCCCCATCAACGCCTGAACATCAATCACGCGGCCAGGCTCCACGCCAAATTTCTCGAAAACCTCTGGCGTGCCAATACGCCGATTTTTTATGGGGTCAAGCATCTGTACAGAGGCATCAACCAGTTGCATGAAATCCTTATCGGATGAGACAATCACCACCTGGTACCCCTTTTGTTTGGCGGCCAGGGCATAGCTTGCAATCAAATCGTCAGCCTCAAATCCACTGGCTTCCATATAGGGCACAGACAAAACGTCGCAGGCTTCACGAATCAAGGCGAATTGAGGAACCAGTTCGGCTGGTGCGTCTGGCCGATGGGCCTTATAATCAGGATAAATTTTCTGGCGAAAGGTTTGGCGGCCCGCATCAAACACGACGCCTAAAAAATCATGGACGTGGTTGTGTTGCAATTTTTCCATAAATCGCAACAAAATATTACAAAACCCATACACTGCACCCACCGGTGTGCCTTCCGGATTGCTTAGGGGAGGCAACGCATGAAATGCCCGGAAAATAAACCCTGACCCATCAATAAGGTAAACAGTGGGGACAATCGGGGCGGCTTCATCCAAAGACATAAAGTTTCTTTCTGTAAGGTTTGATACCTTATACCAAGTTTTTGTCTTGAAACCTACACCCAGATGATTATGATGAAGATTCGCGGAGGGGTGCCAGAGTGGTCGATCGGGGCGGTCTCGAAAACCGTTGTGCGTGTGAACGTACCGTGGGTTCGAATCCCACCTCCTCCGCCATCTATAGCCAGTCCCTTATAAAACGATTACGGCGTTGCCCGGCGTGATCTTAGGTGCTCATGTACAATTAGTACACTCCGCTCCTCGACACTTGGGCGCCTTGTACTCTCTTCATATCGAATTAGCTATATACCCATTCAATCACACATAAAAAAACCCTCCTAACGATCATGTCACTAAAAGGGCTTATTAATTTCTAGTTTAAATTTTTAACTAAGCAGGAATAATAGAAACAAAGGAACGATCATTACGTCCTTTGGAAAATTGTACAACGCCACTGGTAGTTGCAAAAATTGTGTGGTCTTTGCCTAAACCAACATTTTTACCGGGATGAAACTTAGTTCCCCGTTGACGAATAATAATGTTACCGGACAAAACTTGTTCGCCCCCAAACTTTTTTACACCCAGTCGTTTACTTTCTGAATCCCGACCGTTTCGCGAACTGCCGCCGCCTTTTTTCGTTGCCATGATGAAAACTCCTTAATTAGTCTTTGCTTAGCCCACAATGATTTTATTAATTTTTAACACTGTCAGATGCTGACGGTGACCTTTTTTGCGGCGATAATTCTGGCGACGTTTTTTCTTGAAAACGATGATTTTCTTGTCGCGCATCTGCTCTACCACAGTGGCTTCTACTCTGGCCCCTGCAACAACAGGAACGCCAATCTTGGTATTCGTGCCATCATTAACCATCAAAACGTGATCTAGAGAAATGCTATCTCCTGCTAAGGCTTCTAGCTTCTCGACACGAATAACCTTATCTTGTGTAACTCGGTACTGTTTACCGCCGGTTTTAATGATTGCGAACATGAATCACGACCCTAAATAAAATTGATAAATAACTTCCGAAGCCTGTATAACACACAGGACAACATTGTTCTGTGTACCGTTTTTCGTCCTTAACTGTCAAGTTATTTTGTGAAAAATGAAGGCTGGCAAAACTTTTATGTCACCCTGATGAAAGAGGGTCAAGTCCCCCACCCTGTATTTGGGTGGAGGGTGGCAAAAAAAGAAATTACCCTTCTTAAATGAAAGATAAAGGTTTTTTCCTGCCCACAAAACTTCTAGAATAATTTATTCCCATTGGGAACTTTAGGGTCGACTGTTGCTAGGCAGACTGCTTGTTGTTCATCTGAAATACCAACCAGTAAAAATTCGGATAAAAATCCAGCAATATTTTTTGGCTCTAAATTAACGCAACCAATAATTTGCTTGCCTATTAAAGAAGAAAGGGAATAGTGAACAGTAATTTGAGCTGATGTTTGCTTAATACCAATTTCAGGGCCAAAATCTGCCCAAACTTTATAGGCGGGTTTTTTTGCTCTTGGAAATTCTTCCGCTTTGATAATCGTTCCAGAGCGTAAATCAACTTGTTCGAAATCTTCATATTTTATAATCATCTTATTCTCTTTGGATAAAGGTTTATTTTCTTCCTTAAACTCTTAAAAAGTTAAGGATATATTCTAAATTTTCATTTAATAAAAAATAGGCATGCAAGCCCCATGGCGATTGCACTGACATCTCCTCAGCCTAGTTTTTAAAATTACGGTTTCTGCTATTTCTCAAACTTTTGTAGATTGATTTGATTTTGTAGGTTTTGAGAGATCTACTTCCTGTTTTTTTTATTTTTAGACACTATCCTCCCCTTTAAAAGACTTACCGTTTATATCAGTCAATCCGCTCAAACGCGCTTTAAATTGTGGTCAGCGGTTAGAATTTTCAATAAGTATTTGTTGTCCCAGCCTGCTACCTTCCGTCGACAGCTCACCCCTCGTTTATTCGTTTTTTCTTGCTTGAGTAGATTCAAAGCAATACGTCTCATGACAGCCAAATTCTTGGCCGCGTGGCCAACATGCACCTGGTTATGGTCTTCCCTAAAACCTACATCCAAAGACCAGTGCAGGTTAATTTCTATGTTCCAGTGTTTTCTGACAGCAACCATAAACTGATCAATATTTTCATAGGCTAAACTTGTTAGAAAGTAGCGGGTACTACGCTCAACCTGATTATTAGTTGTGCGTGTTGTTTCAAGCATGCCAACACCCTTTAACCCAGGCCAACGAAGTTGAAATACTGCCGGATCGCGTGCTGATACTAATGTATAGCGACGTGTTTCTATGCGACCATGATCATGGATCTTCTCTACTTTCCGTCGATTAAGCATCTTCTTGTACTGACGTGATTCTCCTATATGGAAAATTGCCTTGACCATTTCATGAAGCTTCGGTTGATTATCTTTTAGAGCTAATACGTAGTCTGCACCTTGAATTAAGATCTCTTCAGCAATTGACTGCTGACAACCCATGGCGTCAATGGTGACTGTACTACCAGTAACATCAATCATCTTGAGTAATTTTGGAATGGCTGTAATTTCATTGGATTTTTCATCCGTTTTAACTTGCCCTAAAAGAAGACTTTGATTGCTTGCCCAGGCACTTACAATGTGTAGGGCTTTTTTCTCTTTTCTTCTGTTGCCAGAACCCCGTAGCGTTTTTCCATCAATAGCAATAATCTCAGAATTAACATCGATAGAGAGTGACTTGATCCATGCATAAAAGCAGGATTCAAATTGCTCTGGGTCAAGTATGGAAAACACACGGCCAAAAGTATCATGAGATGGCACACCATTAGGCAGCTCGAGAAATGTTGATAACCAATCGTATTTGGCTTTGCCAAATTCACTAATATCAACCCAGTTATCAGCGCCACAAATTGTGGCCAATATTGTTATTACCAAGATATCGTGCAATTTGTGAAGCTTGTTGTGGTTATCAATACGAGGATCGGCAAGAGGTTCAAAATGTTTGAGGAAAGTATCTGATAACTGCATCCCTGTTTCCTTTTTCTTTATTGAGAAAAAAGAATAATAACAACGGATAGAACAGCAGAAAAGCCGAATAAAAAATTAGGAAATAATTTTTAGAATACTAAACTAATTTTCAGTGCAATCGCCATGATGCAAACCCTAATGTTTGTAAAGAAAACAGAGATTTGAAGAATAAGAACTTTGGATCATAGTCTAATATCTATAAAAGCGTCAAAAAAATGTCAAGCGTAATTTAACTTCTATTTCCCCAAAATTGTCCTTACCAAGCAAAACAACAATGTCTTTTTTGGGTAAGCGTGGGTACGGCTATTGCGGAAGAAAGGCTGCTGTTAGGGGCGTTTGAAGCAACGGCGTCTTCATTAACCTTAACTGTAAATTTCTCTGCGAGTGCTTTGAGATCGCCTTCTTTTAAACTTAGTGCATGTTTTGCTTCTTTTAAGATTTTGCAAATTTTGGTGTATTTTGGTACGAAATCCTCAGTAAAGTGGCCTTTGTGGTGAGGCATGCCAAGTATTTTAGGTAAGTCATCTAAATATTTTTCAGGAAATGCTTGTAGAAGTTCTTTCGCGTCCTGATTTTTTTCAATTATAGGCGCCACAGTTTCCCCATCAAGCGAGTCTAGGGTCTTTTGTGTGTTATCAGCCTCTATGAAGCTTCTTATTTTGTTGATAGCCGCAAAACATATCTCTTCTGGGGATTTTGTATCTATCTCAGCGGCGTCCATTCCTAAGACAGGGGTATTTATTGCAATCATCGATAACGAAATTATTAACGCGGCTTTCTTCACACTTTTACTCTTATTTCTTTCTGACCAGTGTATTAATTATGAAATAAAACATTTGGTCCGTCAATGCTAGTAATGCCGAAATGAAAGCCGGTGTTTTTTCGTTGAAATACTTCCACATCATGCAGGCGACCTACCGCCCAAATCTTATGGCCTCCCCTTTGGGCCGCTTGCCATTTTTGTAAAAAGGCTTCTTCGGTGACGATCCATTCCGTTGTGTCTTCAACAGTCGTTCCAAAATCCAACTCGCCTTTTGCCCCCACAACCATGACCCGTTGTTGGCTGTATAAAGGTAAATCTTGGTAATAGGTTAGAAAACTAACGATCGGTTCGCCTGGTTTTTGTTCTTTTAAAATGATATTTACAAGCCCTTTAAGAGACGGCCTTTGCACATGGGGGGCTGCAGCCCCTAAAATAACTGTCATAATCACGGCCGTTACACCAATGCTTGACAAGGCGCTTGTGATTGAGTCGCGTTTTAAGCAAATAACAACCGAAAAGCCATGGGCCAGAAACAGGCCGCTTAAGCCATAAATATACGGTATCAGGCCTATTTTTTCGTCTAGAACCTCAGGCAAAGCATTAGGCACTATGAAGCCTAACATCCCCAGAATGATCATCACAAAACTGTGCCGATAAAAAACCATGTGTGAGCGATTTTGACAGGCTTCACGCAGACTGTGAGCTACCAAAAGGGCCAGGGGTGGAAAAATGGGCAAAATATAAGGGATGAGTTTGGAATTGGAAACGGAAAAGAATAACAAAACCCAGCCGATCCACATCCATAAGTAGCTGTACAAAGGGGAGGTCCTTCGACCCCAAAACGTTTTCCAGGCGTCATACAAAAAAGTTGTCCAAGGCAACAGACCAACCAACGTAATGGGAAGGAAAAACCAGACAGGCTTGTAGCGAGCGTGAATGGAGGTGGTATACCGCAGGAAGTGCTCCACAATAAAATACTTATAGGCAAACTCTGGATTCTTTAAACTAACCAGAATGTGCCAAGGAGCCGTTATAGCTAGGAACACGACACAGGACCCAACGAAGTAAAGGGGCAGCACAAGACGCCATTGGCGTGTATAAGTCAGCCACAAAACAATTAAGGGGCCTGGTACAGCCAGGGCCATAATCCCTTTGGTCAAAACTCCGAACGCGCAAGCTGCACTAAACCCATAAAACCAAAGGCGACGGTTCTGGGATGCTGGTTTCGATAAAGCCTGATAAAAACAAAAAAGGGCCAGCGTGACCCAAGTGCTGACTACCATATCAAGAATAATTAACCGGGCCAGGCTGAAATAAAGAGCTGTCGTTGCCAAAATACCTGCGGCCATTAAGCCCGTGGTGCGGTCAAAAATGGATCGGCCAAAGGCGTAGGTTGCAACGCATCCCAGGGTGGCAAATAATACAATCCACAGGCGCATGCCAAATTCGTTGAGACCAAAGACTTTAAAACTGCAGGCTTGTAACCAATAAAGAAAAGGGGGTTTTTCAAAATATTTCACGCCATTCAATCGGGGCGTAACCCAGTCGCCGGTTGCCACCATTTCACGGGGAATCTCTACATACCGTCCTTCGTCAGGGGTCGCAAACGGACGATTGCCTAATTGAAGGCTGAACAGCACGAAGCATATGAATGCAACGAACAAACAGTCGATGGAAAGTTTCTTGGAAGGGTTGGAAGGGGGTAAGGGCGTCATACTTTGTTTTTAACGTGCATCGTTTTCAGATAATCTCTTGAAATTTTATAGCAGAGGTTTTTGCTCTACCCAATTCAAATCATTTTTCGGGAATTTTATGGCAGAGGTTTTTTCCAGAAACAAGGTGAGAAAGCTGCGAATAGCTATTCTATTTAAGGCTTTTGAGCCGCCTTTTATGGGAAAAAGATCAAATAGAAAAAGCTGGGAAATGGTTTGAATGGGGTATGTACCCAATTCAAATCCGTTAGAAATATCGTTGACCGTTTGAAATGAAAAATGGGAAGGTACAACAGAAATTTAAAAAGGACTTTTTTTATGGCTTTAGGACAAACAACCGACGCAACCTTTCAAAACGACGTCTTGCAATCATCCATCCCTGTTTTGGTTGATTTTTGGGCAGAATGGTGCGGCCCTTGTAAAATGATGTTACCCATTTTGGAAGACGCTGCTCCGGGGTTGGTTGATAAAATAAAGATTGTGAAATTAAATATTGATCAAAATTCTGCAACGCCTGCCGCGTTTGGTGTACGCAGTATTCCAACTCTGCTTATCTTTAAAGATGGTCAAGTTGTTGCCCAAAAAACAGGCGTCATGCCCAAGAACAAGCTTGTTGAGTGGATCGATTCGGCGATTTAATCACCATGACAATTTCTCACAACGCTTTAGCCAATGCCATTCGTATCTTGAGCCTTGATGCTGTTGAAAAGGCAGCGTCGGGCCATCCAGGTATGCCCATGGGCATGGCTGATGTGGCCACAGTCTTGTTTAAGGACTTTCTGAGATTCAATCCAACCGATGCGGACTGGCCGAATCGTGATCGATTTGTCTTGTCAGCGGGTCATGGGTCAATGCTGTTGTACAGTTTGCTTTATTTGACAGGGCATCCTGAATGCACATTGGATCAGATCAGGTCTTTTCGCCAGTGGGGCAGTTTAACGGCTGGGCACCCTGAATATGGCCATATGCCAGGCATTGAAACCACGACCGGTCCGCTGGGTCAGGGGCTGGCAACGGCTGTGGGGTTGGCAGTGGGTGAACGATTGATGAACGCTCGCGTTGGGGACGATTTGATCAACCACTTTACCTATGTCATTGCCAGTGATGGGGACTTGATGGAGGGCGTCAGTCAAGAAGCCATCTCGTTGGCAGGGCATTTGCGGCTTCATAAGTTGATTGTACTGTTTGACGATAACGATATTACCATCGATGGCAGAACCAGCTTGTCAACCTCAGACGATGCCCTGCAACGTTTCCAGGCCAGTGGGTGGAAGGCCATGCGCATTGATGGCCATGATCCGGCACAAATTCAAGATGCCATCAGCCAAGCTCAAACCCATGATCGCCCAACCCTGATTGCGTGCAAAACGACCATCGCCAAGGGGGCGCCTACTAAGGCCGGCACCTCGTCCAGTCATGGCAGTCCGTTGGGTGCGGCAGAAGTCGAGGCTACACGAAAAGCTTTAAATTGGCCGAATCCTCCGTTTGAAATCCCTGCGGATATTTTGGCTGAGTGGCGGGCTATTGGTCAGCGTCATCAGCAAACCTATCAGCAATGGCAAGATCGTTATCAACAGGTGACGCCTGAACAAATAACTAAGCTTAAGAAGGCGATAAGTGCTGATTGGCACCAACCCCTTAATGCCCTAAAAGAGAAATTTGCAAACGAGCAGCCAAAACAGGCCACCCGACAATTGTCGCAAACAGTTTTGGAAACCTTGGTGCCACAGCTTCCCAACCTGGTGGGCGGATCAGCGGATTTAAGCGGGTCGAACAATACCAAGACCAAAACTCACCACGCAGTTACAGCCGAAGATTTCAGTGGCAATTATGTCAATTACGGTATTCGCGAACATGGTATGGCTGCCGCCATGAACGGGTTATCCCTGTATTGCGGGTTCATTCCCTATGGCGGAACGTTTTTGGTGTTCAGTGATTATCTGCGCCCAGCCCTTCGTCTGTCGGCATTGATGCAGCAAGGCGTTATCTATGTGTTGACCCATGATTCGATCGGTTTGGGTGAAGATGGTCCGACCCATCAACCCATTGAACACCTGGCCAGTTTGCGCGCCATTCCAAATGTGAATGTTTTCAGGCCGGCAGATGGGGTAGAAGTGGCTGAATGCTGGCAATTGGCCCTGGAACAGCGGCAAACCCCGTCCGTTTTGGCCCTGAGTCGTCAGGCAATTACGCCGGCGCGCTTAAGCCATACTTCTGAAAATTTATGCGCCAAAGGCGGGTACGTGGTTCGGGGGAATGCGTCAGCATCCCAGGTGACTTTAATTGCCACAGGGTCAGAGCTTGGGATCGCCCTTGACGCTCACCAACAATTAGAAGCGCAAGGGATTCAAAGTCATGTCGTTTCCCTGCCGTGCTGGCGTTTGTTTGACCAACAGCCAAAGGAATACCGCCAACAAGTTCTGGGGAAAGGCCTGCGCGTCGGTATAGAAGCCGCCAGCGCTTTTGGATGGTCCAGCTATTTAAGATCCGATGATATTTTTATAGGCATGAATGGTTTTGGTGCCTCCGCCCCCGCCAGCGTTCTGTATGAACAATTCGGCATAACCGTAGATCAAGTGATAAAGAAGATTAACGAGAAGCTTTTAGAAAAGGAAAAAAAATGACAATAAGAGTTGCAATTAACGGGTTTGGGCGCATTGGGCGCATGGTTTTACGGGCGTTAGCAGAATCAAACCGCCAAGATATTCAGATTGTTGCGATTAATGATTTGGGGTCGGCGGCTGCCAATGCACACCTGTTGCAATATGACTCCGTCCATGGTCGTTTTCCAAGACCCATTCATCTTACTGATCAGACCCTGGATATAGGCTTTGGGCCCATACACTTGTTGGCTGAACCGAACCCTGAAAAACTGCCCTGGGCACAGCACAACATTGACCTGGTCTTTGAATGTTCCGGCCGGTTCACAAAACGCGACGATGCGGCCAAACACTTAACAGCAGGGGCCAAACGGGTCTTGATCTCAGCCCCGGCTGAAGGCGCCGATATCACTGTTGTCTACGGCGTTAATCACCAACAGATTCAAAAAGAGCATCTGATTTTATCCAATGCCTCCTGCACAACCAACTGTCTGGCTCCGCTGGCGTCTGTCTTACATCAGGCTGTTGGGATTGAGTGCGGCTATATGACGACCATTCATTCCTATACCGGCGACCAGCGCATCGTTGACACCCTGCATAGTGATCCGCGCCGCGCACGTGCAGCTGGTTTGTCTATGATCCCCACCTCAACAGGGGCTGCCAAAGCCGTTGGGTTGGTTTTGCCTGACTTAAAAGGGAAACTGGATGGCACATCCATTCGCGTGCCCACGGCTAATGTATCTGTAGTTGATTTTACATTTAACAGTCTTAAACCAACCACTGCCACGGCGATTAACGACGCTTTAAAACAAGCTGCCCAGGGACCTTTGAAAGGCATTTTGGCAGTGGTTGACGTGCCATTGGTATCATGCGATTTCAACCATGACTCACATAGTTCTATTGTTGATCTGGATCAAACCCAGGTGGTGGGTGATAAGTTCTGCCGTGTTCTGTCATGGTATGATAATGAATGGGGCTTTTCGAATCGCATGCTGGATGTGGCTTTGGTTATAAAAGATTTAGATTCTGTATAAAAAGCTGGCGCACACAATTTAACCTCTGTATGAATAAAACCTTATAACGATTAATAAGAATTTTATAGGGTATGAGTAAAAGATTTTTGGTGCTGGGGACAGTTTTAATTTATTTCTTTGCAGGCAATCTGCAGGCTGCATCGAATAATATGGCGATAGAGCAGGAACCCCAGGCAAAATCGACTGTCTCGATCTCTGGGAAGAAGCGCCCTTTGATCGAAGAATCTCCATCTTCAAATTCCTCTGATGTCACTGATGTAGACAAGCGCCAATGTTTCGAGAGTTCGTCTTCTTCATCATCATCTTCTGCGGTGTCTCCCTTATCAAGGCTTAGAGATGTCTTTCTTTGTGACATAGCAGACTTTCTAGATAAAACGAGCTTTTTGAATTGGTTGGCCACTGACAAGCGATTCCGTGGGTGTTTGTTACAAAGTCCATCATTTGAGAACTTAGATTTTGTGATTAACAACTCAATTCTACAAGATTTTCAGTATCTGATTAATCAATCCCTGAAAACCCAATCCCCTTTTCTTACTGGGGTGAAGCGTATTAGATGGAATGCAGAATGGTATTTAGACACTTCATGTGCGCTTACCTTACATATTCTTGAGTATTTTTCCTTGCTGGGTAATTTTTCAAATCTTACAAAGATTGATATTAATGTTTTAGATCCGAAAACGCTAAGCTTGGGTCTGAGATATTTGAGCAAGGATTTAGAGAAGCTTTCGATAGGTTCTCTCAGTTCGGGGAGCATAGTACCTCCTATAGAAATCTCGTTACCTTTTTTTCATCGTTTGAAAGTAGCGAATCTTTTAGACGTAGCGATAACACAGGATAATCTGTGGATGCTGCCAGATACAATTACCGATTTAAATATAACAATTGCTAATATTAGGGAAGAAGATGGGGTTCTCTTCTCACGTTTTAAGAATATTGAAACGCTTAGAATATTTCAAATTCATTATGAAGTGGCGAAGGCGATCTTGACTTACATCCCCGATAAAAAACTCACATCTTTTATTTTTCCCGGGAATATTCTTGCTCAATTGGTACTTAAAGACTGGACTTTGTTGGGACGCTTCTCAGCACTTCAATATTTTGATTTTTTTGAAAGTGGTAATACAGATTGTTTTAATAATTTTTGGAAACACGTAGATCCAAAGGTTAGTCTCCGTATAATTAGAAATATAAATTTATGCTTAGTAGCACAACCTGAAGATTTATCCTGTTCTGTGTTCCAACGATTTCCAGGATGTGAAGAGCTTATTCTGCCGGAAAAAACCCCAACCCACATTATTAATGAGATTTTGTGTTATGTCGCCCCTACAATTAAAACCCTAGATTTTAATTGCTATATGGGTGGTTGCTCAATTATTTTTAACAGCTGCGCACAGCTTACAAAATTGTGTTTTCATGACCAAACCAAAGGTGTAGGAAACATATTTAAAAATCTCCCCATCAGTATTGTGGAAATTACTATGGAAAAAGTGGATGGGGACGATATTGACCCAAATGATCTACAACGCCTTGTGAATCTAAAGATACTAGATTTTTCCCCATCGAATAATAATTCTGCACTTCAATTGAACAAATACGTCCCTTATTTGCCAACGGGAATTAAATATTTAAAAATTCGAAACGCTAGACTTGGGCAGCCGCCTGTAAGCTTTTCGCATCTTACGGTTCTTCAAACACTTGACCTTCAGTACTTGAAAGAAATCAGTCCAATTTTAAATTCGTCATCAAGCAGTTCCCAGAACAACGCAGAATATACTGTCAGTCACTTTACCAAAACGTCAGCAACAGTTGTTAAGGGTATGGTAGGTAGTTTCCCTGCTTCAATCGAAGCCCTATGGCTAAGTCCCACTATTTTGCACTTGATTAAGCTTTCTGATTTAAATCATCTAAAACGGCTTTCGGACCTCAGCTATGACTATAACAGTGACGAGGATGAAGAGTATGGTAGTGACATCTACGAACCAAGTGAAGAAGAAACTCAAGAAAGGACAAGATTTAACAGAAAATTCCGTGGTCTGTTGAAACTATAGAATCTCCACAAGTTCTGGCCCATCTGTCCACAGTAAAAAGGTGCGCACAGCATGATGGGGGTACAGTTTCTGCATCGCATTAGCATAGTCGCCGAGTTGTTGTTTGTAAGCCGGGGGCATGGTGGATGAAATCGCCCCTGTCTTATAATCCAAAATAAAAACCGTGGTGTCGGTGACTACAAGACGATCGATGCGACCCATAAAACTGCCCGACTTCACGTCAACCTCGGCCACTGATTGGGGTCCGAAAAACAGGTGATAGTCGGGATGTGTTAAAATTTTCAGAAGGTTTTCTTGATCTTGCGGTGTGATCAGACCCATCGGATCATGGCGCTGGCACCAATCCGTGATATCGGTCGTGGGCGTTCCGACCTCTAACAAACGATGCATTAAAATGCCCCGGGTTTGTTGATCAGAGGCCATCTCTTTTGGTGATTCTTTGGTTTTATTCAACCATAAAGCTTGATCAGGTTGTTCGCGAAACCATGCGGGCGCCTCAATTTTACCTTGTGAAGGAAATAGGGCCATTGCTTTTTGAAAAGGCGTCGGTTGGAAAATCCAACCGTCTTCAGACGTTTTCTGACCCACATCCTCCAACACTTCGTTGAGCAGGTCATACCATTCACCAGCCTTTGCCTTCTTTGCCATACCAGCAATATACAGCTGATCTTGAGACCGCGTCATGGCCACATACAAAAGACGCCGTTGTTCCTGCATGGCCTGATCCAGGCTTTTGCTTTTAAGATGCGCGATGATTTCTGATTGCTGTTTTTGGGTTGGCTTCACAAGGAACAAAGGCACTTCGTCTTCGTCCCAAATAAACAGATCTTTTTGAAGGGTGGGGTGGTCTCCGCTGTCGGCCAAAATAACCACGGGCGCCTGCAATCCTTTGGCCCCATGAATGGTCATAAGCCGGACTTGATTCGCCTCTGACGAGATGCTGCGTTTAATGTCGGTTTCTTGGGCATCCATAAAATCAATAAAATCTTGCACACTCGCGGCGTGACTGTGTTGGTAATCAAGGGCTTGTTGCAAAAATTCTGACAGAATTTCCTGGCATTCGGGGCCTAAGCGGGCTGTAAAGGCGCCCTCTGTTTCTCTTAGAATGTCGTGGAATAAAACGAACGGGTCATCAAAATCAACGCGCCCGAGGTGCTTTTTCAAAAAAGAAACGGCTTGTTGATATGCTGGGTCGTCCCCTTGATGATTCAATAAAGACTGCCACAGGCTACCATCGCGGGTGTGGCACCAGATGAACAGCTGATCTTCCGAAAGGCCATAGCCGTTATTGATTAGCGGACTTTTTAGAACGCAGGCCAGGCTGTAATCATCCTGAGGAAGGCATAAAAATCGCCCCAACGCCAATAAATCCAGAACCGCAATGTGATCCTTTAGACGAAGGCGATCGACGCCAGCCACGGGTATATGGCGTTTTTTAAGCTGCTGTAACAGCAACGGAATCCAAGGTCCCCTCCGTCTGGACAAAATCAGAATATCCTCAGGTTGCACAGGCTTTTGAGTGCTGGGTAAAATAATCTGGCTTTTCAACAGGGTGTCAATTTTAGTGGCGATTTGATCGGCCAATTGGGCGCCGCCAGAAATCATAGGTCTTTGGTCAAGAGGCAGGGGCCAGATCGTCTCTTCAACATCATCATCCACCTGAATAAGGGGCCAAAGCTCCACCAGACCTGGGGCATCCCGTCGATGACTAACATGCCTGATTTCTTCTTTTAAGAATTGAACCCCATCGGGATTTTTTTTGAAAATTTCATCAATGATGGCTAAGACAGCGGGCGTGGTTCGAAACGAAACATCCAAAGATATATCGTGCCAGCGCCTTTCCTGGCTGGTCAAATAAGCTTTGAATTCCGGTCGCAACTTATTAAAAATGGATGGCTTGGCGCCTTGAAAGCTGTAAATCGATTGTTTGATATCACCCACCACGAATAACGTTCGTTGCAGGACATCAGGGGTCAGCAGTGCCAATATCAGCTGTTGCAAAATTTGCCATTGGGTTGGGCTTGTATCTTGAGCCTCGTCCACCAAGATGTGATCAAATCCACCGTCTAATTTATAAAAAACCCAGTCAGAGATACCTGGTTTTTGTAAAAGGCGAAGCGTCAGGGCAATAAGGTCCTCGAAATCAAGCAGGCCTTGGCGGTGTTTATCCGCCTGGTAAGCTTCAAAAATGGCTTGGGCAACTTGGCAAAACGCCAGGGTTATTTCAATGGTGTGTTGTGTTTTGGCATATTGGTCAACCTGATAAACCGACTTTGCAAACTGACATAAAGTCTCAAAAAGATCGGGGAAGGATCTTTCAAACTGCTTACTAGCTAATTTCTGCCGAACTTGCCCCTCTTGGGTCAAGAAGATGGTGTTGTCGTGGGGTTGATGGAGCCGTGCCGCCATCTTCTGATCAGCGTCAGTCCCATGATCCATCATCGTCGCGCACAACAAATCCCAATCCACAGGGGCAGGCGGCGCCGGTTCATTTAAGAAAGACTGTTCCAGGACCTGTTGATAGGCTTCTAAGCTTGGGTGTTGGTTTAAAAATTCGTGAAACTGGGCGCGTTGACCCTGCAAACTTTCCAACATCTCTTCAAAACGATTTTCTGAAAGTTCCCCTGTTAAGTAATTCAAGGCCGATTGCAGATTGGGGGACGGATTTTCAAGAACGTGCTGCTGAGCCCGCCCTAACAATTCATTGGCGGTGGTTTCTTCAATCAGTTGAAAGCAGGGGTCAATGCCAGCCTCCAGCGGAAAACGCTGCAGCAACCCCTGGCAAAAACTGTGGATGGTTTGTATTTTTAAACCCCCGGGCGCATCCAAAGTCTGAAAGAAAAGGTGTTGGGCGCGCTGAATCACAGACGCATCAGGGGGATGGCCCAAAAGACTAGATAAGTCCTCTTTTAACGCATCAGGCTCGAACACGGCCCAGCTTTGCAATTTCTGCAAAAGGCGTTGCTGCATTTCGGTGGCAGCCGCTTTGGTGAAGGTAATGCACAAAATGCTTTCGGCTTGAAACCCCAGCAACAGCAATCTCGCCAGGCGATCAATCAAGACCTTGGTTTTCCCCGTGCCGGCCGAGGCGGCGACCCAACAGCTTGCCCCAGGGTCAGCTGCTTGTTTTTGTGCGGTTAATGCGGTCACCAGTTTCCTGTATGTTGATTCATCTTGTCTTTGTCAGCCTACTTTTTAGGGCCAGGAAAGATATTTGACATGATATCAGGTTCAAAAATTATTCCATAAGTCAGCAAGCAAAACTCTAACGCAATTACGGTAAGAATTATATTTTTTTCAATTGAAAAACGATGCTTCAACTTATCAATGTTGCCGCGCTGATGGGCTGAAACCTTTGAAATTTGTTGATCAAATGCAGTATTTTTGTCGTGAATATACTTAAGAACACCATAGGTAAAAACCACAGCCATTGGTCCCATAGCCGCTATGGAATGAGGCGGAATTTTTGGAAATTGGTCATAATTCCACATGTAACATCCCGCCCGCCATGTCAGTAAAGGTTGGAAGAAGCCAAGAACCATGGCTAATCTAGAGGTAGACTTAATGTCGTGTTCAAGTTGTTTGAATGAACTTTCTGAAGGTGCCTCAGATACTTTACGATTCCTGATTCTGCATTTTTGATGGTGTCCGTCGCCTTCAAAATCAGCAGATTGAATCTGATTTGTTAGGCTATCTTGAACGAAGATACAAAAAAATATTGCTGTCATTTTTGTTAATAAAAGATTGAGGGGGGGGTTAAAATTTTTACGCATGACGACTTGATCTTCTCTATATTCTAGGGGGATTATTTTAAAATAAGCAGGTTTATGTATTTGATGTGATCAATTTCTTGTAAAGCGTTGGTACATCGACGCTAGTCCGGTCTGAAAACTGCAACACAAAAGACCAAGGATAATTCCATAGCATAAATGAGGCAAAATCTATATTTTTCACGTTGATAGGAACGATTCAGCCTATCAAGCTTTTCCTGTAAACATGGTCGGGCTTTTTTAATTTCAGCGCTTAATTCATCATCTTCTTCCTGAGACGGGATATAGGTTGTTAAAAATAAAGAAAGAGCCGATCCGGTTATGGCTTCATAGAACAGTGCTGGTTTCAAAAAAGCTGCCCCCGTGAGAGCTGTTATGAGAAATTGATTTAAAAAAAGTATTCTGTTGAATTTCTTCCCTCTTACAAGTTTCTCTTCGATGCTTATAGGAGGATTTTCCGGATCATAAGGAGAAACTTCAATTTGTCTGATTTTACGTGTTGAATTGTCTGATTCACTTCCAATTTCACACCCATAAGACCGATTTGTTAAGCCATGCATGCTAAGAACACAAAGGAACATGACTGAAAGACTTGTTAACCAAAAACTAAGCCTTTTATAATCTTTACGCATGTTTACTTTCTATTTTACAACTTCACCATTCATGCTAATTGAATTTGATTCGGATGTTCAATAGAAAAACTTTGTAGGAAAGACGACAGACCACGGCGCCTACCCCTGCCACTCTTTAAGGCGTTCCAGATGGCTGTAGTCGTTGTAATGGGGGGCGTGATCAGGGTTGGGGCAGGCGAAATAAGAGGTTTGGTCGTTTAAAAAGGTAAGGAACAGGTTATATAGACCTGTTTCTGTATCTGCCAAAAACTCTTCCGTAATGTCTAAATTAATGACTCTTCCCGCGGGATTTTGTCCCGTCAAATGCCACAACGCTGCTTTAATGTGTTTGGCATGGGGCACGGAGAATCCGTGTCGATAAAGCATCCAAGCCTCCAATCCCAGCTGGGGGGAAAGTCCTTGCTTCATCTCTTTTAAACTGGGCACAGCACCCGTTTTATAGTCAATAACTGCGACGTGAGTTTCCATCAGATCAAGCCGATCGGCGATGGCCTTGATTTCAACTGTATGGTTTCCAACGACAAAGGAAACATGCCCCTTATGTTCGCTAAGGCGTTTCAGGGCCGGAGCACTCTGCCATTCTTGAACCACCCATGCTGCAATTTTTTGAAAGCGCTGCCACCAAAACGTCCGACTGGTATGGTCCTTTTGAAAATAAGGATAAGCAAAGTTCAACAGGTGATCCAGGGTAGGACTCAGACCCCCGTTGGCCCGTATATACTGGTCTAGAACGGTGTGAATCAACTGCCCTCTTTTTAAAGCCTGGGAATCCTGCGTCAAAGACGGCAGGGGTTTCAGACCCAAACAATGTTTTGCATACACGGCATAGGGGTCACGCATCAGGCGTTCAACCTCGGTCACGTACAGGCATTTTGGGCGCGCTTCTATTGGAGGGCAGGGGGCAGGTGGCATTAATTCAATCGAGGGGGCAATGGGCACCAATTGGTCGGCCCATTCCTGCCAGGGGTCTGGAGGGGTAGAAGTTTGATTCTTTAAATAAACCGCCTCTAAACGTTGCCACCACCGACTGGCCAGGGTTGGCGCGCCGTTCTCTTCCAAGCTTCGGGTTAAGTAAAGCTGGGGGGCGTAAAAGCAAGCCCAAAAATCATGGGCCGACAACCCGATGTACCATTCCGGTAAGGGTAAACCCAGTTGTTGGCGCATGGCCCGATTCAACCAGGGATTTTCTTGGGGGGCCTGGGGCCAGCTGTCTTCATTCAAACCACCCAGAATCATAACCTCCGCATCGCTTAGGCGTGATTCAAATGTCCCTAGAATGTGCAGTCGCGATCCGATACCTTTTGTATTATGCAGCCCTGGTGCTTGATCAAGCAGGGTTTTGAAAACCCCCGCATAAGTTTGGTTCGAAATCCCGGAAAAGTAAGGCGCCTGATTGTTAAGGTTATCCAGAAATTCCTTTAAGGCGGCTCCATCGTTTTGTTGCCAAAGCGGGCAGGTTGGCGTGGTGTCGCCGGTTAATTTTCCACAGATGGCCCTGTGATGATCCAAAAAATCGTTTAAAGTCGACAGCGCGTCTGGCAGAGACAGAATGTCAAGATACTGCGCAAAGGCTGATCTCAAATCCTCAAACTCAAAATTTGGCCGGCGTATAATGGTGATCTCTAACGACCGTATGGTTTCCAGGTGTGTTTTTCGATCACTGGCCTTGGCACAAAAGGGGTGTTTCAGAATGCAAAGCAATCCGCCCACAGTTGGATTCTGCAGGTAATTGGCCACACTGATCATGAATCGCGCTGGCGGTGTTTCGGCCAGTTTCAAGGCATCCGATCGATTGGCCGTTAAATCCCAACGGGCCAATTCTTGTTCAACCCAATCGCCCAAATTCTGGTTGGGGGTCACCAAAACTATCGGGCCCGTTGTGGTATCAATGGATTGGCGCATGATCAGCGCAATGACTTTGGCTTCTTGTTGCAGATTACTGCAGGGAATCAGGTGAGGGGGCTTGATCTTACCATCGGCCTTTGTCAGTGTTGATGAAGTCGACCTTTGCACAAGCTGATGACGATCGGTGGCCAAAGGGTAGGTTGGTCGGGTGAAATAAATTTGCGCCGAAGGCACCTCCAGAACGGATAATAGCTTTTGGATGGCATGCTGAGGGTGGGGAAGCGGATAAGTCACCTCAGGGGAATCAAGGCCATACAGAAAAACCTGGCCCTTTGGTAACGTCAATACTGTTTTCATCAAGGACGCAATGCCCGGTGTGGCCCCCGTTGACCCGGCAATAACGACCCGATGAACCGGAGGGTGATGCTTCCAAAAGGTAGCCACAGCCTTTAAGGCCTGATGGGTCCGAGCTTGGTCGTCGATCGCGCCCAATTCCTGCAGAATCTGTGGCCACTGATGGGTGACAATTTTCAAAAAATCCAGGCTGAGCTGCCAGTGTTCGGCGTAGTCGGTGCTGACGATCGTCTCAATCTTACGGGAATCTAATCCCCACCTCTGCATTTCATCCAAAACGGTTCCCAACAATCGGGCTGCTTTTAAAGCCTGGGGTGTTGATGTGTAGCCAGGAAATTTAAGGATCAGTTGACTGAGGATGCCCAACCGTTTGCAGCTGTCCACCTTTTTGGGCAGGGCATCAATAAGTGGAATTCCCAACGGATTATGATCGCCCAGATCATTGAGGGAAAGAATTTTGGGAAGCAGCAGGTTATCCTGAGGAGCTTTTTGCAGGAAAGCATTTTTTAGACCAAGGATGGCGCGGTGATTGGGAACCAAAATGAGGGTTTGCGCCAAATCAAGGGGAGAGTCGGCCTGATTGATAAGGGCGTCAACCAACCGCTGATTGAAATTTTCACCGAAAGGAATGCTGATCAGGGGGTATGAAAACAATATTCAGTATTCCTGTTCGGCGTTTTTTCAAAGGTGGTGGACTGTCAATCTTTCGCCCGTTCCACATAGGTATTATCAGCCGTGTTGACCACGATGCGAATGCCTGAATCAATATGGGGGGGAACCATGACCCGTAGGCCATTTTCCAACATAGCTGGTTTAAACGATGAAGAAGCTGTCTGTCCCTTCACCACTGGCTCGGCCTCAGTAATCCTTAAAATAACCGTATCAGGCAGTTTCACACTGATGGGGCGCTCCTCATAGGATGACACATCCACCACCATGCCATCTTGAAGATAGGCAGCAGCATCCCCAACAAAGTCTTTCGATAAGGTAATTTGTTCAAAAGTTTGCTGGTCCATAAAGATCAGATTGTCGTCTTCGGCGTATAAATATTGATAGGGTGATTCGTCAAGGTATACCCGTTCAACCTGTTCCGACGATCGAAACCGTTCATTTGTTTTCGTGCCATCAATCAAATTTTTCAGTTCAACCTGCATATAGGCGCCGCCTTTGCCTGGTTGCGTATGTTGAGTCTTCGTGGCAACCCAAAGTTTTCCTTGATGTTCAATTACATTACCAATACGAACAGAATTACCATTGATCTTCACGAATTTATTCCTGATTGAGATTTAGCTATAAGTGGTAGCGAGGGAGGGATTCGAACCCCCGACACGCGGATTATGATTCCGCTGCTCTAACCAACTGAGCTACCCCGCCGCTTAATCAAGACTATACCTTTCAAAAAAAAGGTTGTCAAAATTTTTCAATGCCACTGTCACTGCCACCCTTATGATAACCAGTTTTTCTGTAATTATTGTAAATTAAAGATAAATTATAAAGAAAGCCAACGTTTACTTTTAGCTAAAATTCGGTTAACTAACTACAAATATAGTTTTTTTATCGTCTAACTTTAAAATTATTTTCTAAAGGGCCTTATGGCACGCAGCAAAAAAAATAAAGTGCTAGCCGCAGTTATTACCATTGGAATGGGGGGCGCAGCGTTCTTCTATTTCAATTCCCCTAAAAAGGAAATTGAAGTTAGGCACATAACCCCGCCTAGGTTGGAAGTTGCTAACCTTGGAGAAAAAATAATTTGTTATCGGCCGATGCGTCGTGGGCCGCCTGTCCTTGATGTGAATCATGTGGGTAAAAAATATATAGCGAATAATTATGGTCATGCAGAAAGTGGAGTGAGCCTGGCTCCCGGCGCAGCAGAATATGTAATCGAGTTATTGCAAGATGAAGCCGGTTCTGAACTAACAGAACAGAGCGAAATTACCATTGTTGGAGCTGGAATAATTGGATTGCTTACAGCCCTGGAATTGGTAAACAAGGGTTATAAAAATATCAAGATTATCGCTGAAAAATTTGATGGTTTGTCCTCCCACAATGCGGGTGGTTTGATTTCCCCCCTTCGTCTGCATGACAATTGTACTAAACTTCAAAAGATTCTCAATAAAATTGGCCCTGAAGCCTACCGCTTTTTTGTCAAGGTCGCTAAAGGTCAACATCCTATCATTAAAGCAGGGGTTTCATTTGTACCGATCTATTTTGAAACACGCCAAGAATCAGGCTTGGAACCCTTTGTTGGTGTTGTGATGGAGCCCGCTAAAGACGTTATTTTGGATTTTGGTAACGCCACAAAACGCCAGATGGTGGTTTATGATGATGGCATTTTTGTTGACTCTGCTCTTTTGATGCAGTCCCTAAAGACAATCTTTGGATGGGAAAGTTACTTTTAAAAAGGAAAATATAACAAATTTTGATCAAGTTGATTCGCAATTTATCTTCAATTGTACAGGACTTGGATCTAGGGAGCTTTCAAAAGACACCAAAATGTTTCCTGTTCAAGGCCATGTAATTATGTTGAAAAATCAAAACGTCCAAGACTTACAGTATGTACTTTTTGTCAATCTTAAGGTTGGAAAAACCAAAAGTGGCTTTAAGGTTAGACGTGTTTTTCAAATGTTTCCTAAAAAACTTATAGGATCGCCTGAAAATGATGTTGGCGTTATTGGTGGCACATTTATTGAAGGTGCTGACGAAACGACACCCCATGAGGAAGAGTTTGAAATTATGATTCAGAGTGCCAAAGACTTTTATCGTATTCGTTAGTTTTTAAAGCAGGTTATGTCATATGCCAAAATTAAAGCGCTATTTTCGCCCTTGGCGTCCCTTTAAACGGTTTTTGCCCAAAAGCCTGTTTGGCCGTACGCTTATCATTTTGGTAACCCCCTTAATTTGTATGCAGGTCGTTTTAGGATATATTTTCTTTGATCGTCACACAGAAACCATTTTGCGATTATTGTCCGACACAATTGCTGGTGATATCGCTTTGGTTGTCCATTGGGTTGAACGAGATGATGATTTTAAGCGTATTCATGCGCTGGCCCAGCAAAACTTAAGCCTTCATCTGGTTTTGGAACCCAACGGGAAAATGCCAAAAACAGGCTTGCACCGAAACAGTTGGTTGTATCAGTTTTTAGGCGAAGCATTAGATCAAAAACTACAATCCCCCTATTATGTGCGCATGGATAATAATTTTATCTATATATCGGTTTTAAATTCAAAAGGGCTTTTAAAGGTTACCTTGTCCCGAAAACGCTTGTTTAGTCGGACAACACCGTTGGTGTTTATTTGGACGACGGGCTCGGCGATTTTGTTGTTTTTGGTGGCCTCTTTGTTTATGCGCAACCAAATTCGCCCCATTCGACGGCTGGCTCAGGCCGCGGAGAGTTTTGGTAAAGGTGATGAGATTGTCTCCTTTAAGCCAGAGGGGGCAACGGAAGTTCGACAAGCCGGTTTTGCCTTTCAAATGATGCGAGATCGATTGCGGCGTCAGTTGGCTGACCGTTTGGAAATGTTGGCCGGTGTTTCCCATGATTTGCGAACCCCCTTAACCCGCATGAAACTTCAGTTAGCCTTAATGCCTGAAAATCTTGACCAGCAAGCCTTAAGCCAAGATGTGCAAATTATGAAGCAAATGGTTGAGGGATTTTTAACGTATGCCCGCGGGGCCGGTGAGGAGGAAATAAAGCAAGTTGATCTTGTTGGCTTGATAAATGAACTGACACAACAATTTAAAGATGAAAGTTTTCAAGTAGCTTTGGAAATCCCAGCCGATTTAGTCGTGTCGCTAAAGTCTGGACTGTTTACCCGGTGTTTAACGAATTTATTGGAAAACGCTAAAAAGTATTCGCACACTCTTCACCTGCAAGTCCAAACGTCCCAACATTACTGGCAGTTGATTATGGATGATGACGGGCCAGGCATTTCCCCACAAGAGCGGGAAAACGTCTTTCGGCCTTTTTATCGCCTTGATTCGGCGCGCAACTTGGACCAAGGGGGTGTGGGGCTTGGTCTGAGCATTGCGCGTGATGCGATTCGCAGTCATGGGGGACAGATTTACCTTAGATCATCGCCCCTTGGTGGTACACGCGTGGTTATTCAACTTCCTTTATAGAGATTGATGGCGAGGAAGATGACGACACTGTCATTGGATTTTCTAACACATACTGTAAGGCTGCTCTATCTTTTGCGGCTTGTGCTTGCTGCTCCATACCAAGTTTTCCATAAGCTTCAGCGGCCTGGTTCCAAAGGCCCCAAGATGGGTTTTTTTGGTTGGCTGCAACAGTTGCAAGTTGTTCGAAACCTGAGGCTGCTTTGATGAGGAATTCTCTAGCTTTATCCTTCTGGTTCGCTTTTTCAAGAGCCTGGGCTGCTATTTCCAAATTAGGGGGGCTTTGTAGGACGTGTTGATTAGCTATAAATACTTCTGCAATTTTTTGATAATCTACTGGTGCTTGATCACCCATTCCAAGCTCTTCGTAAGTTCTGACAATCATGAACAGCGAATGAATAGGAATATTCTGAGTTGTTGAAGGGGTTAAACTAATAATCTTCCTATACATTCTCTTTGCGTCGCTATTTTTTCCAGCACTTGTATAAGCTTTAGCTGCTGCCCGAAAATCTATCAAATTAGGCCTGGTTTGACCTGTTGTATATAGAAAGGGTGTGGTGATTTCTTCAGCATAACTCAGATAACACGACACAGAGAAACCATTGTTTATTGATTTGTTTTTCTCATTCGCAGTCAGTTTCGAAGCCATTTCAAACGCCTCCGCTGCTTGTTGCCAGTAATATTCATTGTCGATTGTTTTTTTTGCGTATTCTAGATATTGGTTGCCTGCCAGGTGATATGCATCACTTGCCATTTCTGCTCGTTCTGATCCTTCATAATGGCGTGCGGCGAACAAAAGGTCCCCTGGGATTTTTGCACTAAGGGCTCTGCTCTTATAACTCCAGATAGCAATATTCGTGGCTATTGTAGACCACTCTTGACGCTCTGCATGTCTTTGCAAAATTTTGTAAACCAACTTGATGGCTTCATCATATTGTTTTGTAAGGTAGAGCGCCCATCCTACAGTTAACAACACTGGGGTGGTGCTTTGGTCAGGGGGGGTGCCTAGTTTTGCCAGAGTTTGTTGAAAACTCTCAAGATGAAATACGTCAACAAAACGATTGATTCCGTCTTTTTGTTCTACAATTAAATCAAAATCACAAAGGAACTGCGCAGGGCTATCTTTCAAAAAGTTATGCAGATCCTCCCAAAGAATTGGTTCCTTTTTTTCGAGTTTTGACACTAGAAAACCGCTGCTTCTTTTGCTTGCAAGAGACATCATATCTGGTTTGATGTCTGATGAAGCGGCATATGTAAGGCCCTGCAAGATCAACGTTAAGGACAATATTTTTACTATGGAATGCATGTATACTTTTTCCTCTGAAATGCTTGTTTTGGTTATGAATTTAGACTCGTACTGATATGTGTTAAAAACAGCTGCGTATAAAAGTATGAGACAATATCGATCTAAGTTCCATATGCAAAAAAGGCTTTTAAGGATAAAGCCGGAAGCTCTGATCCTGCCTTTTTTAATTATATTGGCATATGATCTATTGTTGTTGAAACGTGTTAGTTATTTTAGCTTTATTTTCTTAAATTTTTTTATCAAATAAAAAAAAGGTCTTTTGATATAAATTAAGGTGGATTTTTTCTTAAAGAAGCAATAAAGATAAAGGGTGTGATCAAGCTAAATATCATTGGTCAATTAAAATTTTTTATAATAAAATTTTACCCAACGACTTTAGGTTCCCCCAACGCTTTTTTGTAAAAGGATTATTGCTAGCTATGAACGGACATAAATCAAATACTCATGAACTTGACCTTAGACCACGCATTTCAGTTATAGGTGTTGGTGGAGCGGGGGGGAACGCTGTTAATAATATGATCCGGGCTAAGCTGGAGGGGGTGGAGTTTGTCGTCGCAAACACAGATGCGCAATCCATGGACCAGTCGTTGGTTATGCCTGAAAAACGTATTCAATTGGGACTGCATATTACCCAAGGTTTGGGCGCAGGATCTAAGCCAGATGTAGGACGTGCGTCCGCTGAAGAATCTTTAGACGAGGTTCTGGGGCATTTGCGGGGTAGCAACATGGTCTTTATCACGGCTGGCATGGGGGGTGGCACCGGAACAGGGGCAGCGCCCGTGATTGCCCGTGCTGTCAGAGAAAGTGGGATCTTGACTGTGGGTGTGGTCACAAAGCCTTTCAATTTTGAAGGGACACACCGTACCAGAATGGCTGAAAAAGGCATTGAAGAATTACAACAATACGTCGATACCCTGATCATTATTCCCAACCAAAATTTATTCCGGGTTGCCAACGAACACACAACGTTTGCTCAAGCCTTTGAAATGGCTGATAACGTTTTATGCTCTGGCGTTAGAAACGTGACCGATTTGATGATGCGACCTGGTCTTATCAATCTGGACTTCGCTGATATCAGAGCGGTTATGGCTGAAATGGGCAAGGCGATGATGGGTACTGGTGAGGCCGAGGGTGATCGCCGTGCGGTCGAGGCTGCTGACATATCGATTGATAATCCATTGCTTGATGATGTCTCGATGAAGGGCGCCAAGGGTGTTTTGATCAACATCACCGGTGGCTATGACATGACGTTGTACGAAGTTGATGAGGCTGCGAACCGGGTGCGCGAGAACGCCGACCCTGAAGCGAACATTATTTTTGGTTCCACCTTTGATGAAAAATTAAATGGGCGTATTCGTGTTTCTGTGGTTGCCACAGGCATTGGATCAAGTTTGGCTCAGCAAGCAGCGTGGAGAAATGCCGCCGCTGAGCAGATGTCTTCGTCTGCCTATATGGCAAAAGGACCAACGGTTAATGCTGCGCCTGCAGAGTCCTTGCAAAATGCAAGGCATGCTGTTTCGGCCGAACTAGATTTAGCAGCTTCACAAGAGGCACCTGCTCCAGCGGCTCCGTTAGGAACCAACCAGCAAGGCTACTATTCATCTCCAGCACCGTCTACAGCTCCTTTGGATATTCCCTCATACCAACAACAATCCCCTGGGTATGCTGAGCCATCGCCTAAGGTTGAGAGGAAACGATCTCCCTCTTTGTTTGAAAGGTTCACAGGGGTTGGACGTCAGCGTTCTCAAGAGGCTTCTATGGCTGAACAGACTTCAAAGGCACAACCTTCCGAAGATGACAGGGATCATGACGTTTTGGATATTCCAGCCTTTTTACGTCGGGGGAATCAGTAAGCACTCATGGCTCGTTTGACTGTTCTTACCGTCCCTGATGCTCGTTTGCGAGTGAAAGCTGTACCCATCTTGGGTGTGGATGACAACATTCGGCAGCTTATGGATGATATGCTAGAGACCATGTATGCTGAGGATGGGGCGGGGCTTGCTGCAACGCAGGTCGGAATTAATAAACGCGTGGTCGTGTTGGATTTGGAAGACCATGCGCCAGGCCTTGGTCCCTTAAAAATCGCCAACCCGGAAATAGTTTGGCGATCGGAAGACGTCCAAAAAAACTGGGAGGCTTGTTTGTCAGTACCAGGCCAAAGTGCACAGGTAGAGCGGCATACGGCCATTCGTTTGAAGTATCTGGATGAAAATAATACGACTCAGGAAAAAGACTTTGTCGATTGGGTCTCAGTTTGTTTACAACACGAAATTGATCATTTGCAAGGTGTTTTATATGTTGATCACCTATCGGCGTTAAGGCGAAATTTGTTAATTGAGAAGGCCAAGAAATTCAAGGCTTCTTAGTTATTTTATTGGCGAACCGTGCGTAAGTATTTTGAATTAATTTCAACTTTTATGGATTGCCAGGATTGTTTGCATAGGGATAATGTGTGAATTGGCCTCGTGCAAAATATGACGTTAGTTTGGTAAAAATTCATGAACAATTACAGAAGTGTTAAAGAATATAACCAGTCAATTCAAAAAAAACTTTCGGAAATTGCAAAACCCCTTGAAGACAATCTTTCTATTCGGTTTTTGACATACAGGCGTTTTTATAACGATGGGAATCTTCTTTATTTGTTTAATCACGAACAGTGGATGGATTATGTTCTTGGTTCATCAAATTGGGTCAGTTCAAGTTTTAAAAAGAAAATAAAACTGACAACGGAACAAGCCTTAATCGACAATGTATGGAGTGAAAAAGTTGATCATGAAGACCCTATTTTAGGTTCCCTTTATGCCCATGACATTTGGCATGGTATTTCCGTCTATATCAAACACAATAGTTATATTGAAAGCTTTGCATTTGCGGGGACGCGTGCCACCCCCCAGGTTCTTGATATTTACAGCAATCATCATTACGTTCTTGATCACTTCAGAAAGTACTTCTACGTCCAGGCCAAACCTTTGATTGATGGCTATGATCGTAAGTTACTGATTCCCTTTTCTTTAGAAGAAATGATGGCCCCTTCAGACCTTAATAAAAAAATTGAAAAGTTTATGCAAGAAACTTCCTTGAATCAGATTCCTTTATTTCTGGGGGGGGAAAGATATTGTGCTTTCCAAAAGGGAAATGGATTGTCTGGTGGGGTGTGTCTATGGCGAACGGCCAAGCAGATCGCCAGACGCTTAGGCATTTCTTTTAAAACTGTCGAAACCCATCTGGAACACGCTAAACAAAAAACGGATTGTCAGTCAAAAAGCGATATGATTAAAGTCGTCATGCAAAACAACGATTTTCGGTATCTTGTTGGAAAGACATAACCGCATCGTCATACCGCCGCAAGAAAGTTACGGATAAAAATCCAATGACGGTTGTGATGAAAATATAGACGCCAGGTGCCACCAAGCTTCCCCACGACTTTGCTAAATATATACAAATAAGGGGAGTCGTTCCGCCTAAGATGGCTTGCCCCAGTGTAATTCCAAAGGCAACCCCTGTGTAACGATATTTTGGTGGGAAAAGGCGTGTGAACAGACCGGAAATAGGGGCCACAAAGGCAACACCCAAAGTCGAAAATAAAACTTGAAAAATAAGCGTTCCGTAAAACGTTGTGGCTTTGTCCAGCATGAAGAACAAGGGGAAAACTAGAAACAAGATGCAAAGACTCGTTTTCTGCATGAAATTTTGCAGGTCAAAGCGGTCAGAAATATACCCCATAACGGGCGACAACAGAACCCAATATAAAAAGATCAGCGTATTGACCATTAAACTTTCATGCAATGTCAAACCAATTTTATTGATGTACACATCGTTCAAATACAGGGTTGATACGTACAGCAATGAATGGCCACATCCGCCAACACCAAGGGCGCACAAAATATTCCATGGGTCCTGCTTCAAAACAGTCCTAAGGGGGCTATGACATTGCGTCTTCGATTGTTCTATCTGTTTAAAGACGGGAGTTTCCTGCATACGGCGTCTTATAAAGTATGCGCCTAACGTGGCAAGGGCACCTATCAGAAAGGGAAGACGCCATCCCCATGCGGGCATAAACCATGCGATACAAAAACTACCCAACGCTGTACCGAAAACGGCCCCCAAAATACCAAAGGCACAAACAAAACTTGCCGAGAACCCAACCCGGTTTGCAGGCACATGTTCCCCAATGTAAACGCCCACGCCCCCAAATTCACCGCCAACGCAAAGGCCCTGGGCAAGGCGGCAGGCAAAAATAATGACGGAGGCGGCTATGCCAATTTCTGCGTAAGTTGGCAGCAGACCCATGATTGTCGTTGGAATGATGGTTAGCCCAACAGACAATAAGAAAGCTTTTTTACGGCCATAACGATCACCATAAGATCCAAATAAAATGCCGCCTAAAGGGCGCATAAAATAGCCGGCTGCAAACGTGCCAAAACTTGCAAGCATGGCTACATCTTTATTACCTGTTGGGAAGTAATGAATGCTCATGACAGTAGCAAGACATCCATACAAAGCAACGTCATAGCGTTCAATTAAGTGTCCAAGAAGACTGCTTGCGATAGACTTTCGGTCGACGGTAACCATATAAATCCGACTGTGATGGTGAATAAAGTGGGAGTAGAAAAGATTTACTTTCCTCCGTCTAGTTGATTTTTTGAATATTTTCTTAGAAAATTTCCGTTGGTTGGTAAAAATTTTTACTTGAAAGGGGTATAATCCAACATAAAACCTTATCCATTGGGGATATCTATGACTAAAAAACATCGTTTTAAGGTTGATAAACTCACCCGCGACAAGATGCCAGATATTATGCGAAGTCTGAATATTGACGGGCTTGTGCGTATTATGGATGCGGATGAATATCTGATGCGCCTGCAAGACAAATTGCTGGAGGAGGCCAAGGAGGTCATTGCGGCCAAAACCCCTGATGAATACGTTGAGGAATTAGCTGATGTGTTAGAAGTCATGCACGCCCTGGCGAATCGACTGGGTCTATCATATGAACAAATTGAAGAAAAACGCCAGGAAAAGAAACGGGAAAAAGGCGGATTCGAAGGTCGCGTCTATGTTGCGTATGGTGACGTCGCTGCTGATAATGAAAACATCCGTTACTATCGGGATAGGTCTGAGGATTATCCCGAGATTGTGTAATGTTTACTGACGGTACCATGAAATTCTAAAGTGCCATTTTCGTTTTTCATGGTGTATTGGTCCTGATATATCAGAAAGGCCACCCATGCTCATACAACGATCGACACTTATGAACCGCATTAAAGAAGCCTTTCGTGTGAATAGGATTGTTTGTTTGTAGGGCCACGTCAGTGCGGAAAAACGACCCTTGCCAGAGAATTATGGGCATTGTCGGGCAAACGACCTCAAGACCCAGGGTGTTTTGACCTTGAGAAACCCTTGGATATTGAACTGCTTGATGCCCCCGAACTATCACTTCGACCTCTTTCAGGTCTTATTATCATTGATGAGATTCAAAGACGGCCCAACCTCTTTCCTTTTTTACGTTATTTGCATGATGAAGCCTTAGATCAACAAATCCTGATTCTTGGAAGTGCATCTCGTGAACTTATTCATCAAGCGTCTGAATCACTTGCCGGGCGGATTTCATTTATAGAAAACACCCCTTTTTCATTAGATGAAACTCCCGACCAAACTCAGTTGTGGGTAAAGGGGGGATTCCCAAAAAGTTATATTCTCGATGATGTCGCAAGTTACCAATGGCGCGGAGACTATATTCGAACTTATGTCGAACATGATCTGGGAACATTTGGGCTTTCGTTCAATCCGGATATCTTAAGAAAAATGTGGTACATGCTGGCTCATTACCATGGCCAAATGTTTAATGGTTCAGAGCTTGCACAGGCACTAGGAATTTCTCAACCAACTGTTAAGAAGTACTTGTCTTACTTACATGCAACTTTCATGATTAGAACTTTGAATCCATGGTTTGCCAACATTAAAAAGCGACAGGTCAAATATCCTAAAATCTACTTCCGTGATTCAGGTCTTTTGCACATAGTCCTTGGTATCCACACCCAACAAGATCTGGTGCATCATCCAAAAGTTGGCGCATCATGGGAAGGTTTCGCCTTAGAAGCAATATGCCGCCTGTATCGTACGGACCCAGAAGACTGTTTTTTTTTGGCCAGTCATAACCAGGCAAAGCTTGATTTAATCATATTCAAAGATGGAAAAAAAGGGGGTTCGAATTTAAGTATGCAGACGCTCCAAAAATTACGGCCTCTATGCGCAGTGCGCTTGATGACTTGGAACTTGATGAGTTGACGGTTGTCTATCCGGGATCGCGTGATTATGCGTTGTCTGATCGGATCAAAGTCCGCGGACTTTTAGGCTGTGCTGTTTCTTCATATTGAAGTGATTCTCAGCTTACCATGAAATTCTAAAGCGCCATTTTCGTTTTTCATGGTAATATACCCAATTCAAACCATTTCCCCTGTTTTTCTGCTTGATCTTTTTCCGATAAACGGCGGCGAAAAAGCCTTAAATAGAATGACTATTCCAGGCTTTTTCGCCTTGTTTGTTGAAAAATCTCTGCCATAAAAATCCCGAAAAATGAGCTGAATTGGGTGTAGTCAATCATTCCTTATCATAGGGTGTAAACCCAAACTCTTAAGAAAAAAGCTTAACGATCCGTTCAACTGATTCTACTGCGGCTTCCATCCTGCTAAAAACAGTGTCAATTGTGTAATCCTTGAAGGGCCCCTGTACGACATAGGTCGTTGAAAAACTGTTTGCGGAATGAATAGTCATCGTTAAATGATAAGCATCATTTCCACACTGATGGCTGTGGGTTAACTGAAAGGGAAAATCTGACACATCATTAAGGCTGAATTCATGCAATAAACTGTGATCGCTTTTATGAATATATAACCTTGATATTTCAACTGAGAAAAATTGTTTTTGATAGCAGGTCTGTTCTTTCCCATCCAAGAAATAGGACCCTTGTTCCATATATATTTTTTGATTGGCCTTACTGTGTTCAAAGCAGGCCGTACCCTGAAGGCTGAGTTGCGGTGATGAAATGACTCGTTGATAAGAATAATCACCTGTAAATACCCTATCCAGAATAGGATTCATATTTGATACCCTCACCTATCCGCAAGAATCATTAAAAGACTGTGCTGGTAGTGTGCGAGAAGAATCATGCCATAACAAAAAGCCCTCCCGCTAAAAGGCTTAAAGTTTCATTCTTTTAACGTCTTCAAGATCTGCTCGCATACTTTCTTGGCATCGCCTAAAACCATCAGCGTGTTGTCGCGATAGAATAAATCATTATCGACACCAGCATAGCCCGACGCCAGAGATCTTTTCACGAACAAAACCGTACGGGCATTTTCCACATCTAGAATCGGCATCCCATAAATGGGGGAAGTAGCATCAGTTTTGGCAGCTGGGTTGGTGATATCATTGGCGCCAATGACGAAGGCCACATCTGTGGATGAGAAATCGTGGTTGATTTCTTCCAGTTCAAGAACTTCGTCATACGGCACATTGGCTTCGGCCAACAACACGTTCATGTGGCCTGGCATACGGCCTGCCACAGGGTGAATTGCGTACCGAACCTTCACCCCTTTTTGTTTTAAAAGATCAACCATTTCCCGCAATGCATGTTGAGCCTGAGCCACCGCCATACCATAGCCTGGCACAATAATCACAGAACCAGCATTGCCCATAATATACGCGGCATCTTCACCACTGCTGACTTTAACAGGTTTGTCTGACTGACCGCTTGCGGCCTCAGAGGCGGCCGCTGGGTCCGTTCCAAAGCCACCCAAAATAACATTAAAAATTGACCGGTTCATCCCCTTACACATAATGTAACTAAGGATGGCACCCGATGCGCCGACCAGGGCGCCCGTGATAATTAGCAAGTTGTTGTTCAAGGTAAACCCAATACCGGCAGCAGCCCACCCTGAATAAGAATTCAGCATGGAGATAACCACAGGCATATCCGCCCCTCCAATGGGCAGAATTAAAAGGAATCCCAACGCAAAGGCCAACAACGTCATCATCCAAAAAACAAAGGAAGAGGATGTGCCAACAAATAAAAGCAATAGGACAACAATGCCAACCCCTATAAGGGCGTTCAGCTTATGTTGTTGAGGAAAAATAAGAGGCTTGCCGCTTATAAGACCTTGGAGTTTTCCAAAGGCAACGATCGAACCCGTAAAGGTAATCGCACCAATAATAGCACCCAAGCCCATCTCGAAAAGGCTTGTCAAACCAATGCGGCCTTCCATGCCGATATGGAAAATACCAGGGGCATAAAGGGCAGAGGCTGCCACAAATACGGCGGCTAGGCCAACCAGACTGTGAAAGGCAGCAACCAACTGGGGCAGGGCTGTCATGGCAATATTTTTGGCAATAAAGTAGCCGATGCCACCCCCTATGGCAATGGCCAGAACAATCCAACGATACTGTTCAACCCCAGGCGTTAACAGGGTGGTGAGGATGGCAATAACCATCCCGCACATGCCATATAAATTACCGTTGCGCGACGTGGCTGCGGATGATAATCCCTTTAAGGAAAAAATAAAACATACAGCCGAGATTAAATAGAAAAACGCGGATAGATTGATTGACATGATTGTTTCTCTTCTTTATTTATTTTTTTGCAAACATTTTGAGCATTCGTTGCGTCACAATAAATCCACCAAAAATATTGATGGAGGCCAGGACAACGGCGAAGAAGCCAAAGGTTGTTGAAATGCCTGTCACAGCGGGGCCAGCGGCTATAAGTGCACCCACGATAATGACGCTGGAAATGGCGTTGGTCACGGACATCAAGGGTGAATGAAGGGCAGGGGTCACTTTCCAGACCACGTAATAGCCGACAAAGCAGGCCAAAATAAAGACCGTCAAACCAATCATAAAGGGGGACATTCCCTCTATGCCAGGCTGTTGGGCCAAATGCTTAACAGTGATATCCAATTCCTTGGCGTTTTCAACAAGCTCGCGCGCGGCTTGAAGGACTTTACTGCTGTTAGATGTTAAACTTTGAATATCCATCGGTTAGCCTTTAAGATTTGGGTGGGAAATTGGGGTGAACGATTTTGCCATCATGGGTCAACGCCGTTGATGTGATGATTTCGTCTTGCCAGTTGATGGTATGGGTCTCGTCCGCGAACAGATTTTTGATGAAATTAAACAAATTTCGGCTGTAAAGCTGGCTGGCATCGCCAGCAATGCGGCTTAGGATATTGGCAGGTCCTATAACAATAACGCCATGTTTAACAACAGTTTTTCCCCATACAGTGTCAGCACAATTGCCACCACTTTCAGCGGCCAGATCAACGATAACAGATCCAGGTTTCATGGATTTGACCATAGTTGCTGTTATTAATACAGGGGCTGATTTCCCGGGGATTTGGGCTGTGGTGATGATGATGTCTTGATTTTTGACAACCTCGGCCAGTTTATCGGCCTGGGCTTGTTTATAAGCTTCGCTCATTTCTTTGGCATAACCGCCAGCGGCATCACCGGTCTCTTCAGCTTCAACCTCGATAAAAGTGGCGCCAAGGCTTTGAACTTGTTCCTTCGCAGCTGTTCTGACATCAAAGGCTGACACGATGGCCCCTAACCGTTTGGCGGTGGCAATTGCTTGCAGACCAGCGACTCCGGCGCCTAATACCAAAACACGGGCGGCGGGAATGGTGCCGGCCGCGGTCATCATTAATGGGAACGCCCGACCAAATTCAGATGCTGCGTCAACGACGGCTTTATACCCGGCCAAGTTACTTTGAGAAGACAACACATCCATGGTTTGGGCACGCGTGATGCGGGGTAACAGTTCCATGCTGAAGCTGGTGATATCAGCTTTTTCCAAAATTGGAAGAACATCGCTGTGCTGATGTGGTTTTAATAAGCCAATCAACAAAGCCTGTTTTTTTAGTGACTGAATGTCTTTGGGATCTAAGGGTGCTGCGCTTAAGACAACATCAGCTTTCTCAATCAAAGTCTCGCGGTTTTTTTCTATGCTGGCTCCACACTTTTCATAAGCTGCGTTCAAATAACCAGCCTCTTTGCCTGCATCGATTTCTATGGCCACATGGTAACCAAGATCGACATATTTCTTAGCAATTTCTGGTGTGATAGCAACCCGTTTTTCATGAGCCACGGATTCTTTTAAGGCAACAATAAGCATCGTTTCTTACAAACCTTTTGGAAAAGTAAAATCCAGGCCATTATAAGCATTTTTTTGGAAAGATATACTCCTTTCAAATGATTTTGCGAGAATTTTATGAAGGAGTTTTTGTACAGAAGCAAGGTGAAAAATCCACGCATAGCCAGCTACGCAAGGATTTTGAACCGCAGTTTATGTGCAGAAAATTAAACAGCCAGAGAAAAAAATGAATCTCGCAAAATCATTTGAAAGGAGTGTAAAGCTACAATCCCAGTAAAGATTTGCCCGGATTTTCAAGAAACTCTTTCACAAGAACCAAAAAGGTGACGGCGTCTTTCCCATCAATCAATCGGTGATCATAAGACAAGGCCGTGTACATCATGGGCCGTATTTCCACGCGTCCATTAATGGCTACGGGGCGATCTTGAATCTTATGCAGGCCCAATATACCCGACTGGGGGGGATTTAAAATGGGTGTTGAAAGCAGGGAACCAAAAACCCCTCCATTTGTGATGCTGAAAGTTCCCCCACTTAAGTCTTGCAGGGTCAGCTTATTATTTTTCGATCTGTCACTGAAATCAGCGATGGCCTTTTCAATGCCAGCATAATCAAGTTGGTCCGCATCCCTCAAAATCGGCACCACCAACCCCTGGGGGCTGGCCACAGCAATGCCGATGTCATAATAGTTTTTGTGGACAATGTCGTTGCCATCAATCTGGCTGTTTAATAAAGGAATTTCTTGCAAGGCTTGGACTGTCGCCTTGACGAAAAAGGACGTTAAACCCAATTTAACGCCATGCTTTTTCTCAAAGGCATCTTTATACCGTTGACGTAAATTTTGTACTGCTGAAAGGTCAACTTCATTAAATGTTGTAAGAATGGCGGCAGTGTTTTGGGACTCCTTCAGGCGTTCGGCAATACGCAGCCGCAAGGGCGATAAGGGGACTCGTTTTTCTAAACGCCTTGATTCAATAATTTCCTTTTGTGGCTCCTTGGATAAGGGCTGTGTTTTTTTAGATTCCACAGGTTTGGAGACGCTGGCAGCGATAGTCTGCGTTTTGTCAGGATCGATATATCCCAGAACATCCCCAATTTTAGCGGTTTCGCCTTTGGTCACCGTCATGGATTCTAAAACACCTTTTGAAGAGGCATTGACTTCCACCGTCACTTTATCTGTTTCCAATTCAACAATCGTCTCGTCCAATTGCACAAAATCCCCGACCTTTATTAACCAGCGACCAACAGTCGCCTCGGTGATGGACTCACCCAAAATTGGTACGGTTAAAGGAAGACGATCTGCCATCAGGGCTGCCTTATGAAAAAAGTGGAAGATTTAGATTATGATACCTGCCTGCATCCATGATCACAAGAAATAAGCAATATAGATTTATGGTTGTAATTTTGGAATGCGTTCTTATATATAAAGATACGATTCGCTGACCTTTTAGTATGGAAAAGACATGTTCCTTAAATATATTGTGCTTCTTATGGCTTGCTTGATTCAGCCTGTTTTTGCGTCGGCTGCTTTTGACCATAGCTCTAGCGCCGAAGCGATGGAAAGACAACCCTCTTGGGGATTGCGCCTATTACAAATGAGTGAGGAAAATGGCGAAGACGTAAACAGCAACTTGAAAAAAATTTTATCGAGAGAAAAAGATAGGATATGGACGCAGGAGGATTTTGCCCTAGCTCCTCCCCCTGCTGAGAGCTCCTTCAAAGACCCACGAGTGGGCAAAACAGCACCCAAGATCCAAGAGTACTTGCAGTCAATGATGACTTTTCATTTCGATGAGTATTCTTTTCTTATTTATATTGAAACAGAGGCAAAAAAAGGACGCCCACTCCATGAAATCAGCGATATGTTCTTGAGGGGAAGTGATCTAAAAAGTTATGAAGATTGGATTAGAAGTGGCATTGAACAAGCTATTAGCAATCTAATCCTGCTACAATACAACTGTGCAAGCATGTGTAAGTTTCAAGGCGAGGCTAATGTATTTCAGCAGTTTGCTGATATGATAATATCGAATCTTTATAATGGAATGAAAAACAGGAAGCAGTCTTTCTTTTCAATGCTGGACACAAGGTCGTATACGTTTAGGGATGTGTATCATCGACGTTCCCCTGAGATGCAACATGATGCTGAACTTGACCGTATTTTGTTTGAACAGCTAATCTTGGGGACGAGATATCTCTTTCAGATGGATCTTGATGGGTATATACAAACTCTTTTTGCAGAGTATCCAGCTCTTGTGGCGTTTTTTAAAGGTCAGGAGGCAACTATTAAGGACCTGGATACTTATATCGAAGAAAGTTGCTTGGAAGCAGTCGTACACCATGCAGCGCTACGCGGGGATAATGAAGACGCTATCCAAAAAAAATTGTTGGATATTACAGGATTGAAGGAAATCAAAACTTCGATAGTATCTGACAAAAGCGTACACCTTTCGCGTCAGGAACGTCGCCGCTTGGAACAAAAGATAAACAAGACTAGTAAAAGTCGATTTACTCCTCTATTTATTGAAGGAACAGTAAAACGTTATCAGGTGGAATACCAAATACTACTTGCTAGCCAAAAAAAACACCAGGATCTGCTGCAGCAAGATAGAAAGGCCCAAAAAGCTGCAACTGATAAACGTAATGCCGAACGTCGCGCGGCATTAGAGTCCAGTGCGGCCGCACGTGCGGCAGATTCATCGACTTCTGTCGTTACGATGGGGTCAGCTGCCTCCAGTTCAAGCTCTTCTAGTTCAAGTTCAAGCTCTTCAGGTTCCAGCTATGTACCTGCAACAGAGGAAACACCATCACCCTTGCCAAAAGCAAAGATTAAAACGCGGGGTACTCCTGATGCTTCTAAAACTTCAGAGGACAGTTCTGCAAAAGATGAAGAAGAAACAGAAGAGGAAAAGGATTTTCCCGTTTTGGAAGCATCGAAAGATCTTTTTGACCTTCACCGCCAGTTAATGGGGCCTTATTTTGCGAAATTTGGATGGGTGGAATTGGAAAGACTTGCAACAGCCTTTGGTATGGAAATTACAACCCCAGGGCATGGTGGTGACCACCGTGGGCTAAAATATTACGGGATTGAGGGGACTACAAAAGCCATTTCAATGCCGATTCGCAAAGCTTATGGACCCGGGTTCTTTAGCATGATTCGGAAGTTTTTTGCTCAACGCTGTCATTTAGACGAATCCCATGTGCAGTTAGAGGGGGAATAAAAGCCGCTTTGGTAATAAAAGGGTTTTAAGAAAGGTTTGTTATACATCTGTAAATTTTCTGGACACAATCCGGACTATACCTTAATATGTACGTATATATGTACATTATGGGTAGCGCACTATGCAGGTAGTAAGTTTTACAGAGCTTCGAAAAAACATGAAAACAATCATGACTGACTGCTGTGATAACCATGAGTTAACGATTGTCACACGCCAAAAAGAACCTGCGTTGGTCATGATGTCCCTTGAAGAGTACAATGCGTGGCAGGAAACATTTTATCTTATGAAAAGCCCCCAAAACCATGCCCAGCTTATGAAATCCATGGAAAATGTCAGAAAGGGAAAAGTCCAAGAAAGGGACTTAGTTGAAGACGCCGAGGCATGATCTTATTTGAGCAAAAAGCATGGGAACAGTATGTGGAATGGCAAGCTATTGATAAAAAAAAGCTTTTAAAAATCAACACTCTTATCAAAGAATGCCTAAGGTCTCCTTTCGTTGGCATAGGAAAGCCTGAGCCTTTAAAGGGAGATTATTCTGGGTTTTGGTCTAGGCGGATAGACGATGTACACCGCCTTATTTATTCTTACGAGAATGAAACTTTAACGATTGTGGCTTGTAAATATCATTACGATTAAAGATCTATTTTCCTTCAACCTTTTGAAGAAATCCATCCACCGCCCAGAACCTGTCCCTGATCATAAAAAACACAAGCCTGCCCTGACGA
This sequence comes from Candidatus Finniella inopinata, assembly GCF_004210305.1. Lineage (NCBI taxonomy): Bacteria > Pseudomonadati > Pseudomonadota > Alphaproteobacteria > Holosporales > Candidatus Paracaedibacteraceae > Candidatus Finniella > Candidatus Finniella inopinata. Next base: position 38,305 of record NZ_SCFB01000002.1, on the reverse strand, counting down.
GACGCCGTACTCCGGCAAAGAAAAGAAGACTTTGGCCTTATGGTCCGGCAACGCATGAACCATGGCGTCGACCGGTTGATGGGTGGACCGGATTTTTATCTGGCACGGGTGTCCTTGTTCAAACAAACGCGGGTCGGCCAACCAATTGACCTCCTTCACAAGCAACTCATGTTTGGCCAAGGCCTCATGGGGGCCCACAACAACGCGTTTAGCCTCTGGTTCCAACCGTATGACATACAAGGGATCAGCGGCCGAAACCCCAAGGCCCCGCCGTTGTCCCACTGTAAAGTTGATGATTCCTTGATGCTGGCCCAAAACAACGCCTTGCAGGTCAACAATTTCGCCAGGGTCCAGGGCGCCTGGCCTTAGTTTGGCGACCACCGCCGCATAGCCACCACTGGGCACAAAGCAGATATCCTGGCTATCAGGCTTTTCCGAGACGGCTAAGTCAAACCACCTGGCGTGGTCGCGGGTTTCGGCCTTTTCCATGCCGCCTAAGGGGAAACGTAAATAATCCAACTGTTCTTGGGTGGTCGCAAACAGAAAATAACTTTGATCACGATTAGGGTCGACGGCCCGGTGTAATTGGGCTCCATTTGGGTTGGAAAAACGCTGGACGTAATGACCCGTCACCAATGCTTCAGCTCCAAGGTCACGGGCTGTGGTCAAAAGGTCGCGGAATTTGACCCGTTGATTACAGCGAATGCAAGGGACCGGGGTTTCCCCCTGCATATAGCTTTCAGCGAAATCATCAATAACGCCCTGGCGAAAGACGCTTTCGTAATCCAACACATAATGCGGAAACCCAAGACGATCAGCGACCGTTCTGGCATCATAGATATCTTGCCCGGCACAGCACGCACCTTTTTTGTTGATCATTTGGCCGTGGTCATACAGTTGCAACGTGATGCCGACGACTTGGTAGCCGGCCTCAACCATCAACGCGGCCGCGACGGAGGAGTCGACCCCCCCCGACATCGCGACAGCTACACGGCCGCCTGGTGAAACATTATCCAAGATTATCATGATACGACAAGTCCCGCCCGAAAGGATTTTCTTGCGATTTGAATAACGGCATAAACAACCAGCAACGGATAAATCCATTCCAAAATGGTGCCTAAGAATTGGCAAATGGTCTTGAACCCAAGCAAAGACATGCCAAACGTCAACGCCAAGGTGATGGCGATCGATTGAGGGCGGCTCAGGCGATTGCGGCTGATGTCTTGCTGCAAGAAATCCACCACCAAAGTTGCTAAAACTGTTGCTGTCGCCAAACAGGAAATCGCCAGTGTAAAGGCAACAACGGGCATGGCATAGGCGCCCAGGGCGTGTTTGGCAATTTCAACCAACATGGATTCAGGTGGAATATTATCCAGATACACGGCGTATTTAGCCCCCAACAACGTAAAACCCACATAAACAACGCTCAATAAAAATGCCCCAACCAAACTGGCAGAAAGCCCCCATCGGAAAAGTTGTGGAACCGACGGATTCAACTGACCTGCCTCCTTCAAACGCAGCTGCAAATACTCATAGATGGTGGTGGCAAAAAAGAAAGCGGCGATTAAGTCCATCGTTTGATAGCCTTGACTAATACCCAACCAAAAAGCATGCGTGGAGGTTTGAGTCGCCGGCATCACGTCTGGCCCATACCACAAACCAAAGATAATTAATAAAATGATGCTGCCTAATTTAAAGGGGGTTAGGAATAAACCAATGATGCTGACGATTTTGTTGCGTTGCCAAATAAGGGCAGCCAGCAGCAAGCAAAAGCCAAGACTGAAAACCCAGAAAGGCATACCAGGGGTTAAAACGGCCAAACCACCGAACGCCACCGTGATGCAACGGGGCATAACGCCGAATGGGCCCATCAATGTTAACATCAAAAGGACAAGCGCAAAGGCTGTAAACTTGCCAAGACTAGAAAAGTAAGAATCCCGATTGCCCTGGAACTGTATAATGCCTAAAAGACCCAAAAATGGAACGCAGACGGCGGTTACAAGCAACCCCAAGATTGCATAAGAATGATGACTTAAACTTTGAAAGCCAATCAGCAGGGGAAAAACCAGATTGCCGGACCCAAAAAACATGGAGAACATGGCAAAACCAGCTGTTAAAACAATTTTATACGCAGACATACTATACCTCTTTCATACCCTTATTATGCCCATTTCAAATCATTTCCCGGGTTTTTCTGTTTGATATTTTATCCATAAACGGCGGCTCAAAAGTCTTAAATAGAATAACTATTCGCAACTTTTTCGCCTTGTTTCTGTAAAAAATCTCTGTCATAAAAATCCCGCAAAATAATCTGGAATGGGCATAGGGAGTGGAGCCTTTGAAGGCAAAAAAAATTAAAAAAAATGTAAGAGAGGAGAAGTATGAATATATGGCGCTATGCGCCAATCACCACGTGATTGGTTTTAATTGAGACAACTAAAGATGAGTTTATGTTCTGAGTCATAACTAAAGAATAGAGGACGCTGGCAGCTGTTGTCAAATGATTATTGATTTTTTAAATTGCAAGATTAATTTTCAGTAAAATCCTTATGAACCACCAGGACCTCCTTAAGGTATACTCCATCTCATCAAAAGGAGGAGCTTATGTTGCCAGCAGACAAAGCGTACCCGTCGACTTCCCAGTTGATACCTTTATCAAAAGACGAGAAAAAAGCCCTTGCCATCGTTTTAACCGGTAATTTCCTTGAGTACTTTGACTTGATGCTGTTCACTCACCTGGCTTTTGTCGTAACCCCCTATTTCATGCCCAAGACCGACCCAGTGGTGGCCAAAATGTTGGCCATTTTTGCTTTTTCATCGTCCTTTGTCATTCGTCCCTTTGCCGCGTATTTTTGGGGGGTATATCGGCGATAACTTTGGTCGGGTCGTCGTCTTAACCTACACCACCATGATCATGGCCATATCTTGTTTGCTTATTGCTAACATTCCCTCGTTTGCTGAATGGGGATATTACGCCACCATGTTAATTATTGGGTGCCGCATTTTACAGGGTTTCAGTTCCGCCGGAGAGGCCAAGGGGGCTGAAATTTTTGTGGCCGAAGTCGTCCCTCATTTTCCAAAGATTTTTCTCGCTTCTGCTATGATCCCCATCACTTGTGACATGGGGGGCTTGCTGGCAACTTTGTTGGGAAGCCTCTGTTTGTCAATTGATCCTGTAAACGGATGGAAAACATGCTTTTACATTGGCGCCGCCACCGCGTTTTCATCCTCCATTTCAAGGCGCAAGTTAAAGGAGACTAAGGAATTTTTGGATCACCTTAAAAACAAAAAACCAAAGCCAAAGATTTGGGAACGTTACTTTGAGCGACGTAACTTCTTGGCTTTGATGGGGCTTAATATGATTTGCCCCACGGCCTTTTACTTTGCCTACAGCTATGGAAGCGATCTTTTAAAAGACAAAGTCGGTTTGCCAGCCAACATGATTTTGTTTAATAATTCGATGTTATTGCTGATAGAGGTTTTCTTCCTTTGGGGTTGCGCCCGTCTGGCTTATCACTTCGACCCTTTTCGCATCTTGAAAGTAAGAACGCTTGCTTCCTTTGTTTTGGTTCCCCTCTGTTTTATTTTGTTGTGGGTGAACCCGACCCATGCAGCCATATTTTTAGCTCAGCTTGTGGTGCTGCTATCAACGGCCAGCTTCGATCCTGCCACCCCCGTTGTTATCCGTTCCTTTGGCATACAGTCCAGATTTTCGCGATATTCTAAAGCATGGGCTTTTGCTAAAGCATTCATGTACCTATCGACTGGCTATTTAACCTAGTGGTTGGACAGTTTATTTGGCATGTGGGGCGTTTTGTGCCTTTTGATGATGTTCTCAAGCATCTTTTTGGTTTCATTGTATGCGTTTGTTCCCCAAGACAAAATGTTGTCAACGTACATTGCCATTCAAAAGAAGCATTCCCTTGATTTTGAGTATGATGGAGATTCAGAGGATATTAGTAATGCTTACAGTCAGGAAAAACACTTAAAAAAATGGATGAAAGATCATCAGTGATAGACTCAATTCACTGAGCAGTTAGTTTTTTAGCGCTTTTAATCTTAATTTTATTAAGAAATTAATCAATGCTTAATATCTGTCATGTATAAATTAAGAACGAGTTTTTAATTTGGATATTGGTCATGATATTTTTCTTATTATGTTTTTATTTGACGCAGTCTGTTTATGCAGGCACCCCAATGGGGTCCCCGGATGTGTTGGTGGAGCAAATAGCGCTGGGTTCGGGCTTACCTGCAACGGTTGCGGGTAAATATTTGGCAATTGATCCATATGGGCAGGCGCTTTATTACGTAAGTTCAATAACAAGTTCCAGTGTTACTGTTACCAAAACAGGCAATCCGGCAAGCACGCCCATAACTTCTGGTGCAGCCATCCCGTCAATAAATGGGCCGACCGGGAGTACGTTTGCTGGTTTAACCATCAGTTCTGATGGGAATACTTTGTATACGGGGTGGAAGAAGAACTCAACAACATTATCCTTACAAAGCTCTGCCTTAAGCACTGGGGCGATCTTACCAACATTTCACGAGATTACCACATCTGATTCCTTGATTGCCCTTCTTGCGGTGGATAATACCGCTCATAGTGATATTATTACGAGTATTCTTTACGTGGTTACAGAAAATGCTATATGGGCTTATGGTACAAACAACACAAATACTCCGCTTTGGACCATTCCTCAGTATTCTTTCTTACCTAAAATCACAGCCTCTGTTGTGGGTGGTGATAATTTGTATCTGGCGTGCAAATCGGATGGTACTTATGAAGGGTACAATGCTGGCTATATTGCTTGTTTGCCGAACCTTCCAAGCTATACAGGCTCTAATCCACCTGGATATAACCCTTTAAACCCTTCTGTCCTTTCCAACCCTTTAAAGCCTATTGCGGGGGGAGCCACTTCCGCTGGCTTTAAGGATGGTAACGGGACAGTTCCAAGATTTAGGAAAATCCAGGGGCTAGCCTATTTTGGCAAGTATCTTTATGTGGCGGACACGGGCAACAATGCTATACGACGGGTTGATGTGACAAATTCAAGTCACCCTGTCATTACAATAGCTGGAGGACTGCAGCAACCTTCAGGCCCCGTATCAGCTATAACCAGTGGCACTGCAAACCAAGCTGTGTTTGATACACCCATGAATTGTGTGATCGATTCGGGTGGCCAGACCCTTTATTTCATGGCGGGTGGAGCAGGAACAAACTCCTATCATACCAGTCCTACTGACTTAACGCTTCAACGAGTCTGGATGGCAGCTTATGATCCTAATGTACAGGGTAGTGGGAATGATGCGAAGCTTCGTGGCGCGGTGATGTACAAGAACCCTACAGATGTAACAAGTTCGTTTACATTTCACGATCATGGTGGCCCCATTGCCACCCCAGCAGCGTATGATTCGAATGGATGGACCTCCTTGCATATTTTGGCATCTATATATCAGGAATGTTACACAGATTATTTAATAAACTCCTCATCCTGGAAATGGAATAATTGGAAACTTATGTGGGCGGCTATCAGGGATCATATTACTGGGCTCCCCCAACAAAAATTGGGGTATTTCCTTCATCCTAATCAATGGGGCGATACAGCCCATGGCGATTGCACTGACATCTCCTCAGCCTAGTTTTTAAAATTACGGTTTCTGCTATTTCCCAAACTTTTGTAGATTGATTTGATTTTGTAGGTTTTGAGAGATCTACTTCCTGTTTTTTTTATTTTTAGACACTATCCTCCCCTTTAAAAGACTTACCGTTTATATCAGTCAATCCGCTCAAACGCGCTTTAAATTGTGGTCAGCGGTTAGAATTTTCAATAAGTATTTGTTGTCCCAGCCTGCTACCTTCCGTCGACAGCTCACCCCTCGTTTATTCGTTTTTTCTTGCTTGAGTAGATTCAAAGCAATACGTCTCATGACAGCCAAATTCTTGGCCGCGTGGCCAACATGCACCTGGTTATGGTCTTCCCTAAAACCTACATCCAAAGACCAGTGCAGGTTAATTTCTATGTTCCAGTGTTTTCTGACAGCAACCATAAACTGATCAATATTTTCATAGGCTAAACTTGTTAGAAAGTAGCGGGTACTACGCTCAACCTGATTATTAGTTGTGCGTGTTGTTTCAAGCATGCCAACACCCTTTAACCCAGGCCAACGAAGTTGAAATACTGCCGGATCGCGTGCTGATACTAATGTATAGCGACGTGTTTCTATGCGACCATGATCATGGATCTTCTCTACTTTCCGTCGATTAAGCATCTTCTTGTACTGACGTGATTCTCCTATATGGAAAATTGCCTTGACCATTTCATGAAGCTTCGGTTGATTATCTTTTAGAGCTAATACGTAGTCTGCACCTTGAATTAAGATCTCTTCAGCAATTGACTGCTGACAACCCATGGCGTCAATGGTGACTGTACTACCAGTAACATCAATCATCTTGAGTAATTTTGGAATGGCTGTAATTTCATTGGATTTTTCATCCGTTTTAACTTGCCCTAAAAGAAGACTTTGATTGCTTGCCCAGGCACTTACAATGTGTAGGGCTTTTTTCTCTTTTCTTCTGTTGCCAGAACCCCGTAGCGTTTTTCCATCAATAGCAATAATCTCAGAATTAACATCGATAGAGAGTGACTTGATCCATGCATAAAAGCAGGATTCAAATTGCTCTGGGTCAAGTATGGAAAACACACGGCCAAAAGTATCATGAGATGGCACACCATTAGGCAGCTCGAGAAATGTTGATAACCAATCGTATTTGGCTTTGCCAAATTCACTAATATCAACCCAGTTATCAGCGCCACAAATTGTGGCCAATATTGTTATTACCAAGATATCGTGCAATTTGTGAAGCTTGTTGTGGTTATCAATACGAGGATCGGCAAGAGGTTCAAAATGTTTGAGGAAAGTATCTGATAACTGCATCCCTGTTTCCTTTTTCTTTATTGAGAAAAAAGAATAATAACAACGGATAGAACAGCAGAAAAGCCGAATAAAAAATTAGGAAATAATTTTTAGAATACTAAACTAATTTTCAGTGCAATAGCCATGCGATACAGCCCTGCACACCGCGGCCAGTTATGGCGCGTGGGAGATGATATCGTGGGTGATTGATTTGTGTAAGATGTCCAATTTATCGCAAATTCTTTCGCAGATTCCGGGCGCTGGGGGGAACACAATGCTTCACACCATCATGGCCAATAATAATTTTGATAAATCGTCGGATGGTTCGTGGACATTAGGTTTTGCAAGAAACTATTACCAGAAGTTTGTTACACCAATTGGTGACATGTTCGCCGTTGGTAATAACGCAGGCTGGCGCCCTTTGGCCGTGGCCATGTACGACCGCAAAGAAAAACATGCATCCTTATATTACAATACCCTCAATTTAGAAAAACAATATGCGGCATATCCCGGAACAACAAACACCGATGATAAAAAAAGAGAGTGGGATTTCACCAACGCCGTAAACTCAATACCACAGGACCCTACTATGATCCCTTCTAATCCAAAGCAGATCCGCAACAAATTACCTTTTCAATCCTATGACGATAAGGATTCTCACGGAGGCACAGCAACTAATGCCAGTTTAATAGGATATCTTCATAATCATGGTTACCCTGGTCTTCAATAAATCTCTTGTCATTTCGGGAACATAAGCTGGTAGGGGGCAGGGAGGCACAAATTCCAACCCGGCCCCCCCACACGTTCCCCTTTTTTCTCGCCCTTAGGGCGCCTTATGGTTGTTAAACCAAGTGATCTAAAATCGCCGCATCCTTATCCTAACTGAAAAGATCTGCGTTCCATAATATTCCGCACTTAAGAAATTATTAGTAATTTTAGCCTATCATTTAATTAATATTAGTTTTAATTTTAGGTGTTTTGTAATGATATTTCTCTTATTATTTTTTGCGGCCATACAACCTTTGGCCGCCAGTTCTTCCATGGGATCTCCTGATGTCCTGGTAGAGCAAATCGCTCTTAATCCTCCCACAGTTTGTTCCGAATATTTGGCAATTGGATCCCAAGCTGGCTCTTCCCTTTACTATGTAAGCCAAGTGAAATCAGATGGCCAAAAAACCAGTATTAAAATCAGCAGAATCCTAAACCCTACAACAACGCCCTTGGGACTTGGCGAAACTGGTAAACTGGGGGCTCCTGATAAAAACAGTATCTTTTCTGGTTTGGGAATCAGCGCCGATGGTTCTACGCTATATGCAGGGTGGAAAACACGGTCTTCTATATCCATTAATGGCTATTCTCTGGTGGACGGGGCGCCCCTGTTACCTTTTAAAGTAAAACCAACTGACTCCACCGATTCTTTGGTTTCACTTAACTGTGATCAAGGGAAGCTTTACGTAGTCACTAGTCATGGCATACAGGCGTTTGATACGAGTAAAATGAATCAAATGCTATGGCAGATATCTGGATTACCTGACATAACCTCCGCTGTTTTGGGTGGTGGCAATTTGTACCTGGCCCACAAAAATACCGATGCAGGATATATTTCTTACGTAAACAATCTTGCGCAATACACAACAACTCATGCTCCAGAAATTGCTAGTGTCAGCATTATTGTTGGTTCAAAAAATCCTGGATTTGTTGACGGCAATGGCGCAGATGCAAGGTTTACTAACATTCAAGGACTGGCTTATTACGGCAGATACCTTTATGTGGCTGACACAAATAATGATTCCATACGACGCGTTGATGTAGTTGATACAAATAAACCTGTGGTCACCATAGCCGGAGGACTTCCAACAACAGGAGCAACGACAGAAATCAAAAGCGGGACAGGGACACAGGCTGTGTTCGATACGCCTATGACTTGCCATGGCGATTGCACTGAAAATTAGTTTAGTATTCTAAAAATTATTTCCTAATTTTTTATTCGGCTTTTCTGCTGTTCTATCCGTTGTTATTATTCTTTTTTCTCAATAAAGAAAAAGGAAACAGGGATGCAGTTATCAGATACTTTCCTCAAACATTTTGAACCTCTTGCCGATCCTCGTATTGATAACCACAACAAGCTTCACAAATTGCACGATATCTTGGTAATAACAATATTGGCCACAATTTGTGGCGCTGATAACTGGGTTGATATTAGTGAATTTGGCAAAGCCAAATACGATTGGTTATCAACATTTCTCGAGCTGCCTAATGGTGTGCCATCTCATGATACTTTTGGCCGTGTGTTTTCCATACTTGACCCAGAGCAATTTGAATCCTGCTTTTATGCATGGATCAAGTCACTCTCTATCGATGTTAATTCTGAGATTATTGCTATTGATGGAAAAACGCTACGGGGTTCTGGCAACAGAAGAAAAGAGAAAAAAGCCCTACACATTGTAAGTGCCTGGGCAAGCAATCAAAGTCTTCTTTTAGGGCAAGTTAAAACGGATGAAAAATCCAATGAAATTACAGCCATTCCAAAATTACTCAAGATGATTGATGTTACTGGTAGTACAGTCACCATTGACGCCATGGGTTGTCAGCAGTCAATTGCTGAAGAGATCTTAATTCAAGGTGCAGACTACGTATTAGCTCTAAAAGATAATCAACCGAAGCTTCATGAAATGGTCAAGGCAATTTTCCATATAGGAGAATCACGTCAGTACAAGAAGATGCTTAATCGACGGAAAGTAGAGAAGATCCATGATCATGGTCGCATAGAAACACGTCGCTATACATTAGTATCAGCACGCGATCCGGCAGTATTTCAACTTCGTTGGCCTGGGTTAAAGGGTGTTGGCATGCTTGAAACAACACGCACAACTAATAATCAGGTTGAGCGTAGTACCCGCTACTTTCTAACAAGTTTAGCCTATGAAAATATTGATCAGTTTATGGTTGCTGTCAGAAAACACTGGAACATAGAAATTAACCTGCACTGGTCTTTGGATGTAGGTTTTAGGGAAGACCATAACCAGGTGCATGTTGGCCACGCGGCCAAGAATTTGGCTGTCATGAGACGTATTGCTTTGAATCTACTCAAGCAAGAAAAAACGAATAAACGAGGGGTGAGCTGTCGACGGAAGGTAGCAGGCTGGGACAACAAATACTTATTGAAAATTCTAACCGCTGACCACAATTTAAAGCGCGTTTGAGCGGATTGACTGATATAAACGGTAAGTCTTTTAAAGGGGAGGATAGTGTCTAAAAATAAAAAAAACAGGAAGTAGATCTCTCAAAACCTACAAAATCAAATCAATCTACAAAAGTTTGGGAAATAGCAGAAACCGTAATTTTAAAAACTAGGCTGAGGAGATGTCAGTGCAATCGCCACGGAGATTTGGTTAAAGAAGTGTTAACATTCCTTTGTTTAATAGAGAGTTTCTGAAAACTCTTCTGTTAGGATAGGATTTCAAAAAAGTGAGGCTATCATGAAAAAAATACAATTTTTAGGTTTGTTAGTTGTTCTTAGCGCAGGGGTTAGCTCCTTAGGGCATGCGAGAAATTTTGCTGGAATTCCAAACGATACTCAGTTTGGATTTAATCCTAATGAAACGAAGAATGCAGTTAAAATGCTTCATGAGTACTCTTTCTCTGAAGACCCCTTGTATGCCAAGCCTTGCGCAGAAGTTCATGAAGAGTTGCTTGAGTCTCTCAGAACTGGCACTCCGGTCAAGGTTGATCCAGCGAAAAAATTCGAAGAAGCCGATGGATTCTCCAGGGTCCAGCCCTCGGAGCTCAACGGTTATGTAGCTAGTCCATCTATGAAAGAGCGTGTTGTAGAGAGCATTTGTGACGCGGGCGGTTATGCCAAGAAAAATGCAGGACCTTTTGCTCGGTTTTTGGGCAAGACAACAGGTTGGTTTTCTGGTCTGGCAATGGAAGCCAGTGGAAGCCTTTCCCAATGGTTTGGTAAGGGGTTGACAAGTGTAGGCGGTCAAATCTGGGATCAAAGTGGGGTTGTCTGGTCCGATGGATTTCAAAGGACAGAAGCAATGTGGACTGCTGGAAGAAAAGGTAGAGCGATTGCAGAGGGTCTGAAGACAATTGCATGCTCTGGTATGCTTCGTGCTTTAGGCGGTCTGACGGCTGTGAGCAGTTTCTTAGTGCTAGAAAATTTTGGTTATGGCGTTCAGCAAGCAGGTAAATCTCTTCGGGAATATTGTTCTTGATAGAGTTTGTTTTGATAACATTTCCTTTGTTTTTTTAAGACCAGTCATGTTATTCCATTAAGGGCGGGGCCTATTAGTATAACTAGATCCCCTTCTTCTTTCATATCATGACATATAAACTTTAAATAGTAGGTTCATCATTCACTTATAAACATTTCTATTTTTTCTTTCTTCTTCTAGCCTTCTCAAATTCAACTTATTCTGTTGATGAAATCTCTCCCCCCCATCTTGAAGCCGCTCGTTTGGCGATACCTGCTAAACAACTTCCTTCATGTCTTGAAAAACGATGGAGTTGCTATGAATTCGCTAACCAAGTATTAAGGTTAAACCTCGGTGCCAAGGCCATAGAAGAATGGGACCGATTATGGCAAATAACTCTTCAGTTTCTGCCCGACAGTCATTGGGCTCCAGAGATTATCCCCTATCATTATTTCCTCATAGCCAATTTCTTAGAGAAAACAGCGCTGCCTTATAAGTTCTGGTCTCGTTTAGATATTTACAATGCAAGAGTGGGAGATATCTTGATTTACCAAGGAATTGACTATGAGCCAGATCCGTCTAAGCGACCTTCGACCGCGGCGCCTGAATCTCATATTGCGTTTATAGATTCAATCTTGGAAAGCAACGGTCAGAAGATTGTTTTACAAGTAATTGACGCCTCTTCAAGGGTAAAGGGGCGGTGCTTTGATCCAAGCAACAAAAGTAATGTACCAAAGAAACCCGGGACTGTTGCTTACAGTTTCTTGACCCTTAATTTTTTGGAAAAAATTGGTGAGCAAACCATTTGGAAAGCTCGATTTGAACAGCAATATACAAAATACTTAACAGTTCAAGTGCTGCGCGTAACTCAGTTTTAAAACCCAAACCTTGTGCTTACGGGGCCTATTTGCTAGAAAGGATACAGGCTTTTTTCATATAAGAGATATTTTATGACTTTTTATAATAAATTTGTGACCCAACAAAAGGCACTTGAATTTCCGAAAACGACTTTCCTGATACAGGCAGTTTTGATCAGTTTTTTGATAGCAGTCAGTGCGCAAACTAGCGTCCCATTTTGGCCTGTCCCTTTGACACTGCAGTCAGCAACTGTCTTGGCAATTGGACTGACATGCCCTCCGCGATTGGCCGTTTCTTCTGTTATTGCCTATGTTTTAGAGGGTGCCTGCGGTCTTCCCGTTTTCCAAGGCTTGAACAGCGGGCTTCTTTACCTTGTCGGTACCACCGGCGGTTATATTTTTGGTTTTGTTCCCGTGGTTGCAGTCGTTAGTTATCTTAAGGGCAATCAAACCGGTTTCATCCACCTTTTTAAGGTTTGCTTATTGTCTTATGTCCCCCTGTTTACGATGGGCGTATTGTGGTTATCCACCTTTGTTGGAATAAAGGCAGCTGTCGCCCTTGGGTTTTTTCCTTTCTTGTTAAAGGTGCCTGTGGACATTGCCTTTGCGATTTTTAGTGGTCGTTTGATTCAGACGCTGAAGCAGAATTTCTGGCCATAGGCTTAAGATGCGCTTTTAAACGGCTGTAGATATCGTACGCGGTAAATACAGCCTTAATCATCACATCATTGGTCCCAAGCCGGTTAGTCGAATCCCAAAGCGAAACTTTTTTCGCCTCTTCATCATTAATATCAATAATATTTGTCTGTGCATCTGAAGGGGCGCGGATTTCTGTGCCCTGTAGGACGCACATGGCAAACCAAAATATGTCATCTCCGGTTGGGCAAAGTGCCATAAACCTGGCTGTATTTAAAGCCTCTGGATGTAAGGAATGGGGAGGGAACAGGACCCCGGCTCCACTTGTAGGGAAAAGAATATCCCCTTCTGTATGGTTGGCATTTTTATACAACGGCCAACTGTTATATCCCGTTGGTTTTTGATCATCACCAAACTTCATTACTCGGGGACGATGCGCAATGATGCTTTTTGGATGCTCGTGATGGGCAATCATAAGCAACTCGAGCCAGTTTGGTCTGTACATAATATCATATCAGCGACCACAAGCAGCGTTTCGCGCAATACTGAATCACACAATGATGGAATTAGCTTTTTTGCCGATCTAATGTTTTCGCACCATCGCACTTCAAGCCCTCTGGTTGCCAATTGTGAAATGGCTTTGGGGATTTTTCTGCCGGGAAATTCATCATCAGCCAGCCATAAAATTACCTTGTTTGGTTTGAAAGTTTGACTTAAAAGGGAAGCAATCGCTATGTGGGCGTTTCGAATTTTTCCTGGCCATGAAGTTAATGTAATTGTTACCGGCAAAGATTGAACAGAAGAGCCTTCGAAGGCTTTAATGCCAAGGCTTTGGGAACAAAAATGATGGGTCAATTCACCAGGACTGGTAAGGCCCGGCGCGAAATATTTCTTGTAAAGTTCAAGGTTAAACTTATCCACTATCAAGGAATCATGTAAATCTTTATAATCTGGTGCGACTTTAAACCAATTTAAAGTTGTTTTATCAATGTCTTTACAACTTTTGCCATCTCCCCCATACCAAGATGTTTGGTGATGTGCCGCAATAATGGTTTCATCGTTTGGCAAAATCAACGCTCTGATACCATAAGCCTCACTGAATAAATTAAATATTTCTGTCAAAAGTCTGGCATTTTTCCAGGAATGTTCCAGCCTAGGTTCTTTAAAAAAGGCGACAACTTCTGTGTTGCTTGCTAGTTCGTGTAGAGCATTAATTCTGTTTAAAAAATCTCTGATAATAAAATTTCCAGCTTTGGCTGCCATAAAGTCATGGTCAATCCACCAGGCTCTTCGATCAACTCTGCCAATTCTGTGGTGGGCAACGATATCAGCATGAAGGAATAGAGGCGATGGATTTTGTTTGAATTCGGCGCCAATATCCGTATAAAAGCCCCCCTCGTAGAACAAAATATTATTGCGCAGAATATTACCCGCAAGCGTAAAGAGGCCATGGTCGATGGCAGCAAAAACGAACTGCGAAGCTATAATTTTCTTTAATTCATCAGGGTGAGAAAATTCAGCAATTTGAATGTTCTGCCCGCAATTTTCCAATATTTTGCATGTTCTAGGCAATCGGCTCTTATCCCAACACCAAAATTTATGAGACCAGCCTTCCTCAAGGTTAAGTCTTGCAACTGAGCTAATGTAATACTCCAGTTGCTCCAGCGGGGGCTCGGTGGGTGTATGCAGATCGGTAATCCACATACGGTGGGTTTTTTTAGGGATTATTGGTTCTGATGACGTTGATGTCGAAGATGAGCTTTTTCCAGACGCAGCTTTAAGAATCTCTAATGAACTTTTCTCTAAATAGTTTATGCCTTGTAAAGCCTCTTCATCTGTTTTTTTATAAACCTTGCGAATTAAAGAGGCGGGATTTTTTAGGTGGGGTTCTTTTGTCTTCTCATAAGCTAGGTCAAGGACATTATGACTCTTTGAAAAGTCAAACAGCTTAATAATATTGGCAGAAGTTGCGCTTAAATTGCATTCCTTGCGTATGCCAAGCCAATCATCTTTGGTCTTTACGCCCATATAGTAAAGCTCTTCCCAATCAAAACTAATTGGACCATGCGTTGAATTTGAAATGGTGATTTTTCGAATCAGGGAATAGGGTGGAGTAATTCTTTTTTCGGTTTTTGCAGGAATGATAATTTCGCATTCGACATCCACGTCAAAATTTTTACGTTGAAACTCAGTGAAATCAGAAAGATTTGGGCTTATAGACGATCTTCTTCCTTTGCTATCGATGATAAAACTAAATCCATGGGGCGCCAAAACACTTTCATTACTTTTTAAAAGAATGCGTGATTGAAAAAGTACTAAAATCTTTTGTTCCTCAGAACTATTATTATGCAGAATGATATGATCATGGCTTATGGCCTGACAGCAAAACAGGACCCATAAACACAGAATCTTATGAACTCTAAACATGAATCATCCTGAATTCCTGGAATGTTAGTGTACTTAGATTTTAGATAGAAAAGATTAAGAAACTTTTAAAAGAACATTTTTTGAATTGGTAACCAACTTTTCGTCAAAGTTAGAAATTTTTAAAAATTTGCGTCTTGAACTGTTTGATGGGATTGACACTAGGGGTTCTAATCGTTAAGAATGAATGAAACGGAGGGGTGGCCGAGAGGCTGAAGGCGCCGGTTTGCTAAACCGTTATACGGTTGAAAAGCCGTATCGAGGGTTCGAATCCCTCTCCCTCCGCCAGACTTTCCTTTAGAATGCCTCATGAATTTTCCCACCCAACAATTTCCCTTGTTAAAGGTTTCTAATTTAGGCGTTGTTTTTAAGCAGCAAAACCAACCTGATTTTGTGGCGGCCCAAGAGGTCAGCTTTCAACTAGAGCGGGGCCAGACACTGGCATTGGTTGGGGAAAGTGGGTCAGGAAAGTCCGTTACAGCGTTGTCAATTTTGGGGCTTCTTCCTTATCCCCAGGCAAACCACCCCAATGGTTCGATTACCTTCAAAGGGCAAGAGCTACTGAACCAATCTGAGGATTTGTTGCGCACCATTCGGGGGCGCAAAATTGCCATGGTTTTTCAAGAACCCATGACGGCGTTAAATCCTTTGCATACTCTTGAAAAACAAATTGGAGAATCATTGCAGGTGCATCTTGGCTTCACGCCAAAACAAACGCGCCAGCGTGTTATTGAATTGTTGAAATTGGTTGGTTTTCCAGAAGGTGTTGACCGCCTGAACGCCTATCCACATCAGCTTTCTGGCGGCCAGCGTCAGCGTGTGATGATTGCAATGGCTTTGGCTTGTGAGCCAGAAATCCTTATTGCTGATGAACCCACAACGGCTCTGGATGTCACCATCCAGGCGGGCATCATTCGTCTGATTCAAAGTTTACAAAAACGCTTTGACATGGGGTTGTTACTGATTAGCCATGATTTGGCCATGGTGGCGAAAATTGCCGATCACGTGGCCGTCATGCAGGCTGGGAAAATTGTTGAACATGGACCAACACAGCAGGTATTGCGTAGCCCCGCTCACCCCTATACCCAGCACCTTATTGCAGCTGAACCCCATGGTCATCCCCATCCCGTGTCAGAGAATGCGCCGATAATTTTACAAGCCAACGATGTTCATGTTTCGTTTTCAAAGGCCGGCACGTTTTGGGACAGTTTAAAGGGCAAAAAACCTGAACAGGTATATGCCGTACAAGATGTTTCATTGCGCCTAAAGCAAGGCGAGACATTGGGGATAGTTGGCGAAAGTGGGTCTGGGAAAAGTACGCTGGCTTATGCTTTGTTGCGGTTGCAAACCTGTCAGGCGTCTTGTTTAAAGTTTGAGGGGCAATCCTTATTGACCTTAAGCGCCCGGCAAATGCGTCCCTGGCGTCAATATTTACAGATTATCTTCCAGGATCCCTTTGGGTCGTTAAATCCTCGTCTAAGCATTGCTCAGACCATTGCAGAGGGGTTAACTGTGCATCACCCATCTCTCACGCCAGCGCAGATTGATGAAAAAGTTTGCAAGACTATGGTGGAAGTTGGTCTGAACCCCGATTGGCGCCATCGTTATCCCCACGAGTTTTCAGGGGGTCAGCGCCAGCGGGTGGCAATTGCTAGGGCGCTTATTCTGAAGCCAAAAGTTTTGGTTTTAGATGAACCGACGTCGGCCCTTGACCGGTCGATTCAGGCAGAAGTTATTCATTTATTAAAAGACTTGCAGAAACGATACAACCTTAGTTACTTGTTCATCAGTCACGATTTAAAAGTTGTTCGAAGCCTTAGTCATCGCATGTTGGTTATGCAGGCCGGCAGGGTGATTGAGGAGGGGTTGACGGAGCAAGTTTTCACAAGCCCCCAAAACGATTACACCAAAAGGCTGATCGAATCGGCCTTTCGTTTGGATGAGTGGGTTCATCTAGAGGATTAAATTTTTATTGAAAAACTATTCGTTTTTCAACGCTTGAAAGCATTTGCCATCATTTGGATTGTCAACCGGGTGATATTTTAGAATTTAAGGAAGATGTGGAATAGATTTTAGGGATGGAGCATGCTACAGCTTTACTCTTTGGCATTTTTGTCTTTCTGTTTCTTGCGATCGGAGGGAGTTTTGATAAAGGCTGTTATGCCTCCAGCCAAGCTGTCACGTACCAATATGTCCCGAAAAGGACGTTCCTCTTTTTATCGCTTGGCGGATCTAAAGATTTTAAAAGCCCAATGCGATGCAGCGGGCAGAGGGGCATTCACATTAAACTTTTCGTTGATCCGAAACCAATAGCGCATCAAAAATCCGAGAACACGTCTTTTAGTACGGACCATGTGAAAGGTCGAAAGACCATTTTGGTTTTTATTATCCCATTGAGCCTTTAAAACAGACGCATCATAAATTAATCTTCGCTAATGCACCCACCGATGTGTGGGTGCTTCTAGGTGCGCCAAGCATGGTGCAGAGGTCCTTATTGAAGAATAAGGACGCTATAGTTTAGGTGGTGAGAGTCCACTGCACGCCGTGGAAGTCGGAAGTGCGAGTCTAGGCAAGGGTGTCTTCCGCGAGGGAGAATCTGAAGGAAGCCGACGACGCAACAAGGAAGTGACGAACAGGAACTGGATAAAAGGCTGCTATAGCTGGGTAACACGGCCTTAGACGGAGATGCCCAATAACTGACCGCAAGCGTATAGCAGTAGATCCAGCACTGACCTTGGGAAAGACCTGCATCTTACCTTGGGAGATCTCTTATCCTGTTTGTTGAACGCAAACTATTGGTTAAGTGATTAATCAAGAGGGGATAAGAGAAGTCAGCAGAAGGCGTATTAGGCTGAGTTAATCAGCTGAAGGCCTGAATCAGTTAAGCCAGAGAAAGTCGTTGAAGACTCTTTAAGATGGAGAGGTAGGAAGATGAGGAAACATCACCAACGTCCGGACAGATTTCAGCGTATGAGACCTGAAGGGAGCGAGGTACAGCAAATCTTGAAGGCGTCAACAATGGATGAGCCTCTGACAGAGTATTTGATGGAAAAGGTTTGTGACCCATCAAATTTGAACCGAGCGTACAAACGTGTTAAAGCAAACAAAGGAGCCGCAGGGGTTGACGGGATGACAGTTGATGATCTGTTTGGCTGGATTGCGAAACACAAAGAGTCACTTATAGAATCGTTAAGGACAGGAACCTACCAACCATCTCCTGTATTGGGGGTTGAAATTCCGAAGCCAGGGAAAAGCAAGGAAACCCGGTTGTTAGGGATTCCTTGTGTGGTTGACAGGCTTGTCCAACAGGCTATTCTTCAGGTATTAGAGCCCATGTTTGATCCAACATTTTCAGGGTCAAGCTACGGATTTAGACCTGGCCGAAGTGCGCATCAAGCGCTGTTAAAGGCGCGAGAGTACGTACAGGCAGGATATGACATCGTGGTTGATATTGACGTTGAAAAATTTTTCGACCGGGTTAACCACGATAAGCTCATGTTTAGGCTTTCAAAGCGGGTAGGTGACAAAAGACTGTTAAAGATCATCCGACGCTTCTTAGAGGCGGAGATGCTGAGACAGGGGATTTGCATTGAACGGATAGAAGGGCTGGCCCAAGGGGGACCTCTCTCACCATTAATGTCAAATCTTGTGCTAGATGAGCTGGACAAGGAGTTAGAGCACCGAGGACACAAATTTTGCCGATACGCAGATGACTGTAATATTTACGTCAAGAGTTTGCGAGCGGGGGAACGTGTGTTGCAATCGGTGAAAGATTTTCTTGCAAAACGTCTGAAGCTGAAGGTTAACGAAACCAAGAGTGCTTGTGCTTCTGTTGAAGAGCGCCAGTTTCTTGGGTATCGACTTCTGAAGGAAGGGAAGGTTATAGTTGCCGAGCACAGTTTGAGTCGTATTCAAGACAAGGTGCGGTGGATTACCCGTCGAAATAGGGGGGTTAGCTTAGAAACAGTAGTATCTGACCTAAATCAAGCCCTAAGAGGATGGGGAAACTATTTTCGACTAACAGAATGGCCTTCACAGAGGAAAAGCTTGGATGGGTGGATACATCACAAAGTACGGTGTTATCGACTTAAACAGCGAAAGAGACCCTTGTCCATCGCTAAATTCCTCATGAGCTTGGGTGTGCCTGCTTGCAGTGCATGGCCTGTAGCAAAATCGGGGAAAGGATGGTGGCGGTTATCTCTGAGTATCCCGGTTCATCATGCTATGGATAACAATTGGTTCAAAGAAATAGGGCTTATAAATCTAAGATCCATGAAAGCTGTGGTAAAAGCTTAACTGAAACCGCCGTATGCGACATCGCACGTACGGTGGTGTGAGAGGACGGGGTCGTGAGGCCCCTCCTACTCGATCATTATTAAGGTGATATTAACGTTTTCATATTAACGTTGATGTATAGGAGTGTTTATAATTTTAAGTGAGTTGTGATGCATCGATTGAAATTAAGATTTCTGATTTTGCTTTCAGTTGTGGTGGTTATGGGAAACTGGAGTGCTGGATTCAGTGCGACAGCCTACTCACAAGCTGTTAATTCTCATAACGCAAAAATTGCAGCTTTATTAGGCGGAAACCAGGGGATTCAGAAAAACCCTGCGACGGATGTGGAAAAGACAAACTTAACGCATATCGCCATTCATTTGGCGTTGACCAGTAAAATGGACGACACTCTTAAATCTCTTTGTGAAAATAGTCAGAAGGTTTTATCTGAATCTGGAAACGCGTCTCTTATTGAACATTATAAGACACTGATTGTTTTGTATTTTGGGACGCATGCTACTGAGGAGGCGGGTAATTTATATGCTGTTCCTGAGCAGGTTATAGGGAAAATCAGAAGTTTTTCATGGGGGAGTATTACGATTGATAAATCTCTTTTAACGGCAGTTCAAAGATTAACGCTGCATGATATTGGTAGAATCTTAACTGAATTTCGTTTTGCCACCATTTATGAATTTATAAAGAACCACCCTGACCAACAAATAAATGGGTTAACAGCAAATGCTTATATGGATAATGCATTGAAGTTTCAGGCTGCATCCACGGTTTCTAGGACGTCTGCCACGGTATCCTCGTCTGCAGTACCTGATGCTCCACCTGCTCCACCTGGGCCGCCTTCAGCTCCCGATTCGCCACCTTTCTCATCGACTCCTTCTGCGACGCCACCAAGAGCCACGAGCCCCTTAGCAAACCCTGATCTTGCTGCACACCTTGGGCAGGGAGCAAAAGGTTTGAGAAAGAGCAGCAATAGCGCAGCTTCGTCTCACTCTTCCCCACATTCAAAGCAGCCGATTGTGGAGGGAATAGCACCAGTAAATCTTGGGGCAGCAGCAGCTGCTGCAAGAGGAAATTTAAAAGGCACTGGTGTTCCTATTGATGAATCCAGAAACTTTTCCATAAAAGTCGGAATTTTGGTGGGCAAAATAAAACCTCTTACACACAAGAGTCAAGCTTCAACTAAGCAGGAACGTGTCAAAGAGCTCCAAGAAATGCTTGCTGAGTTCATTAATATGCACAAAGTTAATGCTTTGCAGGATTTAGTTAAAACCAAAAAAGATCTCGAAGATTTAAGGAAAATACCAGAAATTGCCGCTATTTTGGATAATCGCGTAGAAGATGATGATTTTCAGGGAATACTAGACGATTTTCGCAAATCATAAAAACTCAAATGATTTGGAAAGGGGGCTATATAAACCATTAACCAGCCAGTTTCATTTTAGCCACGGTGTTGGTTGTGCTGTGCCCTTCTTGAAGGTCAACCAACAGAACCCGTCCTCCGCGCGCCTGCACCAGGTCAGCGCCAACGACACGATCAACGGTGTAGTCTGCTCCCTTTACCAACACATCAGGCTGCAAAGCTTTAATCAGTTCCAGTGGAGTGTCTTCGTCAAACAGAATAACCGCATCAACCATACCAAGGGCAGCCAGAACCATAGCACGCGTTTGCTGATTTTGTATGGGGCGCTGTTCACCCTTTAAGCGTTTAATGGATGCATCCGTATTCAGCCCCAAAACAAGCTTATCGCACGCCTGAGCCGACTGGCGTAAAATATGTAAATGTCCTAAATGAAGCAAATCAAAACAACCGTTGGTGAACCCTATTTTCAGACCCTGGTGGCGCCAGCGTTTTAATAAGTCGTGCGCTTGATGCACGTCAACTATTTTTTGCTTGTAACTGCCACCGTGGTGTTGATTAAGGCTGTTTTCAAGCTCCTCAGAACTGACAGTGGCTGTGCCCACCTTACCAACGGCAATCCCGGCGGCTTCATTGGCCAAGTAGCAGCTTTCCTTTAATAAATACCCACTGGCAAGTCCCAATGCCAAGGCGGCCACAACGGTATCGCCGGCACCTGATACATCATAGACTTCGCGGGTTTGAGCCGGGAAAAAGTGGGATTGGCCTTCTTTTTCGACAAGGGTCATTCCTTGCGCACCTTGGGTTACCAGCACAGAATCAATATTTAAGTCATGCTGCAGGCGGTGGCTCTCTTTTAAAATCCCTTCCTGAGATTTGATAGAATAGCCAGCAACTTCACTTAATTCTTTAAGGTTTGGTGTAATAATCGTCGCTCCCTTATAACGGTCATAGTGTCGCCCCTTTGGGTCAACGACAATGGGAATATGTGGGTCTTGAAGGCGAATATGTTCAATTAAAATTTGGCTTAAGTCTTCGGTAAAAAGCCCCTTATGATAGTCAGACAAAACAACCGCCTGGCAAGCGGGAAGAAATTGTTGTACCGCTGTTAAAATCTGTTCTTGGGATGCTTTTGTGCACGGCAGAACAACTTCTTCGTCAACTCTTAATAACTGCTGCCCCTGGGCAATAAAGCGGGTCTTTTGAATGGTTTGACGATTTGTCTCAGTTATCAATTGGGATTGAACGTTGGTTAATGATTTTAATTGATTTTTCAACGTTTGACCTGTCGCGTCATCACCAATAACGCTGATGAAAATGACCTGTCCACCAAGGGCAAGCATATTGCGCATCACATTTCCAGCCCCGCCCAACATGCTGAACTGATGCTGCTGGCGCAAAACAGGAATAGGGGATTCAGGGGAGATACGATCCACTTGACCATAGATAAAGTGATCAAGCATGACATCGCCAATACACAAAACTGTCGAGCCAGAAAATTTTAAAGGGGATTGAAGAAACATCAACACAAACCAAAAATAAACATGTTGATGTAATATAAGGGCTATTTATATTTTTTTAAATAGCCCTTTGAATTTTTTTAATTAGCGACGGTCGCCAAAGATGCGCAATAGCGCAAGGAACAAGTTAATAAAATCCATGTAAAGATTGAGCGCACCTATGATAGCTTTCTTGCCCGCAACCTCTGTGCTGTCAGCCTCAAAATACAATTCCTTAATAACCTGAGTGTCATAGGCAGTAAGGCCCGTAAATACCAAAACACCAACATACGACAAGGCAAGTTGAAGAGCCGTACTTTGTAAAAACAGGTTCACCATGGAGGCAATCACCAAACCAATAAGCCCCATGAAAAGGAAAGAACCCACATTGGTTAGGTCTTTTTTCGTTGTATACCCATAAAGGCTCATAGCGCCAAACACGCTGGCTGATACGAAAAACAAGCGGGCAATGCTTTGGCCTGTATAGACGTAAAATATGCTGGACAGGGATAAGCCCATTACGCCCGCATAGACCCAGAAGGTCGTTTGGGCTGCACTTAAAGACAGAGTGCCTATCCTAGCACTTAAAAAAAACACTATTCCAAGCGGGGCAAGCATCACCACCCACATAAGGGGGGTTCCAAAAATTGCCTGGAAAAAGGCAGGGCTGCTGGCTGTTACGAATGCCACCAGGCCCGTCAGGCCCAACCCCATAGCCATGTAGCTGTAGACTTTAATCATATAACTGCGAAGACCCGCATCAACATCCCAAGCCTGTGCGGCCGATGAATTTCTTATGATTGGTTGATCATCAAATCTATTTGACATTTGCTTCTCCTTAAAATACGTGAATGCATATCTGTCAGGCATTGTACCATTTTAAAAAGCTTTTTACTATGACCTTGATATTGTGTAGCTTAACCTAAGGCTATACTCAGGGGTTGTATGAAAAAAGAAAACGTCAATATTGAACAACAGTTTTTGTTTGGGGCCAAAGGGCCTGCCGCACACGAAAAGGCGCCTGTAAAAGCCGTCCCTGCTTACAAATCAGCACCCGCTCTCAATTTGTTAGCCGGCCTTGATAAAACAGCGTTAAAGGCGGATGGCATCTATTGGTTAAGGGTTTTGGCCAATCAATATAACCGCGGGTTGCCCGCTGATCAGGCGAAAAGGAATTTAGTCAAAACCATTCAGTCTGAAATTGCGATCAAGAAGGGCAGGGGGCCGATTGAGTTGGTCGTTATGGATGCCTTGTTAAGACGTCATGCCAGCAGTTTTTAAAAAACACTCAAATGTCATCGCAACTTTAAAGTTTTTTTGTGTATCGACGGGATTCTTGGGCGTTGAAGCCATGGACGTTTGGGTCAAAATAGGCCTGCGTCCTTTCCTATTTTTAACGTTATTGTACACAAGCCTGATCTATTCGCTGCCCTTTATAAATATTGTTTCGTTATTGATTTTTGGTTTTTTGAAAGATGGCTATTACGATTACCCACTGGGGTATTCAAATTGCCAATTTATCGTTCTTTACCTGTTGTTGATTCGTCAAAAAACGAGCCAGGTTCAGTCAAGTTTGGGGGTTTGTTGGGGATGGTTTGCAGTTTTTTTGAGCATCGCTTGTGGCATCCAGATGGTTGGGTTATTGTGCTTGGGGTATGGATCTATCCCTTTTTCAAACATGCTGGGGGATGCTCTGATAACATTCAGTCTGTTTCCAGTTATGGTAAGGACGCTTTTTTGGTTGGGCAACAGGGTGTCACCACAACCTTTGACACAATAAACCCCTTCCCAAAGAGAGGGAAGGGGGGCGTTTTTATTTTTTTGCTGCTGAACTTTCGCTGCTGTGGTTATTAGGTTGCGCACCAACATTGGTAAGTTGTGTCGTCACTTCCCCGAAGAGCCTTTCCAAGGGTGAACCTACAAAGCTGATCTTGTCAATGTCAGGACCAAAACCTAATTCGACAATTTTATTACCTAAAAGCCTAAATCTGTCTTTATATCGGTCACCTCCGCTGCCTTTTTCTACACCCGCTTGGCCATAAATTGCATCGTAAGGTCTTGTCACATTAACTAAAGCTGCAGTAAGTGGTTCTTGACCTGCTGTGTGAAATGCGTCGAGAGATTTTCCTGATCTAATTACTGTTGCGTAAATCTGTTGGGCTAGGACAGAATCGGAAACCGATCGATCGTTAATAAGCCTCAAAAGGTAGGTATAATAATCACCCCGTTGTTGGGCTTGCTGATACTGTTCTATTAAAAGCTCTTTTTCTGCCTTTTCTTTTTGCAGCCTCTCAATTTCTCTTTCCAGTTCGTTTTCTTTTTGCAGCTAGGCGTTGAATTTGTTCCTGATTTTTTTCAAGGTCTTTTTGCAGTTCCTGTTTTTCAAGCGCAGCATCTTGCAATTCCCGTTGTTTTTCTTCCAAGTTTTTAATAATTCCTTCTTTTTCTTTCAGAGCGTGCTCCAAAAGTCCCGAACGTTGTTTTTGAGAAAGGGCATCAGCTTCAGCACCTGTCTTTGCTGTCAAAAGAGCTTTCTGTTGCTCTTTCAGCAATTCTATAAGCATTTGAGAATTTTCCAAAGAATTGACCAGAACAACTCTTTCCCGATCAGCTTGCTCTTTCAGCATTGCCGGTATCTTCAATAATTCCTCTTTTTCTTTGGCTGCTTTTTCCTGTTGTTCCGTTAATCGGCTGTTCAACTGTTGCTCGAAGGCCAAGGACATTTCCTGTTTTTCCGTACTGGCAGCTGCTAATTGTTGTCTTAAGCTATCAAGTTCAGAATTTGCGGCCCGAGCAGCTTCTTCCAACGCACGTTGGTGTTGTCCGTTTATTTGTGCCAACTTTTCTTGAATTTCAGCATTTTTACGTGACGCGAAGGAATTGAGGTCGTCAACAAAAACACAGTCTTTTGAACTTCCAAACCAACCAGTACTCAACTTATGTGTGGTCAGGCCCGAAGTATCGAAATTTAGTGCATCACTATTAGACGAGGCTGAACCATAAGCCGTGCCAATAACACAGCAAGTTAGCAATAAATATTTTAAACTTTTATACATTCTATTTTCCTTTTAAAATAAGATTTAGAAAAACAACACCATTTTTATTATTCCCTTGTCAAGGCGTTTAAAAATCATTTTCCGGGAATTAAAGACGGATCCTGGCGCTTGCAACATCGCTGACATTTGTTGACATTAAGACCAAGAAAAAGTACTGATTGGTTACTATTTAATCCAAGCTGAAGTATTTTTTTGCTAAGAAAAATTTTAACGCACTTAACTCTAGGGGTAACTTTATTAATGAATTCTGTTTTGAATCAAGCCAATGCTGATAGTCCCAAGACTGTCACGACACCTTCTGGTCTTCAATATATCGATGTAAAGGAAGGAACGGGTCCTTCTCCTGAAACCAAAGATACGGTTGTCGTTCATTACACTGGCACCCTGGAAGATGGAACTAAATTTGATAGCTCACGAGACAGAGATGAGTTTTTCGAATTTACTATTGGCGTAGGTCAAGTTATTAAAGGCTGGGATGAAGGGGTGGCAAGTATGAAAGTTAAGGGACGTCGTACTTTAATTGTTCCCTCTAATTTAGGTTACGGGGCTAGAGGAGCAGGCGGCGTGATTCCCCCTAACGCCACTTTGATTTTTGACGTTGAGTTAATTGCAATTAAAAAATAGGCTTAATTGAATCTCAACCAGAAAATGACACGACATTTGGGTAAAGATTCATCAGAAAAATGAGCCAGGCAGATAATTTGTCCCCAAAGGACGTTATTTTAAAGTTTTAATTATTTTTCTCCTCATTTTTAGTCTATTTGCCTGAAGCCGTAGAAGCACCTTGCTTGCTTGCTTGTCAAGGTTAAGTCGACTTGCTTGGCTTGGATTCTTATCAAATCAGTCATGGTAATCATACCGTATGCATACAACTCTTCTGCTTCTTCTTTTGTATATTCTTTTTCTTCAAATGCTTTTATTGATTTCTCATTTTCTTCGATTTGAATATATAAAATTTTCGTTTGCATATTTAGAAATTGTTTAATTGCTAAAAGGGTTTCGTCATTGGCCTTAGTCGATACAAATCGCTGAGCAGATCCAGAAGGGAGCTCTGAAAATTCTTTTCCAAGGTCTCCATTAGAGGCAATACAAGCCCCACCAAGGACGGAACTAGTTAAAAACAAGTATTTTAAAGTGTTAAGCATTTTGTCCCTCAATTAATGTAATGTTCATTTACCTAAGCCATAGAATAATGTTTCTGACTTGTCAAGGAACTTTAGAAAACGATCTTCACTTTCCATAATTATAATTATAAGATTTATGGGTTCATATAAAAATTCGTCATTAGCCAATCAACAATTGATACAAATCAAGCGTCTTCGCTGTCATTTGTTTTAAGGAAAAGTTATCGCTAATGTGTTGGCGCGCCACCAATCCCATTCTTGTTTTTTCATCCATCGCTAAGGCAAAAAGGTTTCTTATGGTGACCGCTAACGCATCAAAATCATTCGCTGGAATCAAAAATCCAGTTTGACCTTCTAAACACAACTCCGGCGTTGCCCCCAGGTCTGTTCCTATGTACGGCCGTGCCATGGATAAGGCCTCCGCCGTTACCCTCCCAAAAGCCTCCGGCTCGATCGAACATGACAACACCAAATCCGCCGCAGCATAGGCCGTTGGCATATATTCACAGCTTGGAACAAAGGTTACGGGCAGATCTTTTGTTTCTTGGCGCAACCGATCGCTATAGTCTGTCCGCCCTTGATCGGACCCTAAAAATACGACATGAACGGGCAAATCCGACAGTCCTTTCAAGGCACCAACCAAAACCCCCTGCCCCTTCCAGCGCGTCAAGCGCCCTGGCAACATAATCAAAAACTTGTTGGGTGGCACGCCCCACTGTTGTTTCAAGGCTTCCACCTGTTCGCACGATACGCTGGTGGGATCAAACACATCCGTATCAATCCCCTCAGGAATAACCACAACATTGGGCTTTAAATGACCATGTTCACTTTGAATATGCCGGGCTACATACTCTGAGATGGCAATGACATGATCACCCCGTGCCATCACCGAGTTATAAAATCGCTTCAAACGATTGTGGGCGTTATAGACCCCATGATATGTCGTTATAAAAGGCACTTTCATCCGCCGCGCCGCCCAAAGAGCACTCCATGCGGGCGCCCTGGATCTGACATGAACAAGCTGAATATTGTGCTCTTTTATAACCTGGCATAAAGCTTTTGCGTTTAACCACAAAGCCCAGGGAGACTTTTTATCCAACGGCAACGGCAAATGGGCAACACCAGAAGCTTCCAAATGTTTAACAAGGCCCCCTCCAGCGGAAGTCACAAATGTGGGCGCCTGCTGGCACAAAATTTGCGCCCAATCTAAGGTCGCCTTTTCCACCCCACCACTTTTTAAGGCTGGGAGGACTTGTAATACGCGAGGAATCTTACCCACCATACAATCGCTTTTTCCTTTGCTGTCTAGCTATTACAAGACCGGCAACCACCACACCAAAACTGACCATACCAATAATAACGGTCGCCAGAGCATTGATCTCAGGCGTGACGCCCAAACGAACACTGGAAAAAATTAACAAGGGCAACGTGGTGGCGCCAGGCCCTGATAAAAAGCTGGCAATGACTACATCATCAAGCGACAAGGCAAACGATAATAACCAACCCGAAATAAGGGCGGGTGAGATGATGGGCAACGTGATCGTCATAAAGACCTTAAAGGGCCTTGCACCTAAATCCAGGGCAGCCTCCTCTAACGATTGGTCAAAATCTTGCAACCGGGACTGAACAATCACATAGACATAAGCCATCGCCAGGGTCGTATGGGCAATCGTCACCGTCATGATGCCCCGTTGGGCTGGCCAACCAATCAATCGTTCCAGGGTCACAAAGGTTAATAAAAGGGCAAGGCCTGTGATCACCTCTGGCATAACAAGGGGGGCAGAAATCAGGCCACTGAAAAGAGTGCGCCCCCGAAATTTTTTGCGACGGGTCATTGCAACAGCGGCCAAGGTACCCAAAATAACGGCCAGGGTGGCTGTCATAGCTGCAATATGAAAACTGGTTAAAACAGCCGCCAGCAGCGTTTCATTCTCAAACAACAGTTGGTACCAGCGCGTTGAAAAGCCACTCCACACACCTGGAAGACGGGATTGATTAAACGAAAACACCACCAAAAACAAAATGGGCAGATACAAAAACGTGTACCCAATAATTAAGGCTGTGATGCCGGGGACTGATAATCGACGCATGTGTTGTAGTCTTCCTTCTAATACCTAAACGGTTTTTCCGTTCCCTTGCCTAGAATATCCAAATAATTTTTATAAACAAATATTTTATGTCTCCCCTTTCCGGTAATTTCTTTCACAAATACCAATCGACTCTAACGCAGAAAGACTACGAATTACCGTCGGCTGAGACAAGTTTGTTTTTTCGCGGATGTTGGTCGTGTTGGAGATTGGGTATTGTTGCAGGTACCCATGAATAGTTAATACTGCGATCGTTGATATTTTGGGTTTTTTGTTCGTTAAGTAAATATAACGAACATGGATGAGCGTTACAAGAAAACAACAAACAAAAACTATCCATTATGTTCGTTAAATATCTCTGGTTGGGCCCCTGCCCTTTACCGGCCTGCTAAGTTTAAGTTTCGTTGTTGGTAATGCTGGAATACCATGATGGGCACCACAAACACGACCATCATTGCAACGGCCAAAGCACAGGCACGCGGCCAGTCTTGATTGTTGAAAAATTCTGACCACAAGGCGCGGCCAATCATAAACGTATCGGGTCCGCCCAAAAGTTCTGGAATCACAAACTCGCCGATTGATGGAATGAAAACCAATATACACCCAGCAATAATACCAGGCTTTGATAAAGGGACCGTCACCCGCCAAAAGGTTCGCCAGGGCCCTGCCCCCAAATCATAGGCTGCCTCACAATAAACAGGGTCAATCTTTTCCAACGATGCATAAATGGGCAAAATCATGAAGGGCAGATAGCAATACGTTATGCCCAAACAAACCGCATAAGAATTGTCTAATAAGGATAAGGATTCGCTAATAAGTCCCCAATTTAACAACAGCGTATTCACAATTCCCTTCGCGCTCAGCAAGCTCATCCACGCGTACACACGCACCAGAAAAGATGTCCAAAAAGGCAATAAAACCAAAAGCAATAAAAGGGTTCGCCAATGCTCAGGGGCTCGGCTCATGCCATAAGCCATCAGGTAACCAAGCCCAAGGCAACATAAAGTCGCTGTTCCTGCAATTTTTAACGACGACCAAAAGGCTTCGCCATAAAACGAATCGGTCAGCAAAGCCGTGAAATTACCAAAATTCAAACGAATTTGCAAAAGGTCGTTATCAAACCATTCATAAAGGCTGTGAAACGGGGGAAGCGAAAAAACGGCCTGAGAAAAACTAATTTTCAGAATGAGTAAGAAAGGAATAAAAAAGAAAATAATCAGCCATAGATACGGGACGATTACCGCCAAGGACTGGAAAGAATGGCGAAAACGATGTTGCCAATTGTGGAAGGTTTTTTGAAAGTACTGTTGCATGTTTATACCGTCAGCATGACGCCATTTTCGGCACGCCAGAATAAATAGACTTCATCGTCCCATTTCACATCACGTTCCGATAACCTCAACAAATTAGGCAGGGCCGCTTGAATGATTTTTCCAGACTCCAACCGGACATAATAGATTGATAAATCGCCCAAATAAGCTATTTCCTTGACGATACCTTTGACCGTGTTGCGATTGCCCACCACAGGAGTCGTCGATATCATAACCTTTTCAGGGCGAATGGCAATGGCCACCTGCGATCCGATGGGAAGCGTTGCCGTATCGGTTACATACAACAAACAACCAGCATCTGCTGAATCAATCAAAACGTGGTCGGGTTCATCTTCCACAACCAGGCCTTCAAAAATATTCACCCCACCAATAAATTCGGCAACAAAACGGGAATTAGGATATTCATAAACATCATGGGGAACGCCCAGTTGACGAATACGCCCCTCCTCCATCACCGCCATGCGCGTTGACATGGTCATGGCTTCCTCTTGATCATGCGTCACAACGACGAAGGTAATGCCTACGCGTTCTTGGATGTTAACCAGCTCGAACTGGGTTTTTTCTCTTAGTTTCTTATCCAGTGCTGCTAAGGGTTCATCTAACAACAATAATTTTGGTTGTTTTACAAGACTTCGTGCCAAGGCGACCCGTTGGCGTTGTCCGCCTGAAAGTTCGTGGGGTTTCCTGTGCGCGTATCCGCCCATTTGGACCAATTCCAAGCTTTCCTGTACGCGTTGGTTAATTTCGGTTTTATTGAGTGGTTCTTGGCGCAGGCCAAAAGAAATATTTTGATAAACCGTCATGTGGGGAAACAAGGCATAGGACTGGAACATCATATTAACCGGTCGCCGATAAGGTGGCCAGTTGGTAACGTCTACACCATCAATCAAAATACGACCACTGGTCGGTGATTCAAAGCCAGCTAACAACCGCAATAATGTCGTTTTTCCACAACCAGACCCTCCTAAAAGCGAGAATAATTCGCCTTTGTAGATGGACAGCGAGACCCCCCTCACCGCCTGAACAGAACCAAAGCTTTTGGTAATTCCTTCCAGCTGAATATAGGGCACAGCATTTGCATCTTGCCACGGCTCCAGCGATCGCAGGGGAATATGAGTGGGAGGCATTTCTTTTTCCTTAACGTGCAAGTCTGATTTTTGTCCAAAGGCGATTACGCTCTCTCTCATAGAGGGAGGTTTTTTCACCCTGAGGCAATTGGTACAAGTCTAATGTTTTCATACTCTCTTGGGGAGGATAAATGGAAGCGTTATCACGTATTTTTTTGTCGACCAAGGGCAAAGATTTTAAGATTGCTGTGGGAATGAACGTGTCATTTGTGACTTGGGCGGCAATATCAGGCCGAATCAAAAAATTAATAAAGGCGTGGGCGTTACGGGGATGCCTGGCCCCCTTGGGAATAGCCAGACAATCAATGAAAATGCCCGCCCCTTCCTTTGGGATGACAAATCGAATATCTCGCCCAACTTCCTTCGCCTCTTGAACGGCTTGTTGCGCTTCACCTGACCAAGCTTGGGTTAAACAAACATCCCCCATCACTAAATCATTAATGAAACGCGACGATGTAAACCGCCTAATATAGGGCCTTAGTTTTTCTAGATGCTTATAGACAAGTTTTAAATCTTCATAGTCATCACTGTTTGGATTTTTACCTAAGTAATGCAAAACAGCGGGGAATACATCAATCGCCTCTTCAAAGAAACTAATCCCATATGGAGCTAGGCGTTTTAGGTTGTCGGGGTTGAATAATAGGGCGTGACTGTCAAGGTCTACATCAGGTAAAAGTTTAGAAACTTTATCATAATCATAGGCAATGCCAACGGTTCCCCAAAAATAAGGCACGGTGTAGACAAGCCCTGGATCAATCATTTTCATTTTTTCACTAATTATGGGCTGCAAAGGGCCCAGATTTGGTAAAAGATCCATCTTCAATGGTTGGTAAACACCGATGGCTATTTGGCGCCCTACATAAGGGGGAGATGTTGGCATAACAACATCATAGCCTGAATTCGTGGCCAGCAGCTTCGCCTCTAATATTTCATTATTATCATAAACGTCAAAACGAACCTTTATGCCCGTTTCTTTCTCAAATTGTCGCAAGACGCTGTGCGGAATCATCCCATAAAAACAGTATACGTTAACAACGTTGCCCTCTGACTTTGGTAGACGGTTTACCATAACCCAGCCAACCGCCACACAAATTAAAAGCATTATTGCTTTGATGATAAAGTTTTTACGATCAAACAATGACAATCTACCTCACAAGATTTTAGTCACAAATACTGAATTTAATGACCAGTTATTTATATCAAATTCGTGCCATTTTGCGGGATTTTTCTGAATATTGCGAGATCAATGTCATTGCTAATGCTGGAATTAGGAATTTAACTTTGAAGGAAAAAACTTCAACATCATACTTGATCCAGGAAAACAATACATGGATGGCCCAGACCTTTGCCCGGACTCTGAGTGATGATTGGAAGGAATAATTTAATTCTCTCCCTGGTTTAAAAAAGACTTTAAGACCTCCCTCAAAAGCCCCCCCCTCCATCCGTTAAGAAGTTTATGACTTGCATCAGGGCAAGAAATAAATGACTCTATCTCGCGCCTGTTGGAGACACAAGAAACCGGTATACTCAATTGATCCGCCACCTTTTGAACGGTGATTCGCATATTCTTGAAGGCCTGTTTTTGTTCAGTCGTTAGTTGATTTTGAAAGCTTTGACTCGTCCAGGCTTTAATAATTTGTTTACGGTGTTGTTGAGTTAAATCATCTTGATCCAGAAACTGATGCGCCTTTTCGTAACAACGGTAAAAGTTTTCAAACAAAGCATCTGTATTCAGTTTCTGACGATGTGATTTTAGCGTTTCCTTCAGTTCCGCCTGCTCCATAAAAGGGGCAATACTTAGATCAAGAAGCAATCGATTGTCAGCCAATAAACTACGACTGATGTTATGGGTTTGGGCGTACTGTTCACGCCAAGCTGCTAAATCCCACAAAATGCTGTATTGTTGCCATTTTGAAAAAGGCGCCCTTAGACGTTGCCAGGCTTTTTCAGGAGCAATCGCAAAAGTTTTCGGATTGGACAGGTTCAAGAAAAACTCCTCCGGCCAATTTTGGCGCCCCAAATCATCCAGGCGATCTTTCAACAACCCATAAATTTCCTTTAAATACAAAACATCGTGAATAGCATAATCAAGTTGCTCTTGCCGTAAGGGACGCTTTAACCAGTCTGTAAACTGCTCATCCTTGCTGACTTTTATATCCAGCAACACGTTGACCAACTTTTCGTAGCCCAGTCCCTCCCCCAGGCCTGCAAAGGCAGCCGCAATTTGTGTGTCAAAAATGGGGCGTGGGCAATCCCCCAACAGATTGTATAAAATTTCTATATCTTGATGACCAGAATGGAAGACTTTGGTGATTGAGGGCTCTTGAAGAATAGCCTCTAGGGGACCTAGGGACAGATTATGAATGACAGGATCGATGATGACTGCATGGTTGGGCGTGGCCAATTGAAGCAGACCAAGGTGTGGCCAATACGTTGTTTGACGCACAAATTCACAGTCAATCGCTATGAATGAGGGTTTTTCTTCTAGAACTTCCTGACAAAATTTTTGTAAAGAGTCGGCCGCATCGATAAGTGTCCAAGACATTTTTACTATAATTTTCTGTTTTATAGGCTCTCCCCAGATTTGATGCGGTGCGCCTTTGATTACCATTATGGCAAAACTTATCACAAGCTTTCACGTCATGACTAAGGTAAATTTACCGCAGGAATAAAAAAGATGTCTTCTCAGACACTTCCAAACCTGCAAAAATTCAGTTAGAGTCCGTAAAATGCTTAATGATAACAGCAATCATGATACACCATAATGCATCCCACACCCGGTCTTCTTAAAATTGACAGATTGTCGAAGCATTTCGACGGTATACAAGCTATTAATGACCTAAGTCTGACTGTTCAGACACATGAAATCTTGGGGTTGATTGGCCCCAATGGGGCTGGCAAGACAACGCTATTCCAATTAATTTCAGGATTTGAACAACCCGATACGGGATCCATCCTTTTCAACGGCCAACCGATCCATAATTTAAACGCCCCTCAGATTGCTCGGTTGGGCATTGCGCGAACTTTCCAAACCGCCAAGCCGTTTGGAAATCTGACGGTATTGGAAAACGTGATGATGGGTTTTTTAACAAAAGTACAAACAATTGCCAAGGCACAAGCAGTGGCAATTCATACCCTGGATTGCCTTAATTTAATGGACCAAGCCAAACAGCTGGCAGACCATCTCAGTCTTCCCAACAAAAAACGATTGGAAATTGCACGAGCCCTTTCCACCAATCCCCAACTGTTGTTACTCGACGAGGTTATGGCCGGCCTTAGGCCTTTGGAAATTGACAATTTAGTAACGATGCTGCGAGACCTTAAACAACAATTAAGCTTAACCATCATTATGATTGAACACCATATGCGGGCGGTAATGGCATTATGTCAGCGCATCGTCGTTTTGCATCAAGGCGCCAAAATTGCCGAAGACACCCCCTCTGCCATTCAACAACACCCTGACGTGATTAAAACTTATCTGGGTACGGCTGCATGCTAGAAATTAAGAATCTTTATGTTGGATATGGGGCCTTTGAGGTTCTACACGGTATTGACCTAAAGATTGGTAAAGGGCAATTGGTATCCCTTATTGGCACTAACGGGGCTGGAAAAACAACACTTTTAAACACACTAGCTGGCATCCATAGACCAACCGAAGGCGAGGTTAGGTTTAAGGGGGTCAATATAACGGCATTTAGACCTTGTCAAACCTATCAGCTAGGGTTGGCCTATATGGCCGAGGGACATCCAATTTTCCAAAGCCTGACAGTCCAAGAAAATCTGGAATTAGGGGGAATTGCCGTTGGCTTGTCGTCTAGACAACAACGCAACAAATTTGAAGAAGTTTATCACCTTTTCCCTTTTTTAGAGCAGCGTTTAAAACAGCGGGCTGGAACTTTTTCAGGTGGGGAACAACAGCTTTTGTCCTTGGCTCGCTGTCTAATGACCACCCCTCAACTTATTTTATGCGATGAGCCAACCTTGGGTTTGGCTCCTTTCATGGTTAAAGAGCTATTCAGAATTCTAAAGCACCTCCACACACAAGGCACCACGTTATTGCTGGTGGAACAAAACGTGGAACAGGCGCTTTTATTTTGCGATGAGGCCTTTGTTTTGGAACAAGGAAGAATTATTCTTTCAGGAACAGGAGATGAGCTTTTGAAGAACCCTGACGTTCAAAGATCTTATTTAGGGGGGTAAGTCTTAAAGTTATCTTCAATTCAAATCATTTTTTATGCAAAAAAAACTTAACAGCTGGCCATTTTCTATGCCACTATTGATTTCATGGAAGATGGGGCGGTGGCCGAGCGGTCGAAGGCGCACGATTGGAAATCGTGTATACGTTAATAGCGTATCGAGGGTTCAAATCCCTCCCGCCCCGCCAGAATAAAAATTCAAAAAATTTCAATAAAATGCATACGAACACCGTTTTTCGCATTTAATGCTTGCACATTGTGCTAAACTTATCTTAAAGACAAAATAGAGATGTTTGTTTCTAAGAAAATCCTGTCGCTTAAAGGCGCTGTTTTGTTTGCATATGTTGGAGTAAAAGAGTTTTATGAAGTCAAATGAATTGCAGTCTGTTTCCGGCCTTCATGGTGGTTCCTCCTCTTGTCTAAGTGAAAAAAATTCCTTTAAAGCCTGGATGATTCTTGGTTGCGCTTGGCTTTTCTATCTATACGAATATATCTTAAGAGTCTCGCCCAGTGTCATGACCGCAAACTTGATGGGGGATTTTAATGTTATGGCAGGCGCTTTAGGCGTTTTGGTCTCCTTTTATTATATCTCTTACGTCGCCTTGCAAATCCCTTGTGGAATTATCGTGGACTCGTTGGGCCCCCGTAAGGTGATAACCTTCTCTGCCATTTTATGCGTTCTGGGAAGCGTCTTATTTGCATACAGTGACACCCTGTTAATGGCGCAGATGGGTCGGTTCTTGATGGGCGCTGGTTCGGCTTGCGCTTACCTTAGCTGCGCGAAGGTTGGGGCCGAATGGTTTGATGCCAGTAAATTCGCTGTGATCACAGGCATGACGATGATGATGGGAACTTTCGGCGGCATGTTTGGCAGCAGCCCATTAGCTTTGCTTGTAAATGGTTATGGGTGGCGAAACGCTATGTTAATCGCCGCCATCGTCGGCATTGGTGTAGCATTAACCTCCTGGTTAATCATTCGTGATTACCCAAAGGATATTGAACAAGAAACCTCTAGTCCTTCACAAGCACCCCTTCTACAAGGCATCAAACTTGTTGCCTCCAACCCTCAAAACTGGTTGATCGGCATTTATGGATGCATGATGTACCTGCCGCTATCTGCCTTTGCAGAATTGTGGGGGGTCCCCTTTTTGATGGAACGGTATGGTATTGATAACGAGTTGGCCTCGCGGGGCAGTATTATGGTATTCCTTGGGATGGCTCTAGGAAGCCCCTTGGGTGCTTGGCTGTCCAATTATTGCCAAAGCCGTAAAAAAATTATGTCTTGGGCAGCCCTTGGCTCCTTGATTAGTTTTTCGATTGTTATTTATGTTCCCCATATTCCCCTCAACCTGATGTTTGGCATATTATTTTTGGGCGGATTGATATCAGGCGGCCAAATTCTGTATTTTGCCGCCGCCAAAGAAGTAAGCCCCCCCCATAACAGCGGCACAACCATCGGGTTTACAAACTGTTTGGTAATGACCAGCGGCCCCATCTTTCAGCCTCTACTAGGTTGGATTCTTGACTTTACATGGGATGGTAAAGTATCAGCAGAAGGTACCCCCATCTACACCCTAGCCATGTATCAATATTCCTTTTCATCCGTGATTGCTGCCCTACTTTTTAGCTGGATCATTGTCCAGTTCGTTCGCGAAACCTACGGTACTTCATACGCCGCTGATTAGTCCCTCTGAAACAACATATGAAAGAGATAAAGAGTTTTTCTATGACAACCTCAAGTGCTGTTCAAAGACCAGAAAGGGCACCTTTTAAAGCCTGGATGGTGTGGCTGGTGGCTAGCCTGTTTTATCTGTACGAAATGGTATTACGCGTTTCACCCAGCGTCATGACAGAGGGATTGACCCAAGACTTTCATGTCTCAGCCACGTCCTTAGGGGTTTTGGTGTCTTTCTATTATTTCGCCTATGTCCCTTTGCAAGTTCCGTGTGGTTTAATTGTTGATAAATTTGGCACTCGGAAAATTGTTACACTTTCTACACTTATTTGCATACTGGGCACTTATCTTTTTGCCGAAAGCCAAAATTTATGGTTGGCACAAATCGGTCGTTTTTTGATTGGTGCGGGCTCAGCTTGCGCTTTTATAAGCTGTTTAAAGGTGTCAGCAGAATGGTTCAGACCTCACCAATTTGCCTTAGTAGCTGGCCTTAGCAACATGATGGGAACTCTGGGTAGCACGTTCGCTGGCCGCCCCCTTGCCACACTGGTGCAAAACTATGGCTGGAGACCAACAACGTTAATGCTGGCGACAGCTGGATTTTTGGTGGCCATCATGTCTTGGTTTTGCATTCAAGATAACCCAACCCCGACAGAGCAAGAAAAACACGACGCCCCTAAATTATGGCCAAGTTTGCAAGAGGTCGTTAAGAACAAACAAATTTGGTTAGCTGCTGTTGTTGGTGGCTTTATGTATTTGCCAATCTCTGCTTTTAGTGAGCTTTGGGCTGTTCCTTTCCTTATAAACACATATCAAATCAACAGCGAGTTAGCCTCGACTGCAAACGTTATGTTGTTTTTAGGTATGGCTATTGGGGGTCCTATCGCGGCTTGGTTAGCAAAATATTGTCAAAACTATGTCAAAGTGATGCGGCTTTCGGCTTTAGCAACGGCTGTCTTATTTACAGCGATTGCTTGCGCCCAATGGCTTCCGCTTAACATCATGTTTGTGATACTGCTGTTAGCCGGTATGACCATTGGCGGCCAAGTGTTATGTTTTACATGTGCTAAGAACAATACAAGCCACGAAATTAGCGGCACCACAGTCGCCTTCACTAATGCCATCGTCATGATGAGCGGGGTTATCTTTCAACCTTTGTTGGGGTTAATTTTAGATATGGCTTGGGATGGCAAAATAAGTGCAGCTGGACATCGTATTTATAGCGAATCCAACTATCAAATTGCCATCTTAGCTGTTCCCATCTGCTTGTTTGCAAGCGCGTTTATTTTAAGATGGGTGAAGGACAGTTACAGCACTGAGGAGTGAGAAAATTTAAAATTCATCCATTATTTCGAAATGAAAAGAGTAAATAATGCTGGGTTGATATAGTCGTTCCTACTTTAAGTTTTCGATATCTTCTCGGCTAAGCTTGGTAAGTGACGCAACGGTGTCGACACATGGCGATTGCACTGACATCTCCTCAGCCTAGTTTTTAAAATTACGGTTTCTGCTATTTCCCAAACTTTTGTAGA
>NZ_SCFB01000001.1 GCF_004210305.1 Candidatus Finniella inopinata | reverse complement strand
GGCCTTCCAGCCTTTAACCCTCCATTTTTCCGACACGTATAGTATGAATTATTATAAATTTAGAACTCAATATCTTCAATAATTTTGTTGATATCAATTTTGTTTATAGTGCCGTAGAAAGTAAAATGACCCGTAAAATGAACGTGTTGCCAAGCAACGGATGATGACTTTTTGAGAAATTTTAAAGCCTTTTGGCCTGGATGCTTGTTCAAGTAACAGGAATGGAGGCACATATTATAGTAAATGATGGCCAAGGCGATTAGCCGACCGCATTGATTGCTGATCTCCATCTCAATATCCGTTTGTCCAAGCAGGGCTTTTCGACCTCCTGCTTTTGCAATGGCAGCGCGTAAGGTGTGATATGATTCGATGCGATTTTGTGACCGGTGCACATCAACTAAAATCTGAGGATTCAAAATGCATTTTAAGGTGTAGATGCTTTGTATCAGCTTGTTAAATTCAAACACAGCTTGGCGTGTTTTATTGGAGGACGGCAACGCACATAATTTTTTGATCAAGGTGCTTTGACTCATTTCTTTTAAAGCCAGTGTGGCCACGATTTGGTCGATGTTGTCTTTTTCATCTAGGATCAGCTGTTTATCAATTTGCCCTGTCGGTTGCACTATAAACTTTTTGTAACGTGAGACTTCTTTAGGCGCATAAATGTTTGTTAATTCAGCTTTCAGGTTTTTCAAACTGGGTCTAAAATCCGCGCCAAACCAATGCAAAATGGAAAAATTGGCTTTATTTCTGCTGTGCATGTCTCCTGTTAGGATAGTTGGAGTAAGGAGCGATGTGTTTTTGTACCAGATATCAAAAACAAAAGAGCTTTCATGCTCGTGGGCCCCAATCACTTCCGATTGGATAGGAATGTGGTTGGACAACAAGGTATAGGCGACAACGCCCCGCCCTTTGGCAAAATACTTTCGGGAATGGCGGGCTTTGGCTGTCGGCGTCATGGCTTCAAACTTCTGTCCATCGAGGGCTCCAAAAAGGGCTTGGAGATTATCAAATGTATAATGAGAAAAAATGTCGAGAGTAGAAGCTGCATTCACAAGTCTCATGTTGCTATTTCGAAGGGTTCCTAAACGCAGATATTGCTGATAATTGTCTTCAAGAATGGCGTAAGAAACGTCACTGGTTTGGGCCATTTTGTGGTTTCCTATGCCCAAACCCTGGGAAAGAATCACCGCAATAAGGTCGTCGATATTAAGATCTTTTTTGTTATAGCGCTGTTGTAAAGGGATAAAGTCTGACAAAAAACCTGTTCTTTCATGGGCGAACCGTAAGATATCGGCAATGTCCAAAACGGGGAGATTTTTGTAAAAAGTTTTCGTTTCGGTTGTGTTTTCTTCAGCAACAAATTTTGGCTTGACCCACAGCACTTTTTTCGTAACGGCGTTGTACTTTAGGTGTTTGATTTCGCCCTTTTTGAGTTTATTATCGAACTCAAGCAAAAGTGTCTGCAGCTCTTTAAAAAGTGAAGTCAATTGTTTCTTAACTGGGATTCTCATCCAAGGGATATCCAGGTCTTTTAGTATTTTCTTTTTATCTTTTAAAGACACCAGGTCATCAGCAAAAGGTCGGTGACGGATGCTGTCTTTAACGAAGAGGGCCCCCGTTTCCATCTG
The DNA here is from genome assembly GCF_004210305.1 of Candidatus Finniella inopinata. NCBI lineage: Bacteria > Pseudomonadati > Pseudomonadota > Alphaproteobacteria > Holosporales > Candidatus Paracaedibacteraceae > Candidatus Finniella > Candidatus Finniella inopinata. The sequence goes on along the minus strand of NZ_SCFB01000001.1, from coordinate 157,020 downwards.
TTTGGAAAGTTGTTGGTAAACAAGCATTTCAAAACGGTTGGCCAACATAGTGGAGTTCTCCTTATCGTCAGTCGTCATCAGATACGGTTCGAGGCGTTTTGAAATCAACCCACGCGGAAAGGCACTAAAAGGCTGTTGGGCCAGGGATTGTTTCTTTGTGAAAACTTCCTTCATCCACTGCATCGCTTTCAACAAAGGATTGTCGGAAATAGAGCTTTCAAAATCAATTTTCATGAATAGGGGGCGAAGGTTATGAACATACTGAAGGGCCGCTTTATCCCTTTCCTTCCATTTGGGATCTTGCTTACGGTTTTGTTTTTTTACCAATTTTTCGCCAATGGTACGAATCGATTCCTTTGGCAAAATTTTAAAGGCTTTTTGATGGATGACGTCCTTGTTTACCCCATCATCAACATATAAAAGTATCAGTTGGCCAACCTGTTTATCATGGTTTCCTTGGTCTTGTGCTGCCTGGTTCTTTGCCTTTTCTTTTATTTCTTTTTCCAGTTTTTTGACGTTGAAATCCAGAGATTCTACCAGGTTGTCGTTGATTTGTTGGTGGCGTCTCAGGATATAGCACAAAAGGTAGAGGTAGGTTTGCTCAATATCAAACTGTTCTAATTCGTAGATCGTGTAGTGATGGATCAAACTGGCATAGTAGGTAATGTTTTGCTGGGAAATGTCCAGATGGGGCAGAATCGCTTGGGCTACAGCGTGCAAGGGTTTCAGGGTGTCATGTTTCTTGATTTCAAGACGCATCATAGAAAGTTTAAAGTTTTTGGCGTCTTGCTTGAGGGCAGCCAGTTCCGACAGGGTGTTTTCCTTTTTAATCAGTTGATTCAGGCTTTCTCTATGAGAGTCTGTAAGATGCTGCTGCAAACAAGATTTAAGGCGGATTCTCTCTTCCGTCAGCGTTTGACTTATAACTTTTTGAAGCGTCGAATATCCCGGCCGCACGATCTTTTGGGTCTGCAAAAAATCCAAAAGCTCGTAGGCAATAAAATGAGGGCTGATATCGCGTTTAACACTTATTTTGGCACGATTGTAAAGCTGGAGTGAAAACTCGTTGGACCAAAGTTTATACTCAAATAGTTGGCTGATGGCGTCTCGCTGGAAATAGTATTCGTATTTTGTAATCTGGAATGTTTTAAGGGATTGTTCTGTAAAATATCGTGACAAAATAAAGTCGAGATCCTCTTTTGGAATTTTGTGAAGGGAGAACCGAAAGAAAATTTTCTTGGCCTTGAAATAACCGATTTGGAGAGCACAGGCCACCTTGGCGTGCAGAGATGAGCATTTTGAAACCAGCTCCCACTCTTTGTCTTCGAAGGCAAAATAGGTTGAACGCTATTCATCGTTAAAGTCCGGAAAGCCATAAAAGGCAAATTCTTCTAACTCGGATAAAACGGAAAGTCTTTTGTCTATATATTCCATTAAAAGTCCTCTACTTTGGTTGTTTCATAACGGCCGTTAGAGGGCCTTCGTAATGGGCCATTAAAACACATTAAAAGAGGAATACAAATTGGATTGTTTTTTATCTAAAATGACGTTAACGCTTAACAGGTCTATTTTATGAGCAAAATCGTCGCTTATTTACGAGCTTCTACTGACAAACAGGACCTGAATCATCAAAAATTATCCCTACTTGAATTTGCCAGGAAAAAATCCTTGTCCATTGATGAGTTTGTTGAAATTACCATCTCTTCTCGTAAAACAAGTAAGCAACGACGCATCGACGAACTTTTGGAAAAGCTCAATGAAACAGATACCCTGATGGTGACGGAACTGAGCAGGCTGGGTCGAAGCACAACAGAAGTTATTTCATTGGTCAATGCGCTGCTTCACCAAAACATTCGGGTCATTATTCTGAAACAAAATTTAGATATCAGCCAACAGGACATGAATTCAAAAGTCACGTTGACGCTGTTCTCTTTGTTCTCAGAATTAGAAAGAGATTTGATCAGCCTAAGAACAAAAGATGCCCTAGCCTGTAAAAAAAGAGGCGGGCAGATTTTGGGGAAGCCAAAGGGGACCATTCAAAAAAGCAAGTTTGATAAGGACATAGAAAAAATCAAAGAACTTTTGGGATATGGACTCTCTATGAGGAAGATGGCAAAAGTACTTGGATATACTAATCATATTGCCCTAAACACTTATATAAACAAGAGAAGTCTAAAAATAAAAGAATTATAGTAGAGATCTATACGTGTCGGAAAAATGGAGGGTTAAAGGCTGGAAGGCCTTTATCGATTGGAATTTTGTTTCAAGTTCAAAAGAACGACTGGAGAAAGCAAAAATGGACTGGGCTAATGGCAACTTCCCCAGAGTACCAGGTGATGCTGTTGAGTTCATCCCCTTACCGAGTTAAGAAGTCGTTCGGGATCTTTTTTGATTTCTGATAACCCAAAACAAATAAAGGGCGGACAGGGTACTAAACAGCAACCCGCCCCCGAACGAAGCCACCGTGTTGCCATGATAATCGGCTAAAAAACCCGCAATATAGTTCCCAATTAGCACAGCAATGCCGCTGGTCAAATAATATAACGCAAACGCGGTTCCTCTTAGGTCCTTCAAGGTGTTTTCTGCCACCAGGGTGGCTATTAAGCCTTGAGTCATACCCATATGAAGGCCGGCAAATAACATGGCAAAGGCCATTCCCCAGGCACTATGCCAAGTTAGGATAAGAACGTTAACCCCTGCCAAAACGACAATCCCGAACAGCAATAATGTTTTTCTGTCGTACCTGTCGGCAAGTTTTCCAATCGGCAAAGCGACGCCGGCATTGATCAGGTCATACCCCACCATCAGCAAGGGCAGCATAGCCAACGACCACCCTAAATCCTTGGCGCGTAAGGTCAAAAAGGCTTCACTAAACCGAGCCAACATTAATAAAAAGGATACGCCCAACAGTTGCCAAAAAATCATCGGCATATCATAGGCCTGCCGCCATTGCCACTTTTTAGAAGGCGCCCCAGGGGCCGATAAAGCAGGCGCCTTCACAACAACCCATAGTACAATGAAGGCGATAGCCGCAGGGATCGTCGATAACCAAAAAACCAACCTGTAGTTGTCATTGGATAGACGCATTGTTAAGGCTGCAATACAGCCCCCTAAAACTGCGCCCAGGGCATAAAGGCTATAGCGCAGACCATAGCTTCTTCCCTGTTGATCACGGGGCGATAAATCCGCGATAAGCGCGTCCGTTGGTGCAGAACGAATACCCTTGCTCAATCGGTCAACAGACCGAGCCACAAAAACCCACGTAACGCTGCTAGCCAGGGCAAACAAAACTTTTACCAAGATGCTGAAAAACGTCCCCCACATAATAAGAGGCTTACGGCTTTTCCAATAATCACTTAGGATTCCAGAGCCAACTTTTGCAGCAAAAGCACAGAAGACAGCCATGCCTTCAATCAGGCCCAAGGCTGTCTTGCTGGCCCCCAATACATCACACAAAAAGGTTGGAAGCAGTGTAAAGACCATCATTGAAGCCGTGGTCCAGCAAAGGCTCATCCAAGCGATGCCCCATAAGCTGCGATTGTTAGCGGATGCATTATGATCTGTGGACAAAAAATCTTACTTTTATAACGCTGAATTTGGATTCACTCTAGGCTAAAATGGCAGCAGGCGCAATCGATCGAGAATTAGAAGGTTCGTTGTTCCGGCTTCCGCATTAAAAGGGCCTACAATCCATGTTTTGTTTCAACAATATACAAAGGGCGCCCTTTTATTTCCTGAAAAATCTTTCCGATATACACGCCCATTAACCCCAGCATCATCATGATAATACCATTAAAGAAGGTCAAAATGACGACAACTGATGTCCACCCAGGAATAAAGAAATCCGTAAACAATTTAGCTGTAATAATCCCCATGATCGCTAGCATCGATAAAACAGAAATCACTGATCCAACCAAAAAAGATAATCGCAAGGGCCAATCTGAAAAAGACGTAATCGCATTAACGGCCAATTTTAACATTTTTCTTAAAGGATACTTTGTTTCTCCAGCAAAACGCGCATGACGCTCGTACAGAACACACCCCTGCTTAAAACCCACCCAGCATGATAATCCGCGTAAAAAACGGTGCTGTTCTCTCAACTGGCGAAAGGCTTCAACAACTTTACGATCCATCAAGCGAAAATCCCCTGCGTTCCGTACAATTTTTGTCTCGGTGATTTTTTCAAGAAAACGATAAAAAAGGTTCGCTGTCGCTAGTTTGAACCAGGTTTCTCCTTGTCGGCTTTGGCGAACGGCGTGTACAACATCAAATCCAGCTTGCCATTGTTTAATTAAATCAAAAACAACTTCGGGGGGGTCTTGCAAATCAGCATCCATAATAATGACCGCTTCCCCATCAGCCTGATCAAGACCGGCCGTTACCGCATTTTGGTGACCAAAATTCCTGGAAAATTTCAAAACTTTAAAACGGCTATCTTTTTGAAATTGTTGTTGCAACAGTTCATAGCTGTTATCCGAACTGCCATCATCAACCGATATTATTTCTGCTGAACCATCCAACTTACCAAGGGTGTCCTCTAGACGTTCGAACAGCTTATGCAGAACTTTTTCTTCGTTAAAAATGGGAATCACAAAAGAATATTTGGCCTTATCCATAAATCCCTATTTCCTTTCTATCTCGGCAAACTGGCCCCACAACAAAGTATGAGTTTTCTTTATTTTATAGTGGCTGAGCAATATTTCTTTTAACTCATTAACTTGCTGCTTAGTCAAATTTTGAGACTGCAAGGCATCCATATAGTCAGGTTCAATCCAAGGTGTGGTTGCGATCACTCGTTTTCCCCGTTCCATAGCCGAATTTATTTCCTGCATAATTTGATCTGCCGCTTGTTTTACACAAATGCCCGGAGAAAATTGAAAGGGCGTATTAAGACAAGATACGTCCTCTAAATAAATTGTGAAATCTCCTTGGTAATCGAAAATCATTAACCAAGGTGACCATCCTTCATAAGCTAAATGAACAATTTTGGTCTTTTCTTTTGGGAAAAGCTCTCGAAACTCTTTGAATCCTTTGACGGCCTGGCTGTCAGCACCTTTAGATTGCTTAAAGGCCAGAACATTATCAAACCCCACTAAAACGACTAATATGGGTAGGGCTACTCTCAAGGCTACTTTCCATTTTTGGCCTAAAGACAAAAGAATCAAACTAACCGTCACGATAAACATTGGTTGAATTTGAAATTGAGGATCTTGAGGTTGACCATACATGTTCTGAAGCTGTCCAAAGATAAACACGCCTAGCCCCATGGAGGCTAAGATTTTATATTTTTCAAAGGTATCCTTCCTGAGGATATGAATAGAAACGCCTAAACAAAGAAATGTCAAAGCCCAGGAAAAAACTGTGCGAATGATGGTGTGGCCAGAGACACCCGAAAAAGTAGCCACATTCTGTCCCCCCACCAAAAAATTTCCAACGCCCAAGTATAAACTTTCAAACTTATGCCAACAAAATCCCACCCACGAACCGGGACCCGCTTTATTCGGGAAAAGAAGATCGAAAAAACGAAGTTTAGATTTAAAATGGCTCGCAACAAGAAAATTAGATGAAAGAACAAAAAGTCCGATCAGACCCGAAAATAGGAACAGTTGTTCAACAAAAAGCCTGATATATCCTTTCTCTTTAAAACAAAGCCACAACCCCACCAATCCATATGTACAAATTATGGGCGGGAATAAGGTCCAATGGAGAAACATCGCCCCTAGCACGCTGAATGTTGTTAATGTCAAATAAAGGCGTTTGGAATCAGTTATTATTGCCTGGTAGAAGAACAAGAAGCTAAGGCAAAAGAAAAAGTAGCCTGGCATGATATCTTCAGATGTAATGCTGTTGACCAAGATAAAGGCTGAGACGGCGTGCAACAACGCAATGCTGGTTGATAAAAGGCGATCGCGGGTTATCTGATAGGCAAAAATCAAAATGGAGGTACTAGCCAACGCCCCGAAAATGCTGTGTATCAAAGCCAGCTTTCGATAGCTGATGAAATTAGTTACCACCCCGTAAAAAGTAACCCATTGGTCGGGTATCAGCTTTGCTAACATACCCATACCGAATGCATACAGTAATCCCCCACTGTCAACAACGAAGCGGGTCCCTTTTTCCCACCCCAAAACGTCAACTGCCTTATACAAACCGTTACCAGTAGCAATGTTGGTGTTATCTAGATAAACAACCAAACTTAAATAGAAAGTAAGCAGGATAAGAAAAAAAATGGTACTTAAAAAGGCATTACATAAATTTTTAGCCATAAGCTTATTTTTCACTCCATTTCCAGGCATCATTTAAAATTTGTTCAATTGGCCGAGTGGGGTTCCACCCCAAAATCTCTTTCGCTTTATCATAGCTGCTGACCAATTCAGCTGGATCACCCTCGCGTCTATTACCATATTCAAACGGAACCCTAGCTCCAAACAATTTTTCCAAAAGCTGAATCATTTCTAAATTCGTCGTCCCATGGCCACTCCCTAAATTAAGAGACGCCGTCTCTCCCCCTTTTTGTAAGTATTCCAGGGCTTTCAAGTGAGCATCCGCCAGATCAAGAATATGAATGTAATCACGCAGGCATGTCCCATCGCGCGTTTCATAATCATTACCAAATACTTTCAAGAACGTCCCCTTCTGGGCTGCTTGAATCATTAAGGGGATGAGATGAGATTCAGGTTCATGGGCTTCGCCTAACCCTTCTTCAGGGGCAGCGCCGGCTGCGTTGAAATACCGCAAACTAATGGACCGAATCCCGTAAGCCTGGGCACAATCCTTTAGTATCTGTTCAATCATCAGTTTGCTATGGCCATAAGGGTTAATGGGATGACAAGGGTTCTTTTCATCAATAGGGGTATATTCCGGGTTACCATAAACGGCCGCTGAACTAGAGAAGATCATGTAAGGAACATGCCCTTCCCTCATAGCGTTCAACAGGTTAATCATGCCAGTCACATTATTTTGGTAATATTTCAAAGGATCTTTGACCGATTCCCCCACCTGAATAAATGACGCCAAATGCATCACTGCCAGGGGCTTATGCTCTTGGATGGCTTCGTAAATATCATGGGGGTTTAAAAGATCCCCTTTAACCAAGGGACCATACTTGACAGCCCATTCATGGCCCGTTGAAAAATTATCAAAGCAAACCGGATTCCAGCCTTGTTGTTTTAAGTAACAGCAAACATGACTACCAATATAGCCAGCGCCCCCGGTTACTAAAATTATACGGTCCATTAGCTACCTTTCTTTCTGCCGTGCGTGCAATATTGGGCCCCTAAGGGCAGCCAAGACAATAACTTATCGAGTTTTTGAAACAATGAATGCTTAAAGGGGGTGAAGAAAATAAAATCACTTTTACAGGTGATAAGATTGGTTTCATTCAATAAACATTCAACTTTTTTTGATCGCAATAAGACGGCATCTTTATCAAAGGGACATCGATTTACAGCCAAGCGTGTTAAGGGATTATAAGGGTTGTGTTCAAAGATAAATACCCGACCTTGTGGCTTTACGACGCGCACCATTTCATTAACAAAGTGCTGCCACTGCAAAGGAGAAACGTGATGCATAACGCAAATGGTCAAGGCCATGTCAAATGTATTGTCCTCAAAAGGCAGATTATATCCGTCGTAAGAAATATATTTATTATTAGGGTTATTAATTCGCGCTATTTTCAGGCTTTCTGCGGAGACATCAACACCAGTAATGTTGCTTTGATCGTTTCGCAAAAAGGCATGTATCTCGCCGGTTCCACAGCCAATATCTAGTATTTTATAATCTTGCTCATTCTCTAAAAACGCATTCAAAAAATTTGCTTTACCTTTCGTAAAGAAATCAACCGTTAACCCTGAAAAATTCACAGATTGGTTAACAAGGTTTTTATAGTCTTGGCTATAGGAATCAAATTCAGCTTTATGTTCAGTCATGTTTATTTCCTAATTCAACAACGGGGACCAGGTACAGTCAGCCGAATCCCGGCTGGTTTTAACAGTTCTTTGATGGTGGCCAGTCAAATCAACCATTCGAATCTGTCCCTTGTTCGATCGTCTTTCCTCTTGAGTGAAAATCAAATACCGTCCATTGGGGGCCCAATCAGGTGCTTCCACCAAATAGCCCTGGGCAATCAATCGCTCCTCAGTTCCATCCGGTTGCATCAACCCAATATAAAACTGTCCCCTCTGCTTGGTAAACACAATCAAGTCCCCCCGTGGTGACCAAACAGGTTGGGAATACTTTCCCTCACCAAAGCTGATGCGACGCACGTTACCGCCGTCACTGTCCATAACGTAAATTTGTTCACCACCTTCGCGATCCCGGTCAGAGGTAAACACAATATGCTTACCATCAGGTGAGGGACAAGGCGATGTGTCAATAGACCGGTGGGGCGTGAGTGGCGTCAATGTTTTCGTTGTTAAGTCAAAGCGATAGATGGCACTTTTGCCGCCCTTTACCAAACTCATAACCAGAGTTTTGGAATCAGGCATAAAACGCGGAGCAAACGTCATTTCACCAAACCCCTTTAGTAACTTATTCAAATCACCATAGGGCGAGGTTTTACCTGTTGCTGCGTCAGTAATATGAACCTGCGCGCTTTTACCGACGTACCTTAAATAGGCAATCAGTTTGCCATCGGGCGAATACCGTGGCATCAAAACCAAATCTTTTCCATCGGTTAATGTCTCAACATTTTCACCGTCCTGATCCATACGCATAAGGCGCTTTTTGATGTTTTTCCCTCTAAGACCCATGGTTTCCACATAGACCATTTGCGTATTGAAAAAACCCTTCTCATTCGTCACGCGACTGAAAATTTGGTCAGCCACAATGTGGGCAATTTTTCGCCAATTTAAGTGATTCCCTGTCAGGCTTAACGCCAACATTTGCTGTCCTGTGATGACATCGTAAAGGCGGAAATGAATAACAACCCCCTCACCACCCCCATCCTTTATGGTTCCACACACCAAAAACCGCGATTTAATCAATCGCCAATCGTCAAAACGCGGAAGTCCAACTGCCAACGATTCCTCTGTTTGAATAAAGGCATCTCTGGTAATGGCTTCAAACAAACCAGATCGCTCAAGATCTGCCTTAACAACGCCTGAGATATTTTCACCCAGCTTGCTTAAGGACGTGTCATCACTGTGAAAATTTGTAATGGCAATAGGGTCAGGACGAACCAATCCTTGCGTAATTTCAACTTTCAGGGCCTGAGTTGTATTCAAACACAACGCTGCAAAGCCCCACAAAACGACAATTTTAATCATTGAACGCACTTTAATACATATCCTTTGGGTTAAAGCTAAATTCTAAATTCTTCCATTGATCATATTTTCCAGGTGGCAAGGGTAATGGGCTGCACTGCGGGTCTAACGCGGCCCGTTTCGCACTTTCTGCCGCCGTTCGAAAGGCACTGTCACGAGCCATACGACTTTTATCAACAATGTCAGCTTTAATCACGGTGCCATCCTTGCTTAACTCCATTTTAATATCAACAGCCATGTCCTTGGCCCCCTTGATGCCAGCCGGAACCACCCAACATTTGCGCATATGTTGGCGCAATGCATCAATCTCTGATGCTGTGACCGTATCGCCAATCGTCTCCGCCGGCGCTCCATCGTCCCCTTGCGATTCATCACTGTCTTTATCGACATCTTTTAACAAATCATCAAGGGAAGCTTTCAGTTGTTTTTTTGCCTTAGGATCGGTCTTTTTATCCTTATCAGGCTTTGATACAACCTTATCTTTTTTCAAATTCACTTCAGCCTTATGGTTCTTTATCTCTTTTGGTTTTGGGTTTTCTGTTTTTTTAGAGTCTGATTTTTTAGGATCTGGCTTCTTTTCTTCTTTCTTTTTTGGGGGCTCTTTTTTCTTTACAGGAATACTTTCTGGCTTAACTGGCTCTTCCACCTTTTCTGGCTCCGGTGGTTTTTGTTCCTGAGGTTTTGGTTTTTCAGCCTCTTGAGGTTTTGAAACAGGTTCCGGTTCTGGCTTGGGTTCAGGTTTAACCTCTGGCTCAGGTTGAGGTTTTGGTTTAACGGGTTCAATTTTCTGTTGAGGCGACAATTTAGGGGCCGCTGATTTTTCGGCAATATTAACGAAATCAATCAAAAGCGGTTGCTGATCTTTTAATGTTTTCTGAAAAGGGTTACCAATCCCAATGCAAAAAAGCAGAACAACCGCTGCATGGAGGATTAAAGATGCAATGACAAAGTTTCTCATCATGCTCTAACTCATGCTTTGGGTGGAAGTTGAGACGGCCTTGATGCTGCCAGCGGTTTTGTTCCAACTGGCAATGGATTCTTTGTCATCTTATTCGTCGGGGCTGGCGTGGGCATTTCAGCAATCAAAGATACTTTCGAAAAACCGGCTGATGAAATGGAACCCATAATCTCCATAATCTGACCATAGGCTAATTTTTTATCGCCCCGAATATAAACTCTGGCATCAGGATTATTGCCTGTAATAGCTTGAAGGCGCGTGATCAAAACCTCCACCGGCATTTCCGTTTCTTGCAAGAAAATATGCCCTTGGGCATCCACAGAAACAACCAAGGGTTCAACCTGGTCATTCATTTGGGCAGCCTGGGTTTTTGGCAGATCAACAGGTACCCCCACCGTCATCATCGGCGCTGTGACCATAAAAATCACAACCAGAACCAACATCACATCCACAAGGGGGGTGATGTTGATGTCCGTGTTGGGGCGAAACGTTCGGCGGCGTTTGGGGCCAGAACGGCGAGGTGTGTGGGAGGATGAACCGGCCATTAAACTGCTTCTTCCAATTGACGGGATATAATAGCACCGAACTCGCTGGCAAATGCATCCAGGCGATTTTCATAACGATTCACATCACTTGATAATTTGTTATAGGCAATGGCTGCAGGTATGGCTGCAATCAATCCAATAGCTGTCGCGAAAAGCGCTTCGGCCATGCTGGGGGCCACAACGGCCAGACTGGCGCTTTGTTGTCCAACGATGTTGCCAAAGCTGTTCATGATACCCAAGACCGTTCCAAACAAACCGATGATCACCGCATTGGACCCCAAAGACGCCAAAAACCCCATATGGCGTTCCAGTTGCTGAATCTCACGATTCAATGTGACTTGCATAACCCGGTCGATACGTTGTTCCACCGTTCCGCGTATTTCTGTTGTGCGCGTCATTCCCTTGGCAATGGATCGGCGCCATTCACGCATGGCCGCACAAAAAATAGCAGACAGCGGATCAAGCATGCGATTATGTATTCGATCAAACAAATCATCAAGGGCTCCCCCTGACCAAAATGCCTTCTCAAAAGAGTCGGCCGCTTTGTTCAATCGCTGCAAGCTGTAAACTTTATTGAAAATAATCGTCCATGACCAGACAGAGGCCACGATCAACCCAAACATCACCAATTTGATGATGGGCTCTGCCCCCCAAAACAAATCCCACATGCTAAGGCTGTGCAGGACCGGCGCTGCAGGATCAGCCAACGATTGGGCTAGATTTTGACCGACGGCAACTGTTTTAGCAGCGGCATTTTGTAATGTTGATTGATCCATGAAATGAAATACCCTTTTATAGAATAGTCTTATGATTTAACGCTGAAATAAAGCTATGTAAGCTTTTACCAAAAGCGACCCCTCTTTTACAACAAATTGTTTGGATGCACCCCATTCAAAAAATCAATAAATAGTGTGTTAAGCTTAAATGTGGGGAGTTTCAAAACCTTTCAACATACACCATGCCCCTAACGGAGAACCCGCTTTATGGAAAAGAAATTTGTTATTTTTCTGTTGTTTGCCGGAATAGTAGGCGGAGGTTATAGTTTCAATCAACATCGAAAAGCCCACGATGATCAAGGTTTCTTAACCCTTTATGGCAATGTGGACATCCGCGATGTTTTGCTGGGGTTTCGAGTCGCCGGCCTTGTCAAAACCTTGCATTTTGAGGAAGGGGATCAAGTCGAAAAGGGGGTGGTTTTAGCAACCCTTGACAAGGAACCTTATGAAAAGGCCTTGGCAGCACGTCAGGCAGAACTGGCCGAAGCCCAAGCTTTGCATGAGAATGCTGTGAAAATTTACGAAAGAACCAAAACCCTTGTTAAAAAAGTAACCGCCTCTGAAAGCGATTTTGATACGGCCATTGCAAATCGCGATGCAACCAAGGCAAAGTTAGAGACGGCAAAGGCGCAATTGGAACAGGCACAAATAAGCCTTAATGACACGGAAATGCATTCCCCCGATAAGGGGACTATCCTAACGCGGGTCCGAGAACCTGGATCGGTCGTGTCCGAAGGAACAACCGTTTACACGTTGGCACTGGACAACCCTGTTTGGGTGCGCATCTATATTGATGAGCCGAATCTTGGAACAATTCATCCCGGCCAAAAGGCCGTCGTGTTGACCGACTCTGGTCAGGAATATCAGGCGAAAATTGGCTTCATTTCGCCACAGGCTGAATTCACCCCAAAAAATGTAGAAACGACCCAATTAAGAACCAGTCTAGTCTATCGTTTACGCGTGGTGGTTGATAACCCCAACAACGGCCTTCGCCAGGGAATGCCTGTCACCGTGAAAATCAAAAAATGACGATACCTATAGGGATCATTGATGGCGTGACAAAACGTTTTAAAGGGTCGGACAAGCATGCCCTTGATTGCGTGTCGGCCCGAATTATCCCTGGAAAAATGACAGGATTGGTCGGCCCCGATGGCGCCGGGAAAACAACATTCATGCGCCTGTTGGTTGGCTTGCTTCACCCTGATGAAGGAACAATCACCATCAACGGACTTGACACCAAAACCCAAGCCGCAGAAATTCATGAAATTTCTGGGTATATGCCGCAAAAGTTTGGCCTGTATGAAGACTTAACCGTCATAGAAAATCTAAATCTTTACGCTGATTTACGCCTTATCACCGACGAAGAGCGTCAGCAAAAATTCAAACGCCTTTTGGATTTCACAGATCTTCAACAATTTCAGTCTCGCCTGGCCGGCCAATTATCAGGTGGCATGAAACAAAAGTTGGGCCTTGCCTGTTCGTTAATCGGTGACCCAAAAATTCTGCTGTTAGACGAACCAAGCGTTGGTGTTGACCCCATTTCCAGACGCGAACTTTGGAAGATGGTAAAAGAACTGTTGTCTGATGGAATGGCTATTGTATGGTCAACATCTTATCTGGATGAGGCTGAAAAGTGCGACAGCGTTATTTTGCTGAATGAAGGGAAAAAACTATACGATGGTCCGCCATCTGACTTTCTTAAAAACGTTGAGGGCCTAACCTGGCAAATAAGAGGCATAGAGGAAAATGACCGTCGCCGTGTTTTGACCAACGTGTTGAAGCACGATGGCGTGCTGGATGGCGTCATTCAAGGTCGTCATATCAGAATTGTTGAGAAAACGGCTAAAAGCAAACCCACCCTTGATAAGGGCGAATGGCATCAAGTTCTGCCGTGGTTTGAAGATGCGTTTATTTATGCGCTGGGTGGTGGGCCTGATGGCCATTCCAAAGTGGCAGAAGGGATTACGTCCAAGCCTTTCGATGGCAAGCCTGTCATTGATGCGCAAAACCTTACAAAAATGTTCGGTAATTTTACAGCTGTAAAAGATAATACCTTTCAAATCAAGCGGGGGGAGATTTTCGGGCTGTTGGGGCCCAACGGTGCGGGGAAGTCCACGACCTTCAAGATGATGTGTGGACTGCTTCAACCAACGCAAGGGGTGGCCTTATGTTACAGGCCTTGATTTGAAAACAGCCTCCTCCCAGGCACGCGCGCGTATTGGATACATGGCCCAAAAATTTTCCCTGTATAACAACCTTAACATTTTGCAAAACCTGCGTTTTTTCTCTGGCCTTTACGGCCTTTCGGGCACACACCAGAATCAGCAAATCGACTTGATGGTTGAAATTTTCGATTTCAGAAACCATTTGAAAATGAACGTGGGCGCCCTGCCCCTTGGTTATAAACAAAGATTGGCGCTAGCCTGTGCTGTCATGCATCAGCCAGATGTTTTGTTTTTGGACGAACCCACGTCTGGAGTTGACCCAATAACGAGCCGGGAATTTTGGATACACATCAATGCCATGGTTGAAAAAGGTGTGACCGTGATGGTGACAACCCATTTTATGGACGAGGCAGAATATTGTGATCGGATTGGTTTGATTTATCGTGGAGAAAACATCGCAACAGGAACGCCTGATGATTTAAAAATGTCGGTCATGTCAGAAGAGATGCCAAACCCAACCCTTGAAGATGCTTTTATCGCCCTTGTCAAAAACACCGACATGAAACGAGAATCTGCATGAGAAGACTAAAAGCCCTTATGAAAAAAGAGGCGCTGCAGATCATTCGTGACCCCAGCACAATCTTGATCGCCTTAGTCTTGCCCCTTATTCTTTTGTTCATATTTGGATACGGCGTAAATCTTGACAGCAATCGCGTTAAAATTGGCCTAGTATTAGAGGACACGACGCCCGACATCGTATCCCTTGCCAAGGCTTTCACCAATTCACCTTTCTTGGAGGTAAAAACAGCCAAAGACCGCCATGACTTTGAAGAAGATTTGGTAACAGGTCGTTTGCGTGGCATGGTCGTTATCCCTCAAAATTTTACGGCCAAAAAATTGCAACAATCTGAGAGCGCCCCTTTGCAAGTCATTTCGGATGGGTCTGAGCCAAACATCGCCTCTTTTGTGCATAACTATGCGCGGGAGGTTGTGCAGATTTGGTTGACGCATCAGATGGAGGATCGGGGTGTTGAAATCTCTAATTCCGCCATCTCGTTAGAGCCACGATTTTGGTATAACGCTGAACTTAAAAGTCGTAATTTTCTTGTGCCGGGTTCTATCGCCATCATCATGTCCCTGATTGGCACACTTTTAACAGCCCTTGTGGTTGCCAGAGAATGGGAGCGGGGAACCATGGAAGCCCTGTTAGCAACACCTGTCACAGTTACAGAAATCTTATTGGGTAAACTTATTCCGTATTTTTTGCTGGGCCTTTGCTCCATGATCCTATGTTGGATAATCGCAACGGCATGGTATGAGGTTCCCTTCAGGGGCTCTTTTCTCGCCCTTGTCTTGGTTACCTCCATTTTCCTACTTTCTGCTTTGGGACAAGGGCTTTTAATCTCCTCCATCGCAAAGGATCAATTCATCGCTTCCCAAATGGCCCTAATGTCGGCCTTCTTGCCGACCTTTATGTTGTCTGGATTTATTTATGAAATCTCAAGTATGCCAAAGTTGATAGAAGGCCTGACCTACCTATTTGCGGCCAGGTATTTTGTCACCAGCCTGCAAACATTATTTTTGGCCGGCAATATATGGCCCTTATTACTCAGTTGCATGGCGTATATGTCAATAACCGGTTGCGTATTCTTTATTCTAACGGCCAGAAAAACTGTGAAAAGATTAGACGCATGACCCTATTTTGGCAACGTATCAAAACGCTGATTGTGAAAGAGCTTTTAAGCCTTTTTAGGGATCCCAAGGGGCGTCTTGTCCTTATTGCCCCGCCATTGATGCAACTTTTCATTTTTGCCTTTGCCGCTACATTAGAGGTGAAAAATGTATCCGTAATTATTTACAACCAAGATGCTGGACGCCATGGTTACGAGCTTGTCCAAAGAATCACAGGGTCGCCCACCTTCACACATATAAAATTCGCCAAAACGATTGCTGAATTTGAACCCTATATTGACCAGCAAAAAACTATAGCAGGCATTCATATACCACAAGATTTTTCAAAAACCATTGAATCCGGTCGTCAGGCAAAATTGCAAATTATCATGGATGGAAGACGATCCAACAGCGCCCAGATTGTCAGTGGATATCTAACTCAAGTGACTGCTGGCTATGGCCAAGAAATACAGTCCCATCAGTTCAACAAGCCTCCCAAGGGGGCGATCGTTGATCGAAGCTGGTTTAACGAGAATCTTTTGTATCTGTGGTTTACAGTCCCGTCTTTGGTTGGCATTTTATCGATGCTAATTGCCTTAACGGTAACCGCCTTATCTGTTGCCCGTGAAAGAGAACTTGGGACTTTCGATCAGATGTTGGTATCGCCCCTTATGCCCTATGAAATCCTTTTGGGGAAAATGATGCCAGCGGTGATCATTGGATTGGCGGAAGGCGTTTTTATGTGGGCTATGGCGATATTGGTTTTTCATATTCCATTTACAGGGTCCTTCTTATTGCTGCTTTTTGCCTTATTTATTTTTGTGATGTCTGTGGTTGGGGTGGGGCTATTTATTTCTGCGTTGTCAAAAACACAACAGCAGGCGATTTTGGGAACTTTCATTTTTATGGTACCAGCCATAACGTTATCAGGTTATGCAGCCCCCATTGAAAACATGCCCTCATGGTTACAAACAGCAACCTGCCTTAATCCTTTGAAATACATTCTTGTGACGATTAGAGGGCTTTTCTTTAAAAACATGTCTTTCGTGGAAGTCTGGGCAAATACGTGGCCGGTTTTGATTATAGGATCCATTACGTTGTCCCTAGCGGGTTGGTTTTTTTCAAAAAGGCTTGGATGACCGACTAAAAACTTTAATTTTTCCCCTTTGAATAAAATATATTATTGACATCATTCAAGATAGGGTGCTCATCTTACGAAAAGTCTATGGGAAGGTTTTTTCTGGATTTTCTTGCTAAGCTTGTGTGGTCTTCGCAGTAAAGTTCGCAGCTATGTGTTTTTTTACTATTTTCATTATGTATGCATTGTGCGGCGCAGAGATTGATTTGTTTGTGCCCAGTTTCCCTGAACTACAGCAGGTTTTTCACCTTTCACCTTTCATGGTTGAATTAACACTGGGCGTGAATTTGGTTGCCCATTGTCTAACATCGCTTGTGGTGGGAAGTTTGGGGGATCGGTTTGGTCGCAAAGCCATTATCCTTATTGGTCTAAGTATTTTTACAATCGGCAGTTTGTGTTGCGTTTATGCGCCGGCTTATTGGATATTACTTTTGGGAAGGTTGCTGCAAGGTATTGGCATCTCTGGCCCTGCTGTTTTATCATACGTCATCATTGCAGACATCTACTCTGTTGATAAACAACAGCAGCTTATGGGCTTTTTAAATGGTGTTATTGCGTTTGCTATGGCTTTTGCCCCCGTCATTGGAAGCTATGTCAGTCTTTCTTTTCATTGGCAAGGGAACTTTGTTGTTTTGTTGATCATGGGATTAATCAGTTTAATCATGGGGATTCTATTTTTGCCAGCATCGAAAAATAATAAATCTAATTCCTTTTCGATGAGGGAATATCAAGTTGTTCTTCGATCTTCCAAAGCCCTTTATTACATTTCAACGGTTTGCTTTTTGCTCATTCCTTATTGGTTTTTTGTGGGTATTTCCCCCATTCTTTATATGGAAGATTTAGGAGTCAGCCTGGAAATGTTCGGATTTTACCAAGGATCGATGGCCATGTGCTTCTCAGTCTTTAGTATTTCCAGTTCTTATTTTATTAAAAAGTTTGGCCAACGAAATTGTTTGTTTTTCGGATTGTTTATGGTAGTCATTTTTATGCTGGCAACTTTTGCTCTGCTTGTGGGGAAGATTAATGATGCCTTGGCTATTACATTGGCTATGCAGTTGTTGGCAATTGGGGTCATCTTTCCTATCAATATTCTCTACCCCCTTTGTCTGGACGCTGTCCCTGACGCAAAAGGAAAAATCTCTGCATTGGTTACGTCGGGTCGTTTAGTTTTGACGGCAATTAATTTACAGATAGCAGGCTATATCTATAACGGGACTTTTATGCCCATAGGAACCATTATGATCTTGGCATTAATCTTGGGTTTATGGTTTTGTTATCAAGTTTTCCAAAAGGAAAAGGGTAGTCCCTACCCTGTCTTTGCCTCCGCGTCTTAAAACTGAAAAGGAGATTACCGAATGAAGAACATCGTATTTGATATCGGGAATGTTTTGGTAAAGTGGTCACCCATGGATATCATAAAAAGCGTTTTTCCAGATCAATCAGACCCTAAAGATTTGGTAGAAAAATTTTTTAAGGCACCTGTTTTCTATGACTTGAATTTGGGCACCGTTACTGAAAAAGATGCCATCAAAATTTACAGTCGGGATCTTAATCTACCGTTGCATATTGTGGAAAACGTCCTGGCAGAAGCTAAAAACTCTTTAACACCTGTTGAGGGTGGTTTTGAATTATTGGAAGACGCTTATCATGCCGGCATTCCCCTTTATTGCATAACCGATAATGTCCACGAGTTTGTGCAGCATTTGAAAGAAAGATATACGTTTTTTAATAAATTTAAGGGGGTTATTATTTCTGCCGAGGTGGGAATTTTAAAACCCTCTGAGAAGATTTACCGTTGCCTTATTGACCAATATGACTTAAATCCGCGCGAGACGGTTTTCATTGATGACCTGGCACAAAACACCGAAGGGGCAAAAAAAGTTGGTATGCAGTCTATTCAGTTCATTGATGCAAAAGACTGCCGTCAAAAGCTTATCGAATTGGGGTTTACACAGCTTTCATGAACTCAATCAAACAAAACCTCGCCATTGCTTATCGGGTTCTTGCCCATTTGGGATTAGATGATCACACATATACCCATCTTTCCGCCAGATCAGAAGATGGCGATTCTTACTATATTTACCCCTTTGGGCTAAGGTTCGAAGAAGTAACGCCTGAACTTCTTCTTAGGGTTTCTTTTGATGGGGTCATACTAGAAGGGACAGATCATACTTACAACCCCACCGGATACTTAACCCATGGTTCGTTGTATAAGAAAAGGCCTGACATTAATGCCATTTTTCATGTCCATACCCCCGCCATTGTGGCTGTGTCAGCTTTGGAAGAAGGTTTACTACCCCTTAGCCAATGGGCCCTGCACTTCTATGGTCGAATGGCTTATCACTCTTACGATTCACTGTTGCTGGATCAGGAACAAGGGGCAAGACTTACTCAGGACCTGGGCAACAATTATGTCATGTTAATGCGTCATCATGGTGCTTTAATCTCGGGACGTACTATTCAAGAAACCATGTTTTATACTTATCACCTTTATCAGGCCTGTCAAACGCAGTGCATGTTGTTGAGTATGCAAAGATCCCTGATCTTTCTAGACGAAGCAACCTGTTTACAAGCGTCCAAAGATCTTTTATCTTTTGAAAAGGACTTAGGCAGTCGTGATTGGGAAGCCTGGGAAAGGCTTGTGTCTTTAAATTTTATTTAATATCAAACATTCTATATTCCTTCTCTCGCTCATGCACTGCAGCATGGGCGTAACTTTCAAATTTCTTGAAAGCGGCTGATGTTACAGTCATAAGCAGAATAGCCAAATTTAACTTATTTTTTACATCTATGTCATTAACACCATAAGCAATACCAGCTAGGCCGCACGTTCCAACACTTGTCAAAAAAGCCGCTGTTTGAAACCACTTTTGCCCAAAAAAGCAGCAAACTGTTGAACATTCAACATATTTTTTCGCAAGGGTACTTTTTGACAAAACAGGATGAGCCTTTGGCCTGTAATCCTCGCGCTCAGCATACCGCAAATCTGAATTTGAACGGCTTTCGTTTATCCCTAAACTGATACTTCTACTAAGCGTATCCTTTATGGCTGTCGCTGGCAAGCCAGAGTCGGCTAGTTCCTCTTCTGTTTCAGTCGCCTTGTCGTGAGTTTTCGGCATACCATCTTCTGTCCCCAGATCAATTGCCAACGCACCATCATTAATTCCAATTCCTAAATTAAATCCACCTACGTGAACCTGAACCTCTGCCGCATTACGGTCAACTACAGATTCTTCATAACCGCTATCGTCATTGGCTGCAAAGACTTGTGAAGACAACAAACATATAAAAATCAATGAATAAGTCATTTAAAAACCTATTTTTAATACAATTCTAAAAAAACAATTAGATTTAATTTATTAACAAGCCGTTAATTTGTAATTTTTATATTGATAAAGATTATTTATGGATTCAATTAGCTATTTGAAAAAATTTACTAATGATATTAGACGGGATTTCAAGAATTTGATGAGGTTCCAGGGAACCCAATTCAAAAGGGCCATAACCTTCCCGAATAAGGCGATTAACTTGCAGGCCCAGATGATTCATAACCTTGCGGATCTCTCGATTTTTACCTTCGAACAACGTTATCCGTAACCAATTGTTTGTTTGGATTGATGAAGAATTTGGAATCTCTACATCGATTCTGTCATAGTGGATGCCTTCTATCGTAATTCCATTTTTCAAGGACTGAAGAGCACGCCTATCTAACCTGCCGTAAACACGAACCCTATAACGGCGGGCCCAACCCGTTTTAGGTAGCTCTGCAAAGCGAGAGAATCCCCCATCATTGGTTAATAACAACAAGCCTTCTGAATTTAAATCCAACCGCCCAACCGAAATAACACGCGGCAAATTATGGGCCTGTAAATCCTGAAACACCGTTATGCGCCCCTGGGGATCGTGATGAGTGGTGACGTACCCCACGGGTTTATAGTAACACCAAACACGGGTTTTTAGGGGTTCAGCAACAGGTTTTCCATCCACCTCAACTTTTGAGGATTCATCAACCAACGTAGCGGGGGTTAATAGAATACTGCCATCTACTTTAACACGGCCCTCTGCAATAAACTGTTCGGCTTGGCGACGCGAACAAATACCAGCACGACCTAAAAATTTAGCAATTCTTTCAGCCATTAATGATGGACTCCGAAGAAGGGGGGATATTGTTAAGAACCAACTTAACAGACCATAGGCTATTTTAAGAATAGAAAATATTCCCTTTTAAACAGTTGCGTTGGTATGACCAAAATCAGAACCAGAATAAACTGAATAAAGTTTCCCGCATAATCTTAATAAAATATTCACTATTAAGATCTATTTGTATTGGTACAGTAAATATTTTTGCCTGTAGATGAAATTTAAATTGTTCAAAATAGAGAAGGATTTATGAAAAAATATCTACCCTTTACATTCCTGCTGTTGAGCGCAACTTTAAGTTATGGGTCTGATTTGGCTCTTTTTAAAGATCAGGAAGTACCTAATTCTGCTCAAAAGGCGCATCTTCAAGCCCAAAGTTTTCTAAAAACCTTAAAAGGCTTAAAAGCGGAGTTTGACACTCAGCTGCAAACTTTTACAAAGGATAACCAAGGCGCAAAAAGCGCGGAATTTAAGCTTGAACTTTACGAGACAAAACTGGACGGACTGAATAGTGACATTACCAACCTAGAAACTGCTTTGCAAAGTGCATGCAACACTGCGCAAACGAGCGATAAGTCATCCTTTGGAGAACGAAGTTTTTGGTCTTATTTTTGTCCTTTTTCCGCATGTGCTGCAAAAAGAAAACAGCCTAAAGTCGATGTTTTTTCTTTAAAGTCCGCGTTCCAAAAATTAAAGCCCAACATCGAATTTAAAAAGTTTGTTTTCTATTACGAAGATTCACGAAGCGGAGAAATTTTACCCTTTACTGTGTTTACAACACCTAGAAATGCATCGCCAAAAGAAATTGGAAAATACGGCATGCCAATAGGCCTTGAAATTTACCCGCAAAAAGATGGTGAAGAATATGGCATATTTTCATTTCCTCTTATTACATCAACGTATCATGCCGAAATAAGATATGAAAACCTTGTGATAGGGACCGTGCAGAGCAAGCCTTTTATTGCGTTGGACAAAGAAAGCGCCGCACAGAAGATTATGCAAGAAATGTACTCTTGGAATTGGTCTGATAATGGTGAAGAATACTATGTAAGGGCTAGTCGAAAGGAAAGCACTATTGCAGAAATGATGCAAAACTTGCTTTCTGGCAATTGGTCCTCTGCTCCCTATACCCATATCATTGATTATAAATATAAAACAAAAGGTCACATAGAAATAAAGGGCGACATTACAAGCCTAATGAGAATACGCTCTGATATATTCGCCCTAATAGATTCGATAAAATAAATAATTGAGAAAGGCAAAATTCTAAAACACCACGTTTACAATGCGGTTTGGAACAACAATTACACGTTTAGGAGAATTCCCCTGTAGCATTTCAACAACGGCAGGCAAAGTTAAAGCGTGCTGTTCCAGAACAGAGGTATCGGAATCGGGTGCGGTCGCAAAAGAACCTTTCAGTTTGCCATTAACCTGGACAGCAATCGTAATCTCCTCGACCGCTGCCAAGGTGGCGTCAATCGTCGGCCAAAGCTGATGATGCAAAACAGCATGCGGGTCGCCAGTGACTTGACACCACAGTTCATGGGCAATATGCGGAGCAATAGGTGCCAATGTTTGAATAAGAATTTTTAGAACTTGATTCAATTGATCAGGCAGTGTTTTCTCACCCTGCTCTTCAACCTCTCGTGTTAACTCTCGGTGAAATGCGATAGCTTTGTTAAATGCATTGCGTTCATAAGCATCCGTTAATTTGGCCAAGTACTGGTGGGCCTTTTTCAACAAAGTCGTTTCTCCCGCGCTTTTTGGCGCATCTATAACCTCATGAATCACGCGCCAAACACGGTTTAAATAACGCCACGCACCATCCAACGCCTCTGTATTCCAGTCAAAGTCACGATCAGGCGGTGTATCTGACAATATAAAAAACCGAGCCGCGTCAGCCCCATAACTGTCCATGATTTGTTGAGGATCAACCAGATTGCGCTTAGACTTGCTCATCTTTTCAGCACGTCCGATGACAACTTTCTCACCCGTTTGTACATGAACAGGCTTCCCGTCGTCTCCTTTGGTCACCTCATCAGGGTACAACCACTGCCCCTTCGCGTCTTGATATGTCTCATGACAAACCATGCCTTGGGTAATTAAATTTTGGAAGGGTTCATCTAGAGTCAAATAACCACAATCACGCAAAGCCTTTGTAAAGAACCGCGCATACAAAAGGTGCAAAACCGCATGCTCAACCCCACCAATATACCAATCCACAGGCAGCCACTTTTGACAGGCTTCTCTATCCAGAGGTTGATCACAATTGGGGTTGATATACCTCATAAAATACCACGATGACTCAAAAAAAGTATCCAAAGTATCCGTCTCGCGGCACGATTTTTGGCCACATGTGGGGCAATCAACATGCTTCCAAGTCGGGTGATGATCCAAAGGGTTCCCTGGTTTGTCAAAGGCGACATCTTGCGGCAAAATAACAGGCAAATCTTTTTCAGAAACAGGCACCGCACCACAGCTGGGGCAATGAATAATAGGGATTGGACACCCCCAATAGCGCTGGCGAGAAACCGACCAGTCACGTAAACGATAGGTCGTGCGCCCTTCCCCTTGACCCGTCTCTTCTAAATGCCGGATAGCAATCTCACGCGCCTTTTCAACGGTTAAACCATTTAAAAACCCAGAATTGATCACCAAGCCAGGGCCGGTGTAGGGCAAGTGCTGGTTCGTTTGAACCACAGCTTGAACGGGAAGTTGATATTTCGTAGCAAACTCAAAATCCCGTTCATCATGGGCAGGGCACCCAAACAAGGCGCCTGTGCCATAATCCATTAACACAAAGTTCGCGACATACACCGGCAAAGTCTTGTGCTCATCCAACGGATGAATAACCCGTAAACCCGTATCAAAGCCTTTCTTTTCCACCGTGCTCACAGCTTCTTCTGTTGTGATCATCTTTTGGCATTCGGCCACAAAGTCACGCAAATCAGGATTTTGCGCGGCAACTTGCTCCGTCAATGGATGATTTGCGGAAATTGCACAGAAAGAGGCACCAAATAACGTTTCTGGACGAGTTGTAAAAACATCCAAGGTTTGTATCTGATCGTGCTGCAGTTTAAATTTGACCAGGGCGCCCTCGGACCTTCCAATCCAATTTTCCTGCATCTTGGTAACCTTTTCAGGCCACCCCTTCAGTTGATTCAGATCTTTAAGCAAGCTGTCAGCGTAAGATGTAATTTTGATCGACCATTGATTGAGTTTGCGTTTCTCAACCACAGCACCTGATCGCCAGCCGCGACCGTTAACAACCTGTTCGTTGGCCAAAACTGTGTTTTCCATAGGGTCCCAATTCACCCATGATTCTTTGCGATAGATCAGCCCCTTCTTATAAAAATCCAGGAAGATTTTCTGTTCATGCCCGTAATAATCAGGGTTGCAGGTGGCAACTTCGCGTTGCCAATCATAAGAAAAGCCAAGGCGTTGCAATTGCTTTTTCATCTCGGCAATATTTTGAATAGTCCACAATCCAGGGTGAGTATTGTGCTGAATCGCCGCATTTTCAGCCGGCAAGCCAAAGGCATCCCAGCCCATAGGATGCAAAACCTCAAACCCCTGCGCCGCCTTAAACCGGGCAATCGCGTCGCCAATGGCATAGTTGCGCACATGCCCCATATGCAAACGCCCCGATGGATAGGGCAGCATTTCAAGCACATAGCATTTTGGTTTGTTAGTTTCTTTTGTTGTATAGAGATTCAGTTGGTCCCATGTCCGTTGCCATTTTTCTTCGACGGACTGAAAGGGGTAGATGCGCGGATTCATAAACTTTGTAACGTCAAGGTTGGTTTGGAGGTAAGTATACCCCCTTCAAATGATTTTGCGTAAATTTTGTGAAGAAGTTTGTCTCACAATATGTTTTCAATCAGAATGCTTAAAATTCTTCACCCACGACTTCCAAATTCATTTTTTAACCAACTGCCTGTGAACGCATGCCATCCAAAAGAGTCACAATTTTTTCCTTGGTTAAAATATGCAAAAAACACTTCAGAGGGAAAGATAATATTGCGATCTCTTCGACCGTCTGGCTGATCCTTTATGGGTAGACCAAAGGATATGACCCCGTGAGATAAAATTGTTTTTTTAACGGCTACACCCAGGGCAATCGGGCCTGTTTGGCAAAGAGTTCTCAAAAGCTCTCCACCAACATTCAAGGAAGTCAAAATGTAGCTCGGTGTTGTTTTTGGGTCATAGTTACGGAGAAAAATTTCCAAAAGTCCACTCAGAACAGGGTGACCAGGACGGGAGCCGTATATTGCATTACAAGGGCAAGAATAAGCGCCTTCAATGCCTGCATAAAAATCATAGGCTAAATGCAACCCAGTAAAAGGACGGGTCATTTCAAAATCGATATCTCTATATATACCCCCAAATTTGTATAAGAAAATAACGCGCAAAATATCAGAAGCACGTCCAAATTTGGAGTCAGAAACCTCTTGATCGAAATTTGATTTTAATCCGTAAAAATCACTTTCTTCAGCCAAAACTCCATAAACTTCCTTAATTTCAACGCCTACTTTTTCCAATTCTTTGACTGTTTTGGGTAATTTGGTTCTATCTTGAACCCACAAATAATGTTTCCAACCTACACTAACCAAATTCATGCTACAGGATTTCTTAAACCATACTATGAACTCGTCCTTTAATTCTACCGGTGCGTCTAGATTCGTCAGCCAGATACTATGGGTAACTAAAGGTATTCTGGGTTCGGTTGTAGCCATCAGATTATCAAAATGGCACGCAATATCAGGATGGTTTTCCCGCCAAAGTTTATCAAACTGTCGGTAGGCCTTATCAATATCAATATCCTCTTGCGGCAACACAGTATTCCGATAATAAGGCGCAGAAGGTTTAAAAAATGTTTGTTTATCAGCGGAATAGGCAACAAAATTGGAGACTGGGTAAGTGCGAATACCAAAAATAGGTCCAAATTTGGGATGATTAAAACTTTGGTTACGCCCCACATGGTCATCGCCAAAAATATCGGATGCGTTTATATCTTGATTAGATAATAGTAGCAATATGTGAATAATAAACATATAAAACATTGATAAATTCCAAGACTATAATATACATCCCTAAAACCTATCATTTTTGGGTTAACATTTGATTAACAATATTATATTGGACATGGAATATACCAAGAATTAAACGAACCGCGCGGGACGGCTTTACAAGATGGCAAATAAAAACCGAAGATCACAAAATATAGTGAAGAAATTATTCTTATAGGAGCTTAGCTATGTTGTTTCTCTTGATGAATCTGGATTTACTCCTGATACGCCGTGCTTCATGGCTTTGCTTTTAAAGGACATAGATATTATGAATAAAGCATCTTTTAGGCGATCTTATTTTTTACAGCGTCATTCAAATCATTACTGGCCAGCTGATTCTTCATCGGGAGACCCACAATCTGGGTTTCGATCTCTTGCTTGAACTTATTAAATTTCTGAATATCTTTAGTCGCCAGGTGCGTTGTGGGCAAGGCTTTGACAGATTGGGGGTTGACGTGAACGTTTTTAAGAATCACCTCGTGATGCAAATGGGGACCTGTTGCTAGCCCAGTCGCACCCACATTACCAATAACTTGGCCTTGTTTTACACTGGCCCCTATACGGGTTCCAGAGGCGATTTTGCTTAGGTGGGCATAAACTGTTTCGTACCCGCCCGCATGGCGAATTCGAACATAATTACCATAATCGCCAAAATAACCAGCTTTTAGAACGACCCCATCACCGGCCGCCATTACAGCCGTTCCATGAGGGGCACCAAAATCGACCCCTTTATGATCTCGACGAAATCCTTTGATGGGATGAACACGACTGCCAAACCCCGACGTCACCCGCATACGGCTTGAGTCTATGGGAGTTTGCAAAAGGCTGCGAATAACACTTTCACCCCGGGCGTTATAATAACCTGCACAATTGCCCGCGGGCGCGTACGAATAAATACGATGAAGCTGACCTTTGGCAACGACAGAAATATATTTCAGATTTCCAGGTTTTATAGAATTTCCTTGGGCATCTTCATATTGTTCGTACAATAATTCGAAAGGATCACCAGACTTTATACCATGCTGGAAATTAACGCTGTAACTTAATGCCTTAATGGCTTCTTTTACAACCTTGGCTGGAATGCCTAATTTAAGAGCAGCACTATAAAAACTAGCATTAATCCGACCGTCAACACGCTTAAGGACTGTCTTTAACTCAACTGTATTTTTCTGGGTTTTGAATTGACCTTTTTCATTTCTTTCACAAACAACTGTGTATTCCAAAGAAGGCTTAAACTCAGCCCCTAAAAGCTGAACGCCCTGCTGATCCTTCTTATATTGAATAGAGAATGCTTGACCTGGCTTCAAATCACGGGGATTTAAATGACCTTTCAAGGATTTATTCAGGGACTCAATATCTTGCTTTGATATATCAAACTTGGCCAGCAACGACCCCAGGGTATCACCCTTCCTAATTTCTACGGTTTGATATTGTTCTTCCAGTTCCTCATTACTATTAGAGCAACCAATTAACATCGGGGAAGTTTGATTTGAATGATTTAAATTTTGTTCCTCAGCTGGAACATTGTCAGCTTGACCAAGAGACACGTCAATCTGGTAGTTTATATAGTATTCACGGGCAGCAATCAAACAAGCCACAACCATAAATGCGACACTAATAAGGTGAGAATGACGTTTCAAGCCAGTATGCCTCCTATAAAAAAACGATCTATGCCAACTTAATATAAATAAATTTAGTATAGTTTTAAATAACAACCATCATTCGAAATATGCTCTAAATTCAACCCTTTGTCAAGATTTTACGCAAATTTTGATTTCTAAGCTGCCTACAAAAGATCTAAAGGGTATATCGTAAGGTCTTCTTATTTTGTATAAAAGTGATTAATGAAAAAAAATTAGCAGGAAGACGAGTCCTTAATGATAATTGCAAAATTGACCGGCATTCTTGACAGCCTTTATGACGGGCATTTAATTCTTGATGTTCAAGGCGTTGGC
The DNA here is from genome assembly GCF_004210305.1 of Candidatus Finniella inopinata. Classification (NCBI taxonomy): domain Bacteria; kingdom Pseudomonadati; phylum Pseudomonadota; class Alphaproteobacteria; order Holosporales; family Candidatus Paracaedibacteraceae; genus Candidatus Finniella; species Candidatus Finniella inopinata. The sequence goes on along the minus strand of NZ_SCFB01000001.1, from coordinate 129,340 downwards.
TATTGGGTTCAGGTCTCGGCTCGTACCATTGACCAGCTTCCCGCCATTGGTCAAAAACTTAGCTTATGGATTGAACACATCATCCGCCAAGATCACCAACAGCTTTGCGGCTTTTACGACCCTGACGAGCGTCATTGTTTTCAGTTGTTGTTAACGGTACAGGGGGTGGGAGCAAAAGCAGCACTTTCCATCCTATCGAATCTTAGCCCTGAAAGACTCAGAGCCGCCATCAGTCAGCAAGATCGTTTATCATTAACCCAGGCTGATGGTGTTGGCGCTAAAATAGCGGGCCGGATTGTGTTGGAACTAAAAGATAAAATTTTCACCCTGTCGGGTTCTCTTCCGATTCAACTGGCGTCTCCAACCTCAGCCATACAAGACGCACTGTCCGGCTTACTAGGACTTGGTTATTCAAAGGCCGAGGCCAGCTTGGCGTTAACAAAAACCGCTCAAGAAAACCCAAATAACCCTACCGCTGAAGTCTTAATTCGGTTATCTTTGCAAAAATTGTCTAAGACATCATGATGAATAATGACTGACCTTCGTTTAATTGATCCAAATAAACAGTTAGAGGAGGAGTTAGAACCTTCGCTGCGCCCCTTAAGCCTGGCTGATTTTACGGGTCAGGCGGCTGTGCGCAGCAATTTAAGCGTGTTTATTCAAGCGGCCAAAAACCGCAAGGAATCATTGGACCACGTTTTACTATTTGGCCCCCCCGGCCTTGGTAAAACAACCCTGGCTCAGATTGTTGCGAAGGAAATGGACGTGGGCTTTCGTGCCACATCAGGGCCCATTATTACCAAAAGCGGTGATCTGGCTGCTCTTCTGACCAACCTGCAACCACATGACGTTTTATTCATTGACGAAATCCACCGACTAAACCCAACCATTGAAGAGGTTTTATACTCGGCAATGGAAGATTTTAAACTGGATATTATGATTGGCGAAGGGCCAGCGGCTCGCTCTATTCGGCTTGACTTGGTTCCTTTTACCCTTATCGGGGCCACAACCCGGTCTGGTCTGTTAAGTCAACCATTGCGGGAACGATTCGGTATTCCACTGCGGTTACAATTTTATGAGCTGAATGAGTTGACGACTATCATTCGTCGTGCCGCGAAAATTTTAGAATTTAACTTGATAGAAAGCGGGGCCTTTGAGATTGCCAGGCGATCACGTGGGACTCCGCGGGTGGCAGGGCGATTATTGAGGCGTGTCCGTGACTTTGCCAGCGTTATGGGCCAAACGATTGTGGAAGAGGATATGGCAAAAGACGCCCTGAATCGGTTGGAGGTTGACCCGTTGGGCCTGGATGCGCAAGACATAAAGTACCTGCGCACCATTATTGATTATTACAAAGGGGGGCCCGTTGGCATCGAAACCCTGGCCGCTGCTTTGTCGGAACAACGCGATACGTTGGAAGAAACGATCGAACCCTATCTGATTCAACAGGGTTTTATTCAACGCACCCCCCGCGGTCGCATTTTAACAGAAAACGCCTATCAACATTTGGGGTTGCCTTTTATTGCAGCCTCAGGCGCACAATCGCAACTGCCTTTTTCTGATTCGTAAATAAGGAGCTTGAAATGCTAAAAATTTTCCGTCAATTCGCTTTACTGCTTATTTTTCTATCCCCGCTTCACGCTGAATTCTCTTACCAATCTTTAAAACATGAAAACGGCGTCAAAATACGCGTGGGCGAATGGCACTCGAAAGTATCAGCGGATACCAAAAAACTGCTAATCATTTGCCCGGGACGAGCATCGTTTATTGAAAAAAATGATCGATTAGCCGACTATTTTGCCAATTTGGGATTTCGGGTCGTCGTTATTGACTGGCGTGGGCACGGTGGATCCGATCGGGAAACGGACAACCCCCAAAAGGTTTACATAGATGATTACCAGTCTTATGTGGAGGACGTGAAATTAACCCTAAAAACCTATCGCACCTCCGACCAGGCGATTTACCTAGTAGGCAGTTCGATGGGCTCCTTGGTTGTTCTACATTTTTTGAGTGATCAAAGCGTTGCCAAAACTTTCCCTGTTCAAGCCGCCGTGTTTTTATCGCCTATGTTAGGATTAAAAACCAACCCCTTCCCCGTTTTTGCTGCCCGCTGGTTGAGTGCCGCAGCAACAAAATTAGGGTATGCTGATCATTATTGTTTTGGCTATGGTGATTTTGACATCAATAAAGATGTGTTTGAAAAGAATCGAGGCACCCATGATCGTGAAAACTTTGAACGGCAAAAAAAGATTACCCAAGATCATCCCCAATTCATGACCGCAGGCCCCACCTATGGTTGGCTAAATGCAAGCTTTAGAGCCTTGGATCAGGCACTACAAGCTGAAGGACTACAGGCGATAACCACACCCATTTTCATAGCCACAGCAGGTGACGATCAAACGGTTGATACCAGTCAGGATGCTAAAGTTGCTAGCCATTTAAAAATCGGCACGCATAAAATTTATGAAGGGGCCTGGCACAATATTTTCAATGAAACTGCCGATATTCATCAAAAACTTACAAAAGATATCGAAGCTTTTTTGACCACACATTCAACAAATCATTGACAGCAGCGCCTTGTGGACGGCATATTTACCTATGTGGTCCGCAGGGACTTGTACCCATACTGATTCAAATAGAAGAACCAACATCTTTATCCAGAATGGGTATATAACTGGATAGAATTAAAATTATAAATTAAGACATGCAGTTTTGGTGATGATGTATTCTCATAGTTCCCGTCCTCAGTCTACAACAATTAGTTTCATGCCCCCTAAAACCATTGTTTTGGTTGGGCTCATGGGCTCAGGTAAAACCAGCATTGGCAGACGTTTGTCCAAACGACTGGAATTACCTTTTTATGATTCCGATCACGAGGTTGAGGCTGCTGCTGGCTGTCCGATTAAAGAGATTTTATCGGTTTTTGGTGAGCAGGCCTTTCTAAGCGGTGAACATCGGGTGATTACTCGTTTATTGGATCAACCTATACACGTACTAGCAACTGGAGGGGGTTCTTTAAACAATCTTGAAACCCAAAAATTGATTAAGGAAAAGGCCATTTCAGTCTGGCTAAAAGCCGACATTGAAACATTGGTCGCCCGTGTCTCAAGACGAAACGACAGACCCTTGTTAACCCAGGGAAATCAAAGGGAAACATTAGAAAGTTTAATTGCCGAACGGTACCCCATTTATGAAAGCGCTGACATCCATGTTGAAACATTGGATGAGCCGACGAACGTCACAGTGGATCGAGTCATCCAAGAGATGAGCGAGTATGTCCGCATTCACTACCCCCACCATTATGTTTTAAAGTCTGTATAAGTGACATCACTTTGTACAATTTCTAACTTCCACAAAATTTTACCACTCTAGCGTAAACAAAGAGTAATCATGATTATTGGTGTTCCCAAAGAAATTAAAAACCACGAGTATCGGGTTGGATTGACCCCAGCATCAGCGCAGGAACTTTTGTCGAACGGACATAAGGTTTTGGTTGAAACACAAGCTGGTACTGGAATTGGTTTTGGTGACCACGATTATCAAAAAGTCGGTGCGACCATTGTTCAAACGGCTGCCGAGATTTTTAATCAAGCTGATATGATTATTAAGGTCAAAGAACCCCAACTTAGTGAATGCAAAATGCTGCGCCCTGATCAGGTCCTTTTTACGTATCTGCATTTGGCCCCCGACCTTGAACAAACAAAAGGGTTGATGGAATCAGGATGCATTGCAATTGCTTATGAAACCGTGACAGATTCCCGCGGTGGTTTACCGCTACTAGCCCCGATGAGCGAGGTTGCAGGCCGCATGTCCATTCAGGTGGGCGCCTATATGTTAGAAAAAGGGCAAGGTGGAGCCGGCGTCCTTTTGGGTGGCGTTGCTGGTGTAGAACCTGGCAGAGTTTTAGTTTTAGGTGGTGGCGTGGTTGGTGCCAATGCAGCCCGTATCGCCATGGGTATGGGGGCTGAGGTGACCATTGTTGACAGAAACCCCCGCCGTTTGAACGAACTAGACTGGGAATTTTCAGGTCGAATAAAAACTATTTTTTCCACCCGAAGCAGTGTTGAGAAATTAGTGAGCAAATCTGATCTAGTTATAGGTGCTGTCCTAGTTGTGGGTGCTGCGGCCCCTCGTTTGGTCACACGTGATATGTTAAAAAAGATGCGTCCTGGCTCTGTATTGGTTGATGTGGCCATCGACCAGGGGGGTTGCTTTGAAACAAGCCGACCAACAACCCATGCTGAACCCAGCTATGTTGTGGATGATATTGTTCATTATTGTGTAACTAATATGCCAGGTGCTGTAGCGCGGACATCAACCATGGCTTTAAATAATGCCACGCTGCCTTTCGCCCTGGCTTTAGCCCAAAAGGGATACCGTCAAGCCCTTTCAGAAGACCCCCATTTGTTAAATGGCCTGAATGTTTATAAAGGGAAAGTAACCTACCAAGCAGTAGCAGAAGCCCTAGATTTGGATTACACGGAGCCTAGTCAACTTTTAGCAGCATAAATTTGATGCAGAAATACGTTAAATTATTATGTGTATTTGTTTTAGCCACAGGCTTCATTGAACCCCTACATGCCATGTTGTCAGATGGAATTCATCAGCAACGTGATTATGAAGACCTGGCTAATGAGAGCACAGAATTTGACTCAACTTGTTATGTTCTGGACCATAAGGCACAAATCAGTCAAACAGGCGTTCTGATTGCCCCAGATCTGGTAGCCACAGCTGCCCACGGGGTGATTGAAATGATTCAAAAACGCCAACAAGAACCCATGAATCAACCCCTTCCTGTTGAGCAGGTTGACGTTACCTTTATTAATAATGGGCAAATTTTTACAGCCCAGGCAGCTTGTGTGCTTGTGGATGCCCGTTACACTGAAAACTCGGGCCTTCAAGCTAAACACGATATTGCTCTTATAAAGCTGAAACAACCTATCCATCATATTCGCCCTGCCAAACTGTTTGAAAAAAAAACCGTCCCGAGCCAATCTGTTTTAACAGTTGTTAGCTTTGGCATGGCGGACCAACCAAAGAATCCAGCAATTAAACGCGCCTTTCGATTATATGAACGCGACACCTACCATGTGGGTGGGTTGGACGAGGAGGAATTGGCATCGAAAAGGTCTTTATTACAATCTTCACTTTTCTTTAAACCTGATAAAAAACTAACTCAACCATCCGAGCAGGCTGACGAGGAGACCATTCGCGTTTTCGATGCGACCCAAAATTGGATAAAAGATGGTGAAAAACCTTATGCTTTAGCTTTGCCGGGAACCAGTGGCGCCCCTGTCTTTGTAAGGATTACTGAGAATGGTAAAACAGAAGATTACTTATTTGGAGTTGTCACCAGTTTTGCCCATTTGTCTGGTCAATTTCAAGCACCCAAGGGAGTACCAGAGGACGAGTATATACTGACTCGCCGTCAGCAGAGTTTCAACAATTATCAAACGATTTTTGCCCTGTTCTATAAAGAAGATAATAATCCCATCACTTATGACAAAGCAGCACGTGACTATTTTCTGGATTCGACCTTTATAAGACTTTTAGAGCGTATTAAAAGATTCTGAAGATAGATGCCCCCCAAGGCCTACGCATCGTAAAATTTTAAGCAAATTACTGTAAATAATAGTAAGTTATCTGCCAGAAGAAATGCCAACTGACAGAGGAAATGGATACCACCAAACTATTAGGGAGTCTTGGCTTTTTGTAATGCCACAATATTGGCTAAAAGCTCAGGATCTACGGCTTCTGGTTGAGGATTTTGTCCTGTTCTTAAGCAGTCACAATACTTTTTAAAGGAATTTAACAAATCCTTTTTACTAACGCGGACACGCGCTCGACCACTACTCGCATAAGAGATATTATCATCACCTTTGAATACATTAATATTTTCGTTTTCCTTTAAGGGAGAATATATTTTGGCTAGTGGATTGACCAATTCTTCATTTAGAGCTGCTGCAACGCAAATAAGAAATGGTTGCAATTCTGCGTCAGATAGATTGCAATCCCCCTCCGTAATTTTTTTAATCACTAGCATTGTTGGTTCGATTGTTCTCTCGCCTATTGTATACCTGCCTGCTTTACCAGTTGCGTCAACAGGTAGGCTCTTTAGTTGTGACGCTAGGGTACCGCAGCTGAGTTCAATATTGCCGGCACCGTTTGCACCTAAAACAATTGGTCTTGATGGTATTACTTGTTGTGATGCTATCTGTACTAATGGCGGAGGTGCTATTTCTACTATTGGCGGAGGCGCTTCTTGCGTTGTTACTGAAGACGCTATCATTTGGTCTAAGGTAGGGAGATCTTTCTCATTAAAAAATATGTTTGTTTCCAAAATGGTCTCTTCCAGGTTATCCAGAATATAAGCCTTATTCCGAATAATATCTAGAAACTCACTTTTTATAAGATTATCATAGTATTCCAGGAAGGCTGCTGCATTCGAGGCCAGCCCAATTACATTTTTAGATACATCAAGATTTGGAGGTGAAAACCAAAAATTTGTCCACATGTAATATTGTACGATCTGGCCTGTTGGCTTGTTACTTGCATCACGGTAATTAGGATCAAGGAAATTTGACGGAGGAGGTGAGCTGGTTAAGCCAATTTCATTGAATATCCTTTCTTTTGTAGAGTCTCTTTCTTGCCGTTTTCGAAAAGTTAAGTTCGGATAGACTGCATAGGCTTTACGGGCAAGAAGTGCTTTTATGTAAGACAGCCTGTTACTTGATTTAATAGCTTCCCACACCTGTTCCTCAAGCCCACTTGCAGAAGGTTGTGTGGCCTTTTGTGTTTTATATAATTTTAATGCGTCTAAAATAAACTTTTGATCATCTTCTGCAATATCTTCGTGCCTTGCTTTTGTCACCAAGGCGGCAGCTTCTTTTGCAGCAAAAGTTGAGCTTTGCATCGCTGGAGAAAACTTGAATGGTATCTCTTTCTTTTTATGCCAAGCCACTAAATCCATAAATCTAAAAATTGTTTCGTAAAAGCTTTTCATTGGATGATAAAATGTAGGATAAGAATGACCTAAGTCTCTATCAAAATAGGCGGCAACTAAATCTCTCTTCCCATATTTAAAAGCTGCATTAATGAAATCAATTGATTCAAACGGACTTGTATTACGATCCGAAAGACCATGCATCAAAAGCATAGGTCTTTCTAAGAGGTTCATTCTATAAATTGGTGAAACCTCATTATTGTCTGCATCGTTATCTAGAATGTTTCTGTTATAGAAAGCATTAGCTATCCACCCATTCATGCCCTGCAGTAACGTAAGTTTCCCAGGAGTCCAGCGTCTTTTTGAAACTTCAGTGCCTGAATTCATATCACCCCGCACATCGTTCACCCCCATGACGGGAATATATGCATCAAAAGTTGTTCTGTGATCGTAAGAGAAAATTTCAGATTTAGCAAAACCCACATCATCAGAATCTTCATCATCAGAATCTATATTTTTAAAATCTACAGCATCAAAGGTTTCGTCGTAAGTCGCAACAAGCATAGACATATAACCACCAAAACTTCCACCAGTCAAAACGATTGGGATGTTTTGATCTTTAATTAAATCGCTAAATTCTGGGGAATTTATGGCAGATTGTGTCTGCTTATTATTTCCCTCTTTAAGTATTCTATGGGCTCTTTTAATCATTTGGGCGAAATAAGTAACGTCTCTTAACGTAGAAATCACGCCTTCTGATTTTCCTTGAGCAGCTAATAAATCTGGGTCAATACCTTCGACACCCCTAAGATTCAGTGCGTAAACAATGTATCCCTGGTGAGCCACAATATATTCCAGTGATGGTTCTGTCTGTACTAAAGCTTTTTCTTTTATAACTCCTCCGTATATTTTGACAATGACTCCTTTAGGTTGCTCTCTGCCTTCCCTAACGGCATCTGAAATATAAACGTTGTAATGAATTTCCGTTTTTGTGAGCTGACTTGAGGCAGCGGCTTTTGATCGAAGATTATATTGATGCCCTTGTTGAGTTTTGCCTGTTGCACTGACGCGTTGTAGCGGAGAAAAAGTTCCAGCTGCACCTGCTGCAGTCTTGTCGCTTGTGTAACACTTCACATCAGAACATTGCGAAGCTATATGTCCATTCCAAAATGTTTCACGCATTGAAGCTTCGGATCGAATAAATCCTTCCATGGTGTACAAAGGCTCAACTGGTGTAAGGGGAGGCTTACTGCCCAACAACTCATTTGCAATACGCACATGTTCATTAATGTGTGTTCCGGTCTTCGTTGTTTTAGAAATTTCTTCTACTGCCAGTGATTTGGCTGACTTGTTGAGATGCTGTCCAATTGTCGTAACAGCGTCACGATACTTTGTCATTTCACTGGGATTAACTGGTGTGTCAACGATGCCCTCATCAAAACCGTACCCTTGCAACATGGACAGGGCAACTGAGGCAAGGTACTGCTTTGGGTTTCTGCCCTTAATCAGCGGATTAAGAGAGGGTGGTATGTGTCCTGCTAATCCTCTATCTGCAATAAAATTCAAAATATCAATACCTTCGTATTGTCCTGCTTTTACAACATGTGCACCTGGTTTGTTCCAGTTGGCCCATGCACGAAAGGCGCGCACTTCAGCATCTTTATCAAAAACCATTGAAAATAGCTGATCACACGAAATAGCGAGGAGAAAAAAAGTTCCAAAAATATATTTATACATAATGACTTGACCCTTAATACACAACCAAACCAAATTGAATTTTACGCAACTATGGCTTTTATATTACGCGTCGAAATATTAATAAATAGTAAAAGCAATAATAGAGCGCCATTTATGAATTTTGGCTTTATATAATTATAATGCAGTTAAGATTTATCATCTGTCTGGTAGCTAAATATGTCGAAGTTTTCGCCAGCGGTTAAGTCCATATCGGTGCGATGGGGCAGAAAATTAAAACAGGCTTGTGCCAGACTTTGCCGCTTTTCCCTTTCTAACATTGCATCAAGCTTTGCTTTCAGTTTGTGTAAATGCAATACATCTGTCGCAGCATATTTCAGTTGTTCCTGAGTTAAGACTTCGCTTCCCCAGTCGGATGTTTGTTCCTGTTTAGAAAGTTCTACTCCCAACAATTCTTTACACAAATCTTTCAAACCATGACGATTGGTATAGGTCCGCACCAGGCGCGAGGCAATTTTTGTGCAATAGATGTTTTCCAACGGAATTTGGAATGTATGCTTTAGTATTGCTACGTCAAAACGGGCATAGTGAAAGATTTTTACCAAGTTTTTGTCTGCCAGAACACGCTTCAAATTGGGTGATTGATCAAAATGCGGTTCGGGGAAATGAACCAGATGGCATTCTCCATCGCCTGCAGATAATTGAACCACACACAATCGATCACGGTGATTCTTCAACCCCATGGCTTCGGTATCAATGGCTACGCTGTTTGTAAAAGTGACATCACTGGGTAAGTCATAGGTGTGCAGATTAATTTTCATTGTACATCATCTTGTTCGAGTAAACGTTCCATGTTGCGGCGCTGTTGTTTTGAATAATTTGTAGAGGCATTTTTATTGGCGTCCGCTTTAGGCTTTAAACGCGCCAGCTCCTCTACCGTTTTTTGGGTATTTGCCTTTGTGTCTTTTTCAGTTTCTGGTTGGTTGGCAGCTGCAGAGGGAGGGGGGGATTGACGTGATACGGAACCTGGAATAAGCGCCTGCGTTCCTTTCTGAATTTGATCGTTAATGACTTCGGTCAATAAATCTTGGGGAGTGGTGGCTACAGAGATTGCGTCAGCTGCCGGTTTTGCGACTTGGTCACCATATTTTTTTTGCTGTTGCTTGATAAGGTTTTGAAGGGACGATGGCAACACATTAAAAACAGAATCGCTGCCTTTGTAAATAGCTGAACTTAAATGGCTTTCTTGAATAGGTTTTGGATACTCTGGCCGGTTAACAAAAACGCCCATGATGATTTCAACAAAGCAGATTAAGACAAATCCCCTCAAAAGCCCGTATCCAAAGCCTAAGGAACGATCAATGCCCCCCAATTTGCTTTGACGAACCAAGCCTGTAAAAAATTGACTGATAAAGCTGAAAAGAATTAGGAAGATGATAAACAAAACACCCCCGCCTACAATATCAGCCAGCATAGGGTTTGGGATATAATGCCGCGATAAAGATTGGGCCAGAGGCATCGTGAAAAAGGCGGCGAACGCGGCAGCTGTCCAGGATATAAGGCCCAACACTTCACGCGTCAGGCCACGCATCACACCCATAAGGGCCGACAGAAACATGATAATTAAGATGCCGATATCAACAGTATTCATGACAACCTCAGATTTTAGACGACCTTACAGACCGCATCAAAGTCAAATCGGGGCAGACGTGGATACAACTTATCAGGCTGACCGTAACCTAAATTACACAGAAAATTGGACCGCCAGGTGGTGCCAGCAAAAAATACCTCGTCCGTTTTCTGACGATCGAATCCAGACATAGGCCCGCAATCTAAGCCTAATGCGCGTGCGGCTATCATGAAATAGGCAGCCTGCAAGGCGCTGTTTCGAAGGGCTGTATCTTCGGCGAAAGCCGCATTTCCTGTAAACCAAGATTTAGCATCCGCATGGGGGAATAGCATGGGAAGTTCATTATAAAATTCATTATCGTATGCAAAAATTGCTGTAACCGGGGCAGCCATGGTTTTGTCCACATTGGCTGGTGCCAAAGTCAGTGCCAGTTTTTCCTTGGCCGATGCGCTTTCCACAAATAAAACCCGCAATGGGCAGCAATTGGCGCTGGTTGGGCCAAACTTTGCCAGATCATAAACATCTTTTAAAAGCTGAGGGGAAACCGGTTTGTCCTGCCAATTGTAATGGGTTCGGGCATCGGTGAAAATCTTGGCAACAAATGGTTGTATATCCTGGTGACTGGTCATCTGGCAAAATCTTTCTTACACTGAGTATATTTTTTGCAACGTATTTTGAGAATATCCCATTACCTAGAACTTAGCCAGCGTTACAATTTGGATTCGGAAAGCTACGAAATTCTTTATTCGTGATGATAATCAAGGCGATCCACAAGAAGGGCATTGCCCTTGACTCCAATAACAATAACTTTAGTTCCGGCCGGCATGTCAGGCCCTTCCACACGCCAGATGGAATCATGAATGTGCACCCGTGAGTGCCCATTTTTGATGGGTTGTTGAAGGGTTAATCTGGTGTTTACCAACCGTTGACCGGGTTGATTCAGGTTGTTGGGTTTAGAGCCGCCCGACTTAAACAAAAACTTTCCCATCCAAGCAAGCAGGACGGATAAAACCGCCACCATCCCCAGCTGCGCCCAGAAATTAATGGCGACAGATGAGATAACGATGGCCACAACAAAACTAGCAATAGCCATCCATAAAAGGCTGACGCCTGGTGATCCTACAAATAGTTCTAAGCATAGCAAAATAAGTGAAAATCCGATCCAGTGCCAAGCCGTTATATAAAAGCTCATGCTTTATCCTTGGTTTTTGGTGTGGCGGAGGAAGCGGGCTTCAGTGTGTCTTTTGTAAGTTCAGCAATGCTGGCAATGGTCCCGATCAGACTGCTGGTCTCCAGCGGCATCATGATCATTTTCTGATTTGGGGATCTGGCGAATTCTTGCAATGCTTCCACGTATTTTTGGGCGATGAAATAATTCAAAGCTTGGGTGTTGCCTTTTCCTATAGCCTCTGAAACAACCAGGGTGGCCTGTGCCTCAGCTTGAGCCAGGCGTTCGCGAGCCTCGGCATCGCGTTGCGCTGATTCACGCCTTCCTTCGGCCTCTAAGATCATGGATTGTTTCAATCCTTCGGCCCGGTTGATGCGGGCTTGACGTTCGCCCTCTGCCTCTAGGATGGCGGATTGGCGTTCCCCTTCGGACTCAAGAATCAGCGCGCGTTTCTCTCGTTCGGCCTTCATTTGACGCGCCATGGAATCAATCAAATCGCGGGGTGGTTTAATATCCTTAATTTCAATGCGGGTGACTTTTGTTCCCCAGGGGCTGGTGGCTTCATCTACAACATATAGCAAACGAGCATTGATCGTTTCGCGAAGGGACAACAGTTCGTCCAGAACCATGGATCCCATGACGGTGCGAATATTTGTCATCGTTAATTTCATGATGGCATTTTTAAGATCAGAAACTTCATAGGCTGATTTAGAGGCATCTAGGATCTGATAAAAAATGACGCCATCAACGGTGACCACGGCGTTATCTTTTGTAATTACATCTTGGGATGGCACATCAAAAACCAATTCCATCATGTTGATGCGGGACCCGATACGGTCAACGAAAGGAACAATTATATGCAGACCTGGGGTTAGCGTTTGAACATACCGGCCGAACCGTTCAACCGTATATTCATACCCTTGTGGGACAACTTTCACAGCCTTGAAAAGAAAAATAACGGCCAGAGCTAACAGACAGACGAGGGTGGTCTCAAAGGCGTACATGTTGCGTAATCCTGAAAGGAATCATTTTTTGAATTGTAACCTGTAGTAAAGGCATGCAGCAATGACAAAAACGGCAAAAGCAACTAGTTTATCAATTCATATATTTTGCCCATTGTTGTGAGAAGTGCTATTTTCTCAAAGATAATCCATTTGTAAAAGGACGTTCTCGTGGTTTTAGATCCTGGTGAATCTTCTAAAAAAACCAAACCAGTTGTTTGCGATCCTGTCGAGACGACTTCTCTTGGTTTTTTATTAAAACAAACCCGCGAGAAACGGGGCCTTTCTATTGAAGAAGTATGCCAGGTTCTTAAAATTCGGAAGCTTTTTATTGAATCTATTGAAGCCAGGGATTTTAATAAATTGCCAGGAATGATTTATACGACAGGCTTCGTTCGATCTTACTGCAAATTTTTAGAAATTGACCCAGACATTACAAAGCAGATCTTGAATCAAATTTGCACCTCTGATTCTCAATCGACTTTGAGTCCTTTTCACTCAAAACCGGGCAAGACGACTTTTCCGGCAGGGATTATGAGGGCCTCGTTAATTTTAACATTCAGTTTGATTCTGGTTTTTATAGCTTTTCGATGGGATTTTTTTAAAGGCGATCAGAAACCTCTACCCACAACACCTATTCTTTCTGATCTGGGTCGTGTGGAATTTAACCTTGATATTTTAAACGAATCTTTAGTTACCTTTTACGTGTTGGATCAAACCTGGATTCAACTTACGGATGCCAAAGGAACCATCTTAGAAACACGTCTTTTATCGCCGGGTGAAGTTTATCAAATAAATCGTCAACCCAATCTTTTCCTAACTACAGGTAATTCGCAGGCCTTAAAGGTCTATGACGGTCATCAGGCTTTGACATTGCCCGTTACGTCAGAGGCATCTTTATCGCCCGTGATCTCGGAAGACTCAGACCTGTTGGAGAATTATCCATTGACAGAACCATGAGCCTTTTTACACCGTTGGTTTTAATTCCATAATATTTAAAGTTGATTCATAAAGAGGTTTGTTGCCACATCTTTCTTGACTATCGTACCACCATGTTCTTGCGTGGTTAATTTGAATTAAACTCTTGGGATGCTCTGGAACCAAAAGCAATCTGTCTGTGGGCGCACTAAAAGCGTCAAACAGCGCCATATAATGGGCGCCGGACCCCCAAATTTGGGCTTTCCAATCCTGCTCATTAGCTAGACTCTTGACCGTATCCGGCATTGCATGCAGATTGCCTAAATTATCTAGAAAATTTTTGGCAATCGGGTCGTGTTTTTTAAAACCGAAAAATGTTTGATCCAAAAATATACCATTATACCAAAAGATATAATCATAGGTGTTCAAAAAGGGTTCTAAATCAGTCAAAAAATCTGTCCCTAAGTCTGAGTAAAGTCCACCATATGTATAAACAATTTCTTGCCTTAGGATATCGCTGGCAAGGCAAAATTGCTTGTCATCATAATAGGCATCAAATAAGTACTTAACCTTCATGTTCGGAACTAGTTCTTCTACTTCATGAATGGTTATGGGAATTTCCGAACTTTGCAAAGCTTTGATGGTTTCTGGAATGCCATCTTTTTTCATACACCAGAAATGATGATCCCAGGCTTTGGATTTAAGTTTTGTAAGACTTTTAAGGTATATGGCCAATCGTTCCTTAGAGGCTTCAGTAGGGAATTCTTTAGACGTAATCCATATACGATGGGTGCGAAGGGGGATTCCGTTTTCTGGGTTACAACTTGGTGTATAAAAGGTCCGTTTCATTGTTTCGCATATTTCGGCCCTTTTCATTCTGCAGTCATTTTCTAACTTACCATACAGTAAACGAGCTATACCAAGAGAAAAATTATTATTTCTATTATTCTCAATGATATAAGGCCGCTCTACAAACCAGGAATATTTTTCACGCTCTTCTAATGATAATCTTGCAGGAACATATGGCGTCACGAATTGCGTTTCATCCTTAGGTTCTTGAAAAGTAACCGCAGGTTTTTTCTTTCTGGCTTTTAACTTAATGGGTTTTTTGTCGAAGGTTAATGTTGCACTAACGTCTGATGCCGTAGGTTCTGTTTCATCTATCGGTTCTTGAAAAGTAACTGCAAGTTTTTTCTTTTTTGTCTTTAACTTGATGGGCGTTGTTGGAGTTACAATTGATTTCTTTTCTTTTGTTTTTGACTCAGCACTGGGGGAGGAAACTTCGACAGGTTTTGGTGTCTTAAAAATAAGAAAGTTTTTTTTTCTTTTCTTTGATTCTGACGACTCTTCCTCTTCAAAATTATCTTGGAAAACCACGTCGTTTGGGATGTAGGGAATTTTATTTATTGCGGGTTGGGTACTGAGATGACCTGAAGTCCGCCCTAAGGGGACGGTTTGTTCAAAATCTGCGGAGTTTTGCATGGCCATAGTGTGCAATCTGGCGGAGAGTTGGCAAGTGATATCACTTTTAATGGTTGACCAGCAACCGCTTAAGGTTTCGAAAAACCCAGGCATTAAAATCGCAGCTTGAGCATTACAGAACATTCCAGCCAAGCACAAAACGTAACAAACTTTCTTCACAACAACCTCTTATAAGATGGATGATTGGTAGATGGGTATACAGCTAATGATACAAACAAATTATTAATTAAAAATTAATTTAAATTATATGAAAGGGGCTGTATGATTCTGCAAGGGATAAATGTTGTAATCCATCTTAAAAGATGGGAGCTAATCCAAAGAACTGAGTAAGATTCAGACAGCAATTGGCTCTTTTATGAGACGCATAAAAAGCAACGCAGGTGTCTTAAAAGCGATTACTCAACGGCCAGAAAAATAGCATGTTTTTTTACAGGCTTCTCAAATACAGCAAAGATTATATTGAACAGGCCCAAGAAATATTACGAGAAAAAATATCGGTCAAGTCAGATGAAAAAGTGAAAAAATGGGCAAAACCTCTTGACTGTGACTTGGTGGAGACCCTAGCAAAACAAAGCATTCAGAATTCCTTAGCGTTTACCGAAACGGCGGCTCGCTGAAGCCTCTTAATTTGCGCGAATGCAATTGCTCAACGCCAGCCTCTCGCAGCAAACGAACAGCCTCTAAACCGATTTTCAGATGCTGGCTAACGCTTTTCTGATAAAAGGAATTGGCCATGCCCTGCAGCTTAATTTCCCCGTGAATTGGTTTATCCGAAACACATAGCAACGTGCCATAAGGGACCCGAAAACGAAATCCATTAGCCGCCACAGTTGCTGATTCCATATCAACCGCAATCGCGCGGCTTTGACGGAATCGTTCTGATAACTCTCTGGACTGTAATTCCCAATTTCTATTGTCGGTCGTCACCAAGGTTCCTGTGCGCATCCGGGCCTTAAGATCAATACCCGTCTCGTCCGTAATATTGGCAACAGCTTGTTGCAAAGCCACTTGCACCTCGGCAATAGGCGGCAACGGAATCCATGTGGGCAAGTCCTGATCCAGCACGTGGTCTTCCCGCACATAAGCATGTGCCAAAACATAATCGCCCAACATTTGGGTTGATCGCAACCCCGCACAATGTCCCACCATCAACCAACAATCCGGACGCAATACAGCCAAATGATCTGTAATGGTTTTCGCATTGCTGGGACCGACGCCAATATTAATGAACGTGATCCCCTGCCCGTCTTTTCGCACCAGATGATAGGCGGGCATTTGGGGCAAATAAGGGATAGGTTCAGCTTTTAAATCAGGTTCTTCTGACGTGGCCAATACCGTATTACCAGGGCCGATTAAATGAGTGTAATTATGGGGTTCAGCTTTAAGCTGCTCACGACTATAGGCAATAAATGCCTCAATATAACGTTGATAGTTGGTCAACAACGTAAAACTTTGAAAATGAGATGGCAGAGTTGCTGTGTAGTGTTGCAAACGGTGCAGTGAAAAATCGACACGTTCAGCAGTGAACAACGCCATAGGTCTTACGGGTAAGTCCAAAAGCGCATTTTCGCCGTTTGGCGTTCTGTCATCAATGCGACTTAAATTGGGTAAAACAAAGCCTTCCTGCAGTTGTTTCAGTTGGTCAGTCTCTAAATTAATCGGCACATGGTCAATTACAAAGGATAAGGGAATTGATACATTGCTGGACCCCACAATAACAGGCACCTTATGACGGGTGATCAACAGATGAAGCTGTTCTACATAGTAATTTCTGAAAATATCAGGCCTGGTGATCGTGCTGCCATAGTATCCAGGGTCAGACACCACACCAAAACTTAATCCGGCATCGACGTGTAAATCCTGATGGGTAACCTTAATACCAACGAAAGGGTAAGTGGCTTCTTGCATAGCCGCTTCATCGGTTTTTCCATTCAACAAGCCCTGAAACGCAGCTTTGATCCGCTCGCAACTTTCCTGATAAAGAAAATCGATGTAGTCTACGGCCAACGTTGCATCCGTAAACTGTTTGGTTTTGGTAATTTGATACGCATTCTGCATTAAGGACTTTTCCTTCTTATCTTTCTAAACCTAACAAACTGTGGGCAAAATCAGACGCTACAAAAGGTTGCAAGTCGTCTGCCGTCTCACCCACACCAATTGCATGTATGGGCAAGCCAAATCTTTTGGCCAAACCGACCAAAACGCCGCCCCGAGCCGTGCCATCCAATTTTGTCATGATTAATCCAGTTATACCAGCCACTTCCTGAAAAATAGTGACCTGTTGATACGCATTTTGTCCCGTGGTGGCGTCCAAAACCAAAAGGGTATGGTGCGGGGCCTGTGGGTCAATTTTTTGAATCACCCGAATGATTTTTTTTAATTCATTCATCAGGCCTTCTTTATTTTGAAGCCGCCCAGCGGTATCAATGCACAAGATATCTTTGCCAGCATCTTTCGCCTGTGTTATCGCCTCGAACGCTAACCCAGCTGCATCTGCCCCGGTTTCGTTGGCATAGACAGGAACGTTCAGCCGTTGTCCCCACACCTTTAATTGTTCCACAGCGGCTGCTCGAAACGTATCACAGGCCGCCCAAGAGACGCTTAGGCCTCGAGCTTGCCATTGTTTGGTTAGTTTGCTGATGGTGGTTGTTTTGCCGCTGCCATTCACCCCTACCATCAAGACAACTTGTAAGGTGCCGGTTTTCTCCATAACAAGGGGCACAGCCGAGGGAATTAGAATCTGTTCAATATCGGCCGCTAAAATGGCTTTCACCTCGTCGTCGGTGACGTCCTGATCAAGGCGCTGCTTGGCCAAAGATTGCCGAAGTTGTTGGGCAATCGGCACGCTCATATCAGCCTGGATCAGCAAATCTTCCAACTGATCAAGGGTCTGTTGATCCAGCTTTCGGGCGGTGACCAGTTGGCGCAGCTGCCCCCCCAACTGTTCCGATGTTTTTTTTAAACCTTGCTTAAGTCGTTGCCACCAAGGGGTCTTTTCTGATTTCACTGTCCCTTAACCATTACCTTTAAGTTGTTTTGTCACTTAACGAGAAAAATCAACTGAAGTCAATCGATGACTGAGCGTTTGATCGGGAGATTAATCCGCCATGTTAAGCGGTCTCTTGCAAAAAGATTCTAGCGGGTATTTTAAGGTTGTGATGCAGTTTTTGGGCCATGCGCATTGAAAGAGCCCGTTTTCTATTCAAGACTTCATAAACATGGCTTCTTTGTCCAATGTAAGGGACAAGGTCTTTTGGCGTTAACCCCTCCTCTTCCATTCTAAATTTTATAGCTTCTACGGGATCAGGATCCTCTATGGGGAAGTGTTTTTGCTCATAAGCGTCAACAAGTGTTGCTAGAACGTCAAGTCGGTCTCCTTCAGGGGTCCCAAAAACTGCATCCATTAACTGATCAATTTCTGCCAATGCCCATTCATAGTCTTCTTCCGTGCGTACTGCTCGAATTTCCATGATCTCACTTTCCCTTCTTAAATCGTTTTTGCATTCACTTGGTCGTACTCTGCATGAGTTCCAATAAAGCGTATGTAAATAATCCCATATTCATAGTTAATTTTGACAATCAGACGATACCGATTGCCACACACGTTAAAGATAATTTGGTTGTCGGCCAAGAAGCTTGCTGAACGGTATCTCCTTTTGACATCTTCTTGGGATTTCCATTCGCTAGCTTCAACGTCTGCATACCATTGTTGTAACCAAACTTTCGCGTCTTGAAAATTTGAATGTGCTTCCCAAAATTGCTTAAGGGTCCTTTTAGAAATAACCCTCACGCTTTTGTTGGCCTTTACAACCTTTTAATCTGGTTAAACTATATCATGATCCCAAATTGGGATCAATATTTTTCTGTGCTCTCAATAGAACATGGAAAGTCTATTTTCTTTTTCTATAAAGTATTTATCTGAATACCTTCCATGTTTTTCTTATCACCATGAGTTAGCTTTACATCAAGACACACCTGTTCAAAAGCATCGGACGATTTTATACGAACCGGGATAAAATGATCCGTCTTTCCGATCATAGAACCCTGTTTTTGATCCACCGATTCCACCAAAACAACGGCCGTTTTACCAACCCAATGGTCAAATAACTTTTGCAATGCATCGTCACCCTTTTGCCGCAGCATAGCAGCGCGCAGCTTGATCAGGGATTTTGGGACCTGGGGCATCCGGCTGGCCGGCGTTCCAGGGCGCGGGGAATAGGGGAAAACATGCAAAAAGCTAAGGTCGCATTCATCCACAATACGCAAGCTGTTCTCGAACATCTCGTCCGTCTCAGTTGGAAAACCCGCAATCAGATCGGCACCAAATGCCACGTCAGGCCTAAGGTCCCGGGCCCTTTTACAAAAACCAATCGCATCTTGGCGTAAATGCCGACGTTTCATTCTTTTTAAAATCAAGTCATCACCTGCCTGCAGGCTTAGGTGAAGGTGCGGCATTAGGCGCGGTTCTTCACCAATCAGCCGCCATAAATCTTCATCAATTTCAACAGGATCAAGGGAGGATAGCCGAAGCCGTTTCAAGTCGGGCACCAGGGCCAATAATCGGCGAATCGCCTGCCCCAATGTCGGTGTTCCGGGCAAGTCACCACCATAGGCTGTGATATCCACCCCGGTAAAAACAATCTCTTGATATCCACTTTCCACCAAAAGGCGCACCTGGTCCACAATCTCGCCCAAAGGCACGCTGCGTGAATTGCCACGCCCAAAAGGAATGGTACAAAACGTGCACCGGTGATCGCAGCCATTTTGAACCTGCACAAAAGCGCGCGCCTTGCCTTCAAAACCCGACACCAAGTGGCTGGCCGTCTCTCGAACCGACATAATGTCATTGACCAACACCCGGGCATGTTGATCAGGGTTGACCAGCTTTTGATAGGTTTCCAGCTGCATCTTTTCTTGATTGCCGATCACACTTGTCACCTCTGGCATGTCGGCATATTGCTTTGGGTTCATCTGCGCCCCACACCCCGTCACAATGATTTTGGCATCGGGATTTTCTCGGCGAAGTTTTCGAATAGTTTGACGCGCCTGGCGCTCCGCCTCGGCCGTGACGGCACACGTGTTAATCAAAATCGCCCCCGACAGGCCAGCCTGGTGGGATAAATCTTTGATCGCCTCTGACTCGTAAGTATTCAGGCGGCAACCAAAGGTGATGACTTGGTTAGTGTTCAAGGGCAATAACTGCACTATTGATTGTTAGATTTACAGAGATTAGCCATAAAAAATCAAAACGGCAAAGGTATTATTCAAACGGTAACTCTTCCTTGTTCTAAAAAACTTTCTATCTCTTTTAAGGCCTTATCCTTAATAGAGGGATGGTGGGCTTTAGGCCATAGATAACGAATTTCAGAATACTGCGTAAGGAATTGTTCGAAATGCCTCCAAGGAATGTTTTCGCCTGCTTTAATGTCCATGACATTAAAATATTTTCTTATAAAACTTGGAACACGGCTCCAAGGAAAAAACTTCCCTAAGCTCCAGTTGCCTTGATAAAGATAGACTGTTTTTTCCTTAAGCATTAAAGGTAAGAACCCCTCATTTCCCTTGTCTTCTAGTGAACATCGATTAAAGGTGGGAACCAAACTACCAAAACTTTTATCATCAAGCACACCGTGAGCACAATCAAAGGTTATTAGCTTTGATTGTGCTGGCTTCATATACTTTTGAAAATGCTGTTGGGTGTTTTTAAGTTCTGTCCATCTGTCCAAACGACCATGTAGCATGAGGATGGAGCTGTTTGCATAGTCAACCGGTCCAGAAAACAAAGGGAAACCATCAATAACGATAAATCTGTCGAATGTAACCCCAGGTGATATGTGAATTTGATAAAAATGTCTTGCACACAAATCAGTAATGATTCCCCCATCAAAGCGATAGGTTTACCCCCTAAATATGGGGAGCTTTTTAACAAATGCAAAGCCCGATATGCTGCCAAAATAGAATTTTCCAAGGGAATTTTCAGTTGGTCAGTAGCCGTAGAAGTGACACCAAAGGAAGGGAACAGGTTAGGTAACAAAACCACATAACCCTTCTCCACGAAATGGCGACATTTGGAAATTGTAGAGGGCTCGGGCCCACTACTGCCATGAAGCCAAACGATTCCGCCTTTAATAGAAGCTCTCTCAGGTGGTGTCATTAAATAGGATTTATAACAGGCCCCTTTGGAATCGTACCAAGGTATTGAATCCGCGTTCGTCCATTGATCAGGACTAAAACCCCTCACATAATCCCGTAATCTTGGGATATCAGTCGATAAAATATCTTTGGGGACTCTTGGAGATTTAAAAGCAATATTATATCTGTACCATGTTTTTTCAACGGAGATGTCTTGATGCCTAGGCTCGAACAACCTTCTAAAGGCTCTTAAATCTTCCGTTTCAAGATTAGAAATGCAAGGAATAGTGTATTCTTCTGGCAGGAAGAGGGGAAGATAGGATAGAATTGCCCTCGAAAATCTTTCGTTCTGAAATTTATGAGATAAGTCGAACAAAAAAAGTCCTGTTCTAAGAGACATATGTTCCAAACGACCCACAGCAGGGTCGTAATCCTTAATTTCTTCAACACCAAACGACCCACTTGCCCATGTACAACAAGACAGAAATCCTACGAACATTCTAAGCAGAAATAAGTAACTCATAAAAAACTCAAAAGAAACATATTAATAATTTTTTATATATTACACATATTTTAATTATTCAACAAAATATTTAAACCCGTGATGATAACCAAATTGCAGCTTTTGAGATAGCTTTTACAGCAGTTGTTAAAGTTTGAAAGCCTGCTGCCCCTTCGCCCCCTTGTTCGATAGCCATTTGGCGATGCTCCAGTTCCTCTTGATGACAATGGTGAATCACTTGCTGAATATCTTGGCAGTCTTCTCTGCCCTGCAGCTGGTCCAATTGATTCTGATAGTGGTCATCAATGACCGTCTCGACGGCGATGGTGCACGCATGGGCCGCTTTCTCACCCATAAGAGCCGTCACGGCCCCTAAAGCATAAGCAGCTACATGCCACACAGGCTGAAACACCGTGGGTCTTACTTTGTGTTCAACCAGTAATTGATTGAATTTTTTCAAATGATCAGCCTCTTGCCGGGCCATATGCTGAATGTGCGGATTGTTTTTTAAAACAGCCAGTTGGCCAGCGTAAATACGAACGGCCCCATATTCACCCGCATGATCAA
Organism: Candidatus Finniella inopinata; assembly: GCF_004210305.1. NCBI lineage: Bacteria > Pseudomonadati > Pseudomonadota > Alphaproteobacteria > Holosporales > Candidatus Paracaedibacteraceae > Candidatus Finniella > Candidatus Finniella inopinata. The sequence continues at coordinate 107,302 of NZ_SCFB01000001.1, read as the reverse complement.
CTCTTAAAATACGTTCTAAGGTTTTGTTTTGCATCGCCGTTGCACCCCAAACGCAATCAACAAATAAACCACAAGCCCTGCTAGAGCCAGCGTATTCCAAATTGTTGCGGATACACCCAAAATACGCCAACTAATTTGATCACACCGAACAAGGGTGGATTTTTGAATATTTTGACGAATACGCGCAATTTTTTCCTGCGGGGTTAACGCCGGATTATCAACACCAACATTGGCGGAGGAGTTTTGGCAAAACGCAGGCGGTTGCCACCATTTCTGTTCCACACCCGCATGGAAAGAACTAAGCCCCAAGGCCGAAATAATCGCTAAAAATTGCAGAACTCTCAGCAAACACTTTTGAGGAAACGCAACCAGCGCAAGACTTATCGACAAAACACCCCAATAGATGTAACGCAGGTAAACGCACAAGCTGCATGGTTTGATGTGATAAAGAAATTCTGCCCCCACCGCGACCGCCAGCGACAGGCCAACGAACAAAAGAACGACCCTATTTACGATCTTTTGTTGAGAAAAAAGCTTACAACCCATCAGCCCAAATACTTAAATGCAACGAACCCTAGGGCAATTATGCCAAGGCTTAAGACCAAGAACAACCCAAGATATTTTTCAATCCAGTGACGGGCCCAAGGCCCCATCCACCATAACAAGCCTGACAAAAGATAAAAGCGAAATCCACGGGCAATGATGGAGGCTGCAAAAAATGTTTTTAAATCAAAGTGCGCCACCCCGCTGGCGATGGTTACCAACTTATAGGGAATGGGTGTTAGGCCCTTTAATACAATAATCCAAAAACCCCATTCGGCAAAACCTTGCTGAAATTTCTCAAAGGCGGATGATAGATTATAGGTGTTAATAACCCATTCGCCCAAACTGGCATATAAATAATATCCAATGGCATACCCTAAGAATCCACCAAGAACTGAAGTGATGGTACACAAACTCGCCAACCGCCAAGCTTGGCTGGGATGAGCCAGAATCATCGGAATCAACAACAAATCAGGCGGCAAGGGAAAAACCGAGCTTTCCGCAAAAGAAAACACGCATAACAGCCAGACAGCCTGCGGCGTGTCGGCAGAGGCCAAGACCCAGTCATACTGACGACGCAGCCATCCTGGCCGGGCATTTGGCAAGCTAGAAATATCCATATTACTGTAAAGCTGTTTTAACGATGTCAGGACCATAACACGCTTGTCGTTAAAGCGCAAAATTGATTTGACAAAGCTTGGTAAATGTGGAGAATGAACGTTAATTATTAAAAGTTTATTTGATGACTTACAGGCTAAGATAAATGACAAAACGCGTTGAAGCAAAACACAAAATTGATCGCCGTCTGGGCGTAAACCTTTGGGGCCGAGCAAAAAGCCCTTTCAACAATCGTAATTACGGACCAGGTCAGCATGGTCAACAACGATCAAAGCCTTCCGACTATGGTATCCAGCTTAGAGCCAAACAAAAACTAAAAGGCTACTATGGAAACATAAGCGAAAAGCATTTCCGTCGCCTTTATCAAGAGGCCGTTCGTCGCCGTGGCGATACATCAGAAAATATGATTGACCTTCTAGAACGTCGTCTGGACGCCGTTGTTTACCGTATGAAATTCGTAGCGACGGTATTCGCTGCGCGTCAAATGGTCAACCACGGACACATTGCCGTTAATGGTAAACGCGTTGACATCCCTTCTTATCGTTTGAAGGACGGCGACGAGTTAAGCATTCTGGGCGAGATGAAAGAAAACGTGAATGTTTTGGCCGCAGCCCAATTGGGTGAACGGGACGTTCCAGACTATATGGATGTTGACCACAAGTCTATGAAGGGCAAGTTCATTCGCGGACCTAAGTTTGCTGATGTCCCCTACCCCGTTCAAATGGAACCAAATTTGGTTATCGAGTTTTATTCTCGCTAAATTCTCTTTTCATTTTTTTAAAATCTTTAACCCACTTTTCAAATTGAGAAGTGGGTTTTTTATTGCGGAAAAGAAATTGATACCTATATAGACAATATAACGAGAAAAACTCGCAAAATGATCTGAAAATGGTATAACTTGAGCTAATAGTTTCTCCCTGTAAAAAAGCATTATGATTAATCCCTACCACCATCAACACACAGAACATTGCCAGCACGGCCACCACCACGAAGAGGAGGAGGTTGAGCAGGTCCTGATTCACACAAATCAAGACTTTGAGGGCATGCGAAAGGCCGGACGATTGGCATCGCAGATGCTTGACTATATCACCCCCTTTGTCAAGGCAGGCGTCACGACCAATGAATTGAATACGCTGTGTCACGATTTTATTCTGAAGCACGGCGCTATCCCTGCCCCCCTTGGCTATCAGGGATTCCCCAAATCGATTTGCACCTCTGTAAATCACGTGGTTTGCCATGGTATTCCAGGGGATAAAAAGCTCATCGAGGGGGATATTATTAACATTGACGTCACCACGATTGTGGATGGATGGCATGGCGATACCAGCCGCATGTTCGCTATTGGTAAGATTGGGGTCCGGGCCGAAAAACTGATCAATGTGACTTATGAGGCCATGATGCGCGGCATTGAAGTTGTGAAGCCGGGCGCCACGTTAGGTGATGTGGGCCATGCGATTCAAAGCTTTGCTGAGCGTCAGGGCTTCTCCATCGTACGCGATTTTTGCGGGCATGGTGTTGGAAAAACGTTTCATATGACACCCACTGTGTTGCACTATGGCAAACCAGGTACAGGGTTGGAATTGCAAGAGGGGATGTTTTTCACGATTGAACCCATGATTAATGCCGGCAAACCCGGTGTGAAGGTTTTGGAAGACGGATGGACGGCCGTAACCAAGGATAAGTCTTTATCGGCCCAATTCGAACATAGCCTGGCCGTCACGTCCAATGGTTATGAAATTTTTACGGTTAGTGGTTAAAACATATGTCCGTTAAGCTGCCCCCTTATGTCGTGATTAACGATCCGAATTGTCCAAACAAAGAGGTTTTGGAAACCCCTGCCAAGGCCTTTACCTTTCCTCTGACAAAAGAAGATTTAGCAATAATCAAAATCTTAGAAGCGAAGTACGACGCAGAGGAAAACTGTTCTGGGCTGGCCGCCCCTCAAATTGGGTTCTCTAAGCAGGCAATTGTTTTCGCCCTTAGCGATGATCCAGATTTAAAAAAATGGCGCCCCGACATCAGCGATACGATGCCAAAGACCCTTTGGTTGAACCCCAGTTATGAACCTGTTGGGGATGATAAACACATCGACTATGAAGGGTGTTTTTCGGTAGCTGATGTGGCTGGTCCTGTGGCCCGTTATAAAACAATAAAATATGCGGCTTATTCAAAAGAGGGCACCAAAATTGAAGGCGTTGCTCATGGTTTCTTGGCGCGCGTTATGCAACATGAAATTGACCACATTCGGGGTATTTTGTACACACAGTATGTCCCGGATGGAAAATTGTTGCCCGTGGAAGAATATCGTCGCATGCGCGTAGAAGCTATGGAAAAAGGAATAGCCCCTTCATGACATCAACTGTCTTATCACTGGTTCCTCAACAAACTCAGCTGGCCCCCATCGCTGAAACGATTTTGCATAACGTCGAGGCCGAACAGGCTTTGTTGGGTGCTTTATTGTTGAACAATAATTCCTTGGAACATGTCAGTGATTTCTTGCGCCCCGACCATTTTTCCCACGCCGTTCATGGACAGATTTACGAATCCATTCAACGCCTGATCGATCGAGGGCAAATTGCCGACCCCATCACCTTAAAAGATATTTTTCACCAAAATGAACATTTGGCCACGGTTGGAGGAGCCAGCTATTTAATTGATTTAGCAAACTCGGTTGTGTCCATCATCAGTGCGGCTGATTATGGTCGCCTGATTTATGATTTATATTTAAGGCGCCAACTGATCAACCTAAGCCATGAAACCGTACAAGAGGTGCGCAATTTTGACATGGAAGCCACCGCTGTCCAGCATATTGAATCGGCGGAGAAGAAACTTTATGACCTAGCAACAACAGGTCAAGCAGGTGGAAATGCCATCAGCTTTCGAGAGGCCTTAACACAAGCCATTGAAACAGCCGAAATTGCTTACAAGCGCGACAGTCATATCGTGGGTGTCACCACAGGCTTCATTGATCTTGATAAATGGTTGGGTGGATTGCACCCTTCTGACTTGTTGATTTTGGCGGGACGACCTTCTATGGGAAAAACAGCCCTTGCCACCAACATTGCTTTTAATGCAGCCCTTTGTTTTGCCCAAAACAACCAGGACGGAACGCCCGTTGCCTTCTTCTCGTTAGAAATGTCTGCCGAACAACTAGCCACCCGTATTTTATCCAGCGAATCGAAAGTGTCTTCTGATAAAATCCGCCGCGGTGAAATACGCAGCGAAGATTTCCCAAAATTTGTTGAAATTAGCCGATCGATTCATAACACCCCTTTGTTTATTGACGACACGGCAGGGCTTAGCATTATGGCTTTACGCAATCGAGCCAGACGCCTTAAACGCCAACACAATATCGGGCTGATCGTCATCGACTATTTGCAATTATTGGAAAGCAGCAATAAACGAAGTGGTGACAACCGTGTTCAAGAAATTTCTGAAATTACCCGTTCTTTAAAGGGTATTGCCAAAGAATTAAATGTGCCCGTACTGGCCTTATCACAGCTTTCCCGTGCCGTTGAGCAGCGCGATGACAAACGTCCCCAGCTGTCTGATTTGCGTGAATCAGGGTCTATTGAGCAAGACGCTGATGTGGTCATGTTTGTCTATCGCGAGGAGTATTATGAAAGCCGCAAGCAACCACCAGAGGGAACCGAGAAGCATTTGGAATGGCAAAAACGTATGGATGGAGTTTACAACAAAGCCGAAGTCATTATCGCCAAGCAACGTCACGGCCCTATCGGTACCGTGAAATTATTCTTTGATGGTAAGTTGACACGCTTCGGTAATTTAGAGAATATGTAGGTACGTAAAGTTTGTTAGTTCCCGTAGCTCAGCCGGATAGAGCGCAAGATTCCTAATCTTGAGGCCGTGGGTTCGAATCCCGCCGGGGACGCCAATTTATATCGTAAGTTTTAAAAAACCATACCCAATTCAAATCATTTTTCGGCATTCCTCTCATCATCACGAGGAGCTATTGCTCCGTGGTGATCCATGTATTTTCCTGGATGGCCACGCCCCTAAAGGGGCTCGCCATGACGGGTAGAAATGGGGAAATGGTTTGAATTTGGTATATAGGGTTTCAATGTCAGGGAAAGTCGTTTATAAGCATAGCTAATAGCAGGTAGTACTGAACAGAGGAGTAACTTATGAGTATCCTTGGAAGTTTAAGCCGCGAACAAAAGGAAGCCGTTGGTCTTTTACAGATTGGCACCTTTCTCGAGTATTTTGACCTAATGCTGTATGTTCATATGGCTGTCTTGCTCAATGATATCTTCTTCCCCAAAACCGATCCCCACACAGCCGCTTTGATTGCTGCGTTTGCTTTTTGTTCAACGTATATTTTGAGACCATTCGGTGCAATTTTATTTGGATGGATAGGAGATAATATAGGTCGCAAAACCACCGTTATTTTGACAACCATGATGATGTCCTTAAGTTGCGTTATCATGGCTAATTTGCCAACCTATGAACAAATTGGGATTACCGCTGCTTTGATCGTAACGGTTTGCCGTATTATTCAAGGCCTGTCGTCTATGGGTGAGGTTATGGGCGCAAAAATTTATATCACCGAGATTACCAAGCCCCCAGAACAATATTCTGCGGTCCTTCTTATCACATTAGCCTCTTCTTGTGGTGCGATGACAGCCCTTGGTTTATCTTCTCTTGTTAACAGTACAGGAATAAGTTGGCGTACGGGTTTTTGGGCCGGTGCAGGCATTGCTGTGATAGGTTCCATAGCCAGAACAAGATTGAGAGAAACACCAGAGTTTGTTGATATGAAACGGAAAAAAAAGATAGAAATTGAAAAAAAGCATGTGAGCAAAAAAAACAAAGAAATTCTTTTCAAAGAAGTGGAAAGTCGACTCTATAAATCAAAAACTAGGGCGTGTCATCAATTAAGCCAAATAGCCGCAGCAACCAAATGTATGGCTCCCAGGAAGTTTCGAGCTGTTTTATCATATCGAGTGGCTATGGCTCTGTATTGTTTAAGTTTGGCGAAGAAGTTTTCGATGAGGTGCCGGGCCTTGTAGAGGTCTTTATCATACGAACAAGGGTTGATCCTATTCTTTTTTGGGGGAATGACCGCCTCACATCCTTTCTCTTCAAGTTTTTTTCTCATACGTTCGTCTGCGTCATAAGCCTTGTCAGCTAAGACGGCACCAGCTTGCGTAAGGTTATCTATTAAGGCATCGGCACCTTCTAAATCGTGATCTTGTCCGGCTGTTAAATAAAACCCTGTTGGATTTCCCAACGCATCACAGGTGGCATGAATTTTGGTGCTTAATCCTCCTTTGCTTCGTCCAATCGCTTGGTCAGCTGAGAATTCTTTTTTTTAGCACCAGCACTGTGCTGATGAGCACGCACTATACTTGAATCAATCATAGCGTATTCATTGTCAGCATCTTGGCTTAATAGCTCAAAAATTTTCTTCCACACACCTGATTGGCTCCACCTCGAATGGCGTAGATGAATAACTCTAAAATCCCCAAAACGTTCCGGTAAATCACGCCACGGAATTCCAGCTCGATATCGATATAGAACGGCTTCTATAAATAGGCGATTGTCTTTTGCTGTTGCACCAACATATCCTTCCCTTCCAGGTAGCATACCCTTAATGCGATCCCATTGATCATCCCGTAATGCGTAGCGTCTCACCGAAAAAAACCTCGTAAAATTTTTCTCAATTAAAACAGAAATCTATGACTTATTCAATTGATGACACGCCCTAATAAAAAAGATTTTGCGGCCTATTTCTTTTTAGAGTGTAGCAATCCTTTCTGTTTTTATTTATATTACATATATTTTTCCCCAATATTAAAATCTTTTGGTTATAGTTCACCGGATATAATTTCTCACAATTTCCTTTTATCAATTATTGATTGTCTCGTTGTTTTTCCTTTAATTTATTTGGTAAAAATTTTTAACCCTATAAAAATATTAAAGTTTCAAGCTATAGTTCTTCTTTTAATAGTTGTCTCTTTACCTATTTTTGCCATGTATTTGAATTCCGGTCGTCAGGTGTTTTTGTTTCAAGCAATACTTTTTCCTTTTTCTCTCTCAGGAGTGGCAGTTGCTTCTCCAATTTTTATCAAAAGATTTAATGTGGACAGGAGGTTTACTACAACAACGATTGGTTATGCCCTGGCTCGTTCTTTTATGTATGTTGTCACTGCTTTTGGTCTTGTATATTTAACAGAATGGATTGGTCACAGCGGTGTATGTGTTATTGGTTTGCCATTAATGTTTGCCTGCTTTTGGAGTATTCGCCATTTTGAAAAGCTAGAAGGCTTGCGGCCTCACAAATCGTTTGTTCCCATAAACGATGAAGTTCACAGCCAAGCTGCGTAACAGTTTTATGGAGATTTAAGGTGAACAATAATCCACAACCCAGAGAAGGTCTAAGCTTTGAAGCGCGTTTTATGGCGGCAGTGATTCTGCTTATGGTCGTTCTCGTTTTGATCATAGTCAGTCCGAAATTATGCAGCGGCTTTAATTAGAACCTGCCGTAGTCATCGCCAAAACGGACGATATCATCTTCCCCCAAATAGGGGCCTGATTGAACTTCTATAAGCTCTAGAGGAATCTTTCCAGGGTTTTCAAGGCGGTGTTTGGTACCACAGGGTATGTAAATCGATTGATTTTCAAAGACCATCAATTCTTCTTCGCCACGAGTCACTTTGGCTGTGCCACTGACAACGATCCAATGTTCAGCCCTGTGGTGATGCATCTGCAAAGATAGTTTCTGTCCAGGCTTAACCGTAATATGCTTTACTTGGAACCGTTCGCCTTTATCAACGCTTTTGAATGATCCCCATGGCCTTTCCTCGGCAGAATGGGATCGGGTGTGGGGACGCTCTGAAAGTTTCAACGTATCCACGATATGTTTAACGTCTTGAGAGGCTGCCTGAGAGGCCACAAGTATCGCATCCTGCGATTCCACAACAATGACCCCTTCCAACCCCACAACCGTTACCAGGCGCCCTTCGGACCGAATATAAGACTGACTAACATTATGGGTGACCACATCGCCCAGGATGGTGTTGCCATCCTTATCGCGGTTGTCGACTTCCCACAAAGCTTGCCAGCTACCAAGATCATTCCAGTTAACCGTAAGGGGGGCGACTCTGACATTACTGGCCTGTTCCATAATTCCGTAATCAATCGAAACGGACGGTGATTTTTCAAAAACTTGTGTGTCCATAATCCCTGTTTTGACATCAAACGCAGCCGCACACGAATCCAATATAAGGGGCTGATAAGTTTTGACAGCTTCTAAGAAGGCCTTAGCCTGAAATAGAAAAAGACCACTGTTCCACAAGAAATCACCCGACTGAAGGTAAACCTCAGCCTTTTCTAGGGTTGGCTTTTCCACAAACCGAAGAACTTTTTTTGCAAAGTCGGTGTCATCCTGACTGCGTTGAATATAACCATAACCCGTTTCAGGGCGGGTTGGCGTCACACCAAAGGTAACCAGTTCCCCCTTTAAAGCTGAGGGCAAGGACTTTTGAACAAAATCATTGAAATCAGCAATCGGCTCAATCAAATGATCAGACGGCATGATTAATAGGACAGCATCTGGATTTTTCTGCATGGCCGCCAAAGCAGCCAAGGTGATGGCAGGCGTTGTATTACGGGCGCAGGGTTCCAAAATCAGCTGACCAATTAACCCTGCGGCCTTCATTTCTTTTTCAACAAGGAACTGGTGATGTTGACTGGCAACAACAATAGGCAAGTCGTAAATCGCAGCATTATTAGCACGCATTAAGGTCTGCAGGAAAAGACTGCCCTCCCCCACCAATGGATAAAACTGTTTCGGATACAGACTGCGTGATAAAGGCCAAAGACGCGTACCAGAACCCCCGCACAAAATGACGGGGGTAATTTTTAAAGGGGAACTAGCTAGCTGCGACATGACGTTCTTTAGCCGTTGCCAGTTGAGCGAGCACCCCACGTCCAAGGTGGATACTGGCTGTTTTAGCCGGCAACGTTTCAGGTTTTAGAATACGCCAACAATCAATAACCGCAAAACCGGCAGGTTTCTCGTCAAATAAAGAGGCGGTAAGTTCGGCAAATTCCGGCCATGCTGTCATGATCACTATGGCATCGCTTTCTGATACACATTCTGCTGCCGAAGCCGCATATCGGGCGTGTTCACCCAGAACGGCCTTAGCAGGGGCCATAGCCATGGGGTCAAATACGACCACATTGAACCCTTGTTTCTTTAAACTGGCCGCAAGACCAACACCCTGTGATTCTTCAATGACAGATGTACCGGGCTTATAAGATAACCCTAAAATTCCAATCGTTTTGGGTTGATAATCCAGTTGATCAATAATGGCCAACACCCGATCTTTTTGATGGCGATTGATGGTATCGGTTGCCACAGCCAGATCAGCATTGGCTCCAATGATTTCGGCCAAACGCGAGAAAGCCACGTTATCCCGTGGAAAACAAGGGCCACCATAGGCCACCGCCCCTTTCAGATATTTATGACCAATACGACTGTCGCACCCAATGGCTTGCGTGACCACGTCCACATCAGCACCCGGCAAATAATCACAAAGGTCCGACAGCATGTTGGCGTAGGAGATTTTGGTCGTCACAAACGTATTCACAGAAATTTTTGTCAATTCAGCATTCACAAAATTCATGCGTTCCATGCGCGGCTGATTGTCACAAGCTTGACTGTAAATGGAAACCAGCAGGTCACCCGCCTTCTTATCACTTTCCCCAATCAGAAAAAAATCTGGGTTCAGCATATCGCGAATCACGGTGCCAAGGGCAATGAATTCTGGGCTGTAACATAATCCCAAAGTTTCGCCTACGGGCCGGCCAGCGTATTTCTCTAATGTTTGGCGAATTTCACCATCGGTAGAGCCAGGCATCACCGTACTGGTAATGACGACTAGGTGATATCCTTCTTTACCTTTGATGCCAGCGCCAATTTCTTTTAAGGATTCAAGGACATATTTATTGGTAAAACTGCCATCAGGTCCGCTGGGTGTGGGAACAATGACAAAAGTAATATCGGTGTTTTTAACGGCCTCAGCAGTGTCGAGGGTTGCCGACAATCTTCCCTTGCTTTGATCAATAAAGTCTTGCAGTCTATCCTCCTCAACAGGCGCCCTACCGTGGTTGATGGCATCCACAAAAGCTGGATTTTTATCCACGCCAATAACGTCGAACCCCTTGCTGGCATAAACCGCCGCCATAGGTGCTCCTAATTTACCCAATCCAATGACCGAAACTTTTAGCATTTTACCCTCTTTACTTTTGAGATATTAAACGTATTTTCAGACGTCTCATCGATGACTTAAGGCGCCTAAAGATAAATTTTAAATTCCAGGACTTATAAAACTGACCCTTAATAAATACATAATCAGCGTCATAATTGGTATAAATATTTTTCTGACCACCGGCCAATTCTAAGTTTCGTTTCCCCTCAGCCGCCTTAAATACCGCTTCTGCATCGTTATCACCTTTTCTTACACCCTTAATATGGCTGTAGTCGTGATTTTGATGAACAGCTATCACATCCGCGGTGACATCAATGACCGGGGCATTTTCCTGTTTTGCCTGATACATCAACCAGTTATCCCAATATCCCCTGCCTAACAAAAAGGGCGGTACAGTTTGAAACATATCCTTGTGGAACACAAAAAAATCAGTTCCTCCCGCTGGATACATATCATGCGTTTGAACGGCCTTATTTCTTAGATTGGTACGATCGGTTACATTTTCAAGGGGTAAAATTGTTTGAATATCTAAATTCCAACGGCTGCTGACCATCAGGAATTTTTCAAACTGTTGGGACAACTGCATGAACGTTGGCATAAAGTCGTCCAACAAAATGATGTCAGCATTAATGAAACACAAATAATCATGGCTAGCAGCTGCTCTGGCTGCTTCAAATATTTCGCTTAAAACAGGAATTCCTGGACTTTCAAGGGGTAAGTGTCTGAATTGAAACTGCTCGGCAGCTTCCTTTACCCCCTGATCATTCCCCAACAGAATGACTTCAGGTTTTGGCGTCAGACAAGACCAACTGGTTAAGGCATTGGTTTGGATGATGCCAATATGTCCCTGGAAAGCTTTGGGTGTTGTGAAAAAAGTAATCAATTACCGCGCTCCGGGAATACCACGTCAGGCGCGCCCCACGTTTGGTTGTAAACGGTTTGCTTGCCCACTTTTTTGTTAAGGATTTGCTGGAAGAAAAGTTCCTCTAAATCATCATCATCCAAATACTCAATGCCGTTTTTATCAAGCCGGTTAAATAATAAATTGGCGCCTTCTGGCGTCCAGCCCGACCCTTGACCATGTTCAATGTGATAGATTCGATAAGAGGAATCGAGGTTCACCATCTTCATGCCATTATGATGGGCCTGGTACATAACAACGGAATCAATGTGCCATGAGTATAAAGCCCATTCAGGATAGGCTTTTATACTATCCCAATCATGTTTTGATAAGAGAGTAAAGTCGCCGCAGGCGCCTGTATGTAATATTTTGTCTTTGGGACCCAGCTGCTGCCTCAAAGAAAACATTAGACTTGTGAAATTTTTTCTAAAATTTCCAATGCGCCATTTCTGGAGCAATTTTAAAGACAACGGTAAAGTCAGGTAATAGTTAAAGTTTTTTAAGGAATATCCGATGATGATCCGTAAGGACCGATATAAACACCGTCCCAAATGTTCTAAGAAAGACGCATGAAACTGCTTATAACTTAAGGTACCTTTTAAACCATTCACGCGAACAACGTGTGAATCCGCATACTCTAAAATTTTGGGAAAAGGCAATCCATCTGGAATATTGGGGTCAATATCAAACCTATCTACACGATAACAATGACCTGGTTGCAACCCACCTTTTATGAATTGCATCAATTTGTCTGAAAACAAAATATCAATATTGGTGGCCAGAACGTATTCGCCCTGGGCACGCCGTATGCCCACATTCTTGGCCAAATACTGAAAAAGGGGCAACTTATCAGCGAACTGAAACTGCTGATGGTAAACAGCTGGAACTTGCACAACACGATAATGAAAATAAGGGTTGTTTTCAGGCCACGCCAAAGCATCGACTAAATCAGACTTATCAGCAGGCGGATTCCAGTCCACCAAAATTAACTCAATAGAGACTTCATGCACCAAAGCTTGAGCTGCCAAGCCACTAACGAAGTGCTGCGTTCGCCAAAGGGCATTGCCGCCATGGTCATCATTACGGGACGTGGCAACAACAGATAAATAAGGTTTATTTTTCAACACACACTCGACCAGCTTTAGAACGTTCTTTGACTTTTCGTCTTAGCAGAGAAACCATAAAGCCAACGCAACCATGTGGCATCTGTAAAAAAGACTTGGCCAGATAACCGCAGGCACATCCCCATAAACGATTTTTCCAGGAAGCATAAAACAATTCATAGAAAATTGCCATCTTTATCGTTTTTTGGTCATTGTTGGGAAGGGTGGTTATAATAGTTTGAAAATAGCTAAGGGCTTGTTTGACTGTCTCAAAGTTCACAGTGTGCCCCGCCCGAATATCGGCCAAAACCACCGGCACCCGTTGCCATTCGTAAAAGCGCGCAAACCTGATTTGCCATTCCCAGTCCTCAAACCTTTTTAAGCTTTCGTTTTGATATCCAACTTTCTCTAAACACTCTTTCTTAAACAACAACGTACTGCCAGGGCTCAGGTTGCACCCTTTCAGGCTTTGTTGATAAAAACTTGGCTCCATGGCAATTTCACGAATCACCGAATGATCGTCAAATACCAACCGGTAGGATGTAACGCATCCACCCAACCCGGAATTGTTTTCCAAAAACTCCACTTGCTGTTCTAGTTTTTGCGGGTGCCATGTGTCGTCTGAATCAAGAAAGGCGATATAATCACCTTGAGCCATTCTCATGCCGGTATTGCGGGCAGCAGCAGCGCCCTTATTTTGATTGTGGGCCACATATATCAATCGCGAATCGACGATGGCCCTTACCTGATTGACCGTCTCATCCGTCGAACCATCGTCCACAACAATCAATTCATAATCGGTATAAGTCTGTGCCAACGCACTTTGAATCGCCGCCTGAACAAAGCCAGCGCGATTGTAGGTTGGCAGAATGATGGAAACAGTTGGCATCACAAATTCAACAAAAAACCGTTGGTAATGGGGTAACGCCGTTCTGCACTTAAGGCTTTGGTGCTGACCTTTGGCCCGGGGGGCGACTGACGGCGTTTGTATTCGGCCCGGTGCAACAGATGATAGACTTTGATGACCTCATCTTCCCTAAATCCGTTGGCCACAACATCTTGAATGCTGGCTTTTTTCTCGATCAGTTGATGCAAAATGGCATCCAAAACCTCATAAGCAGGCAGGCTGTCTTGGTCAGTTTGATCGGGCTTAAGTTCGGCCGAGGGGGGTTTAGTAATAACACTATCTGGCATAACCGGGCCATCCGGCCCCAAAAAACCAGAATGACTGTTTTCATTGCGCCATTTCGCCAAGGAAAAGACCTGCATCTTATACAGATCTTTCAACGGGTTATAGCCCCCACACATGTCTCCATAAAGGGTTGCATAGCCAACGGCCATTTCTGATTTATTGCCTGTTGATAAAACCATAAAGCCATTCTTATTGCTCATGGCCATCAAAACCATGCCTCTGGATCGCGACTGAATATTTTCCTCTGTCGTGTCGGCCGTTTTGTCAGCGAACGTATCTTGCAAAATTTGTTCATAGGCAGCCATAGCTGGTTCAATGCTCAGGATGTCATAGGGGGTTTTTAAAAACTGAACAATGCTTTCTGCGTCATCAAAACTTGCCTTTGAGGTATAAGGCGACGGCATCATAACACATTGCACGCGTTCAGCCCCCAAGGCATCCACCGCAATGGCCGCCACCAAGGCCGAATCAATACCGCCCGACAGACCAATCAAAACACCCTTGAAATCGTTTTTCTCTACGTAGTCTTTCAACCCCATCACAAGGCAATGATAGATAGTTTCGGCCTCGTTCATCGATGATTTGGGAAGATTCTGCAGAGGATTAACGGCAACCGTTTCTTCCTTTTCAAGTTTTATAAAGCCCACAGTTTCCTGAAAGGCGGGCATTTCCAACGCATAAGTTTGGTCAGTCGCCATCACAAAGGATTGGCCATCGAAGACCAAATGATCTTGTCCGCCAACCATGTTCAAATAAATTAATGGCAAACCAGTATCAGCGACTCTCTCTTTTGCCTGATTTTGGCGTCTTTCGTGTTTCGTCAAATCAAAGGGGGAACCATTCAACACAACCAAAATCTCAGCCCCGTTTTGCTTCAAATGCTGCGCTGGCTCTGGGTACCACATGTCTTCACAAACCATAACACCCAACTGCAACCCCCGGAAAAGAATGGGAGTAGGCAAGGGTCCCGGTTGGAAAATACGCTTTTCATCAAAGACGCCATGGTTGGGCAATTTGTGTTTAAGAATGATATGTTGAATTTTCCCATCTTCAATCAACATGGCGGTGTTTACAATTTTGCCAGCCTGTAACCAGGGAGAGCCTAACAAAATGGCCGTTGGGGACCCAATCGTCACCGCAGCCAGATCATGAATAGTCTGCTCAACTTTCTGCAAAAAATAAGGTTTTAGGACCAAATCTTCCAGGGGGTAACCCGTAATTGCACATTCGGGAAAAACCACCAAATCCACGTCCTGCTGTTGGCATAAAACGAAATGCTGTTTTATTTTTTCTAAGTTATACTGAAGATGTCCAACCCAAGGGTTTATTTGACATAAGCCAATTGTCGTCATGATGCCTTAGCTTTACAATAAAAGTTCTAGTCCGGTAATTTACACATGTTCTGGCCAAACACGCAAGTATCAGCATTGACTCGCCAATCCGCGAACAAAATCAGTTAAATCTGTTTGACGAATCCTTTTCAATCTTTCGCTGTTCAAAATATTTTGAACTCTCAAAACCGTTTTTTCCAGATTGTCATTAATAACCACGTAATCATATTCGGCCCAGTGGCTTAATTCACTTGCTGTCTGGGCAAGGCGCTTTTCTATCACCTCTTGAGTATCAAGCCCTCGACCGCGCAATCTTTTCTCAAGTTCATCCAATGAAGGCGGCAGTACAAATATACTCACCAGATCCTGACGTGCCACCTGGGCCAATTGTTGTGTCCCCTGCCAATCAATATCGAAGACCACATCCAACCCCTGATCTAATTGATCAAACACAAACTGGCGTGGCGTCCCATAATAATTTCCATAAACCTTGGCATGCTCAATGAAGGCCCCTTCTTGAAGGCGCGCTTGGAATGTCGCCTCATCCATAAAGTGATAGTCTTTTCCATCCACTTCCCCTTCCCTTTTAGGCCTTGTGGTGGCAGACACGGACATCGTCAGTTCGGAATCTAAAGACATCAATTGCTTAACGATAGAAGTTTTCCCCACACCCGATGGTGAAGAGATGACCAACAACAAACCACGACGTTTAGGATTTTTTTGCATTTGCATTAATTATTTGGCGATTGAATTGACGCCATTTTGAAACATAATGGTTATGTTGTTCAAGGGTTTCGCTGAAGCTATGGCCGCCTGTCCCATTAGCCACAAAGTATAAATCCCGACTAAGCACAGGATTCAGGACCGCTTTTAAGGCTTGTATCCCCGGGCAAGCAATCGGATGGGGGGGCAATCCGTTAATTTTATAGGTGTTATAAACCGAATTAATACTAAGATCCCCCCTTGTAAGGGACCTATCCAAAGGCTTCTTGCCAAGTGTTAACGCATAAATAACAGTGGGGTCTGATTGCAACGGCATCCCTAGTCGCAAACGATTCAAAAACACCCCCGCAATACGCGCGCGTTCCTCTGGAATGCCTGTCTCTTTTTCAACGATCGAGGCTAGAACTACGGCGGCCTCTGGAGTTTGAACGTTCAAATTATCGCTTTGTCGTTGCGCCCAAAGCTGCTTCAACTGTTGGCTCATCGCCATCATCATCCGGTTAATTATTTCTTGGCGACTATCCCCATAAACATACAAATATGTATCTGGCAACAAACTACCTTCAGGGGGTTCTTTTGTAATCTGCCCTGTCAGACAATCTATCTGCTGCAAGGCAACCATGACCTGCCCTACCGTCCACCCCTCTGGTACCGTCAATTTCCGGATCACAACCCGACCAGCCTGGATGTGTTGCAATACCTCCCAACACGATTCACTTTGGTTGAATGAATATTCCCCGGCGATAAGCGGTTTTTTAGATCCCGTTAACCAATATCCCGCAAAAAACAACCAGGGGTGCTGAATAACGCCAGCGTCAGCCAATTGGTTGGCTATATCATATGATGATGTGCCTGACTTTATAACCACTGTAACCGGATCAGTTTGCACTGACGTTTTAACAGAATAATGGGAAGAAATATAAAAGCAGAGAAAAGGCACAGCCAAAAAACAAGACAACAAGATCAGTCTGGAAAAGAACTTTTTGGCACTTATTATCATTGATTACTTATGAAATATGAATGGTGGTCACAACAGGGATTGAACCTGTGACCCCTACGATGTCAACGTAGTGCTCTACCGCTGAGCTATGTGACCAATCAGATCACCTTGATAGCATCAATAAAAACCTTTTGGCAAGCAGAAGAATCGTGTATCGTTTAGAAATAGTTTATTTAAAATTATTTTTAAAATGAAAAAAATCTTCCCTCTCTTAGCTTTTCTTTATCTAAGTCCCAACGTTTCAGCGGATAACCAGAATGCACCTCAAGATTCAGCTGTTGAAAATTATGTGTATTATCACATGAATCATGGCAATACAGAGGCCGCTGCAAACTTTTTACGAACATTGGAACAAACGAACCATCCTGAGGGTTTGTTTCTTTTAGGGTCTTTCTATTTGAATGGTTACGGGGTCACAAAAGATTTGTGCTTGGCAAATTGTTACTTCTTTCGATCAGCACACCTTGGTTTTGCCCCCGCTTTTAAAGCGCTAGGGGACAGCTACCTTGCCGGCGATGGAGTTAGAAAATGCCCTGAAATGGCCTTATATTACTATGAGTGTGCAGCAAGGCGTGGTTACGGACCAGGGCAGTTTAATGCAGGAGCTTTGTTGAAAGAGGGTGAAGACAATCTAAAGGCCAACCCAAAGCAGGCCCATTACTGGCTAGATCAAGCCGCTCACAACCAGGCTTTGGGCGATTTAGCAATCGATGCTGCAGCTTTAAGGGATCAAATATCTGGTTGATATTAAACGTCTGTTAACCAGCCCTGCCTTAGAATGAAAGTGATCTGACTTTGTATAAAAGTTAGGTATTTTCACTTTAAGGCGGAGGAATTGCATCATGAACAAACAATTATGCATTGTTGAATTCATGAACTCACACCCTTTTCTTCTTTGTCTTCAAGATTCTGAAAAGGCCCGAATTCTTCCCCACCTGGAGGTTATGGTTTGTGAACCTGACCAACTCATTTTTGAGAAAAATGAGATTGCTGACAGTGTGTATTTTATTGCTGAGGGATCTGTCCTGATAAGCAGTGGACGACATAAGGCAGAACGACATGTTCATGAATCATTTGGCACGGAAGCCGCCTTTAAAAACAATTTTTACGAAGGCACAGCCAAAGCACACGGGCATTCTATCCTAGTCAAATTACCATTTGATATTTTGGAAAAATTATTAAAAACTTATCCTGAATTAGGCGCTCATTTATTTTTTCACAACACCATTCATCCTGCTTCCAAGCCAGATTCTAAAAAAGAATACTCCGTCAAAAATTCTGCATCAATTTTAAGAGTTTTGCTTGCCTGGATTTTCTCGTTTATAGTGCCTTTCGTCGTATACAATACGCTTAGTGCCGACTTGTGCACCAATAAGCGATTTTTTTTGTCAATACTATCCTCTGGATTGGTCCTATGGAGTTTTAACGTCGTTTATGAATTCATCCCTGTTCTTCTTATTTTAGTTACAACTATTATCCTAGGCATTGTCCCATCTCGAATCGTCTTGGAAGGGTTTTCCTCAGAAAGCTATTTATTGATTTTAACATTGCCTGGGATTGCGTCAGTCATTACTTCATCTGGGTTGGTTTATAGACTTGTCATTCTTATGGTCAGACTGCTTCCAGAGAAACAATCCTGGTACTCAGCAGGACTCTTTTTGATTGGATCCATTATAACCCCAATTATACCGTCAGCTTTCATGCGTTCTCGTTTAATGGCTCCCTTAACACAAGATCTCATCAAAGTCTTGAAAGCAGAAAATCAATCATCTCTGGCCACTAAGATTGCCGTCTCAAATTTTTATGGGGTCACAAGCTTAAGCAGTGTCTTTCTAACAGGATCACTTATTAACTTTATTGCATTGGGAATTTTGCCATTACAAAGCAACAACCAGATCAGTTCTTTTGGTTGGACCACAACAACTTTCGTTTTTGGTGTTGTTTTGCTTACAACAAATTTGTTTGGGTTATCGTTGTTTTTTCAGGATCGAACTCATTTAGAAAACCCCAAGGAAAGGCTAATGCACCAACTGAAAGTTCTGGGCCCCTTAAAGTCAGAAGAATGGCACGCGGTGATCGTCATTTTCTTGTTCCTAGCATCTATTTTGACTCTTTCTTTGCACCAAATTCAATTTGCCTGGGTAAGTCTTTTCTTGTTTTGCGTGCTGGCATCTTTGAAGATCATTAGAATCAAAGATTGGGCTGTACAGACAGATTGGTCCTTTTTGTTATTAGTCGGTGCAGGCCTCGGCACAATTAAAGCCATGTCCTTCTTAAACATAGATATGCTGATTAAAGATAATTTGTCTGATTTTATAAATTTCTTTGGGAATGGCAGATCACAGATTCTCATGGCTTTGATTTTAGTCTCTATTTTAGTGCGGTTTGTTTTTCCGGTGGCAACTAGCTTTTTTATCATGATGGCTATTGGGCTTCCTATCGCAGATTTTTATCAAATCAATTTATGGATTACGACTTTCTGCATTTTGGTTGCTTGCGAGATTTGGTTTTTTCCTTACCAATCAAATTTTTATAGGAATTTTGAAAACTTTTTTGAGGGCAAGTTAGCTTACGAACGTAGAAAATTCTTGTCCTACAATATTTTGATCAATGCTGCCCGTATCCTGGGATTGTACTTATCAATGCCTTACTGGCGTCAAATAGGCCTTTTGTAAATTAAGGGATCACAGAATGGAAAACTTTTTTAGAAAATTAGGATTGGAAATCATTATCCCACTTATTCTAATGCTTTCGCTATTTGTGTTTTTTATCAGCTATAACCAAGCCCGTAAAAAAATACTGATTATACACAGTTATTCTACAGATTACAGTTGGGTTAAAGAAATTAACACAGGTATAGAAAGGGTTTTCAAGTACAGTAGCCTCACAAAACTTGAGTATTTTTATATGGATACCAAAAGATTCTATCAAGAACATTTTAAGGAAAAGGCTGGATTGGCGGCACGCCAATCCATCAATCAATTTGAACCTGACGCAGTTATCGTTTGCGACGATGATGCACAAAGTCGTGTCACAACCTATTACAAGGATAATTCCAATATTCCCTTTGTTTTTGCAGCTGTTAACGCCAACATAAAAGAATATGGTTTCGATAAGATGAATAATGTTACTGGAATACTTGATCGCTTACCTTTAGAGGCTATTAGAAATGCCATATTAATAATGGCCGATTCACTTAAAATTCATAATTCCATCCGCATTGGTCATATTGCCAGTGATTCTTCTGCTAATAAGTTAGATGATGATGATTTGCACCAGTATAAAGACTGGGGTCAAATTGTCGTGAAACCTTCACAGCTTGTTGATACTTTTTCTGAATGGAAAAGGGCCATCCTGGATGCTGATGGTGAATTGGATTTTATCATTCTTTCCAATTACAGAAAAATACTGCATTCGAAGGAAGATCCAACCCTTGTCCCCCCAAAAGAGGTTATGAAATGGACAATTGAAAACGCCAAAGTCCCTATCCTTGGGATCAATAGTTTTGTTGTCGAAGACGGAGGCCCCTTTGCCATTTCCGTTTCAGGCGTTGAACAGGGTGAAATAGCTGCCAAAATGGCCTTAAAAATCATTCAAGAAAAAATTCCACCAAAACAGATACCCATAGAAAACCCAAAGCAATTCTTGGTGGCGATGCGCCCTAAATTAATGGAAAAATTTTCAATGGTCTTACCGCCGGCCTATGCAGCCTTTGCACGCCTCAGCCAACTGTATTTGGAGTAGAGAATAACCCAATGAAAAGTCTTTTCTCAAAATTCATGGGTAACGATCTTAAAACCTATATCATTAAAGAGGTCATGGTTCTTTTTCTGGTGACCATCGCTTTAATAGGCAGCTACGATTTCTATCAAAACAAGCGAGCCTTAACCCAATTTTCCCATGAATATGTAGATAAGTACTCTGAGTTTTTGACTTCACTTATTGAGACGAGGATGAAGGAACCGGCCGAAGCCAACGAACTGATTACCCTTTGGCTTCAAAAAATTCGTAACGTTGATGAATTTAGACCTGATCAGATTAAATATTTGAAATATATTTATAAGATTTTTGAGGGTGCATCAACGTTAAACATAGCCCTTGAAAATGGCGATATGCTTCATTTCCACACACCTCAAGAATTCGATACATTAAGAAACAATCCAGAGAAAAAACTTCCCTTTAACGTAAAATATTGCATTATCACCATAAGAAACCAAGACGGAAAACCCTATGAACTTTTAGAATACTATAACAAAAATGACCGGCTAGTTTTAAGTGAAACAGTATCAAAATCTAGCTATGATCCACGCCTGAGGCAATGGTATATAGACGCAAAATCTTCAAAAGAGGTGCGCACGGAAACCTCTGTTAGCGAAAGCATTATGACCAAAGAGCAGGTCATTAAGACTGCCAGCCCATTATTAGATTCAAATAATAACGTTTGGGGGGTCATCGCTACTAACCTTAGCTTGAAAGCCCTGTCTCAATTATTAAAAGATAATGTTATTTCCCCTGGTTCCATTCTGTTTATTGTGGATAACAAACAAAACATCGTAGCTAGTTCTAACTTGGAACTAGTTTCTTCCGTCAAAGAGCTCGAAGAAACACCCTTGATTGTAAACCAATTGAAAGACAACCTTTATAAAAAAGCTCACGAGATATACAAACAGGACAAAGAAGAACGGTTTCAATTTACTACCAATGGAAAAACTTATATTGCGGACTTTACCCGATTTAAGGAATCTTTTTACGACACCTTTGGTAAGAAATGGATGTTTGTCAGTTTGGTCCCTTTTGACGAGGTTTTTTCTGTTTTCTTACAATCTCAACAAGACAGTTTTGGCATTTATTTGTTTGCGTTCATTTTGGTTTTGCTGCGCATTATCATCCTTTCCAGGAAACTATCAGAACCGATTGAAGAATTAACGGAAGAAGCCAATAAGATTCGAGATTTCCAATTTGAAGGTGATGTAAAAATCGATTCCAAAATTAAAGAGGTTCGCACCTTGACTCATACCATGCAGACCATGAAGGTCAGCCTAAAATCCTTTACCAAATACATGCCGCGGCGTCTGGTCATGAGGTTGTTGGAGAAAAATCAGGATATCCAACTAGGTGGTGAATCTAAGAAATTAACTATTATGTTTACCGACGTGGCAGGATTTACAACTGTTTCAGAAGGGATGACACCCCAAGCTTTAATGACCCATATTTCTGATTATTTCGAACAACTGACACAAATCATTATTCACCAAGGCGGCACCATCGACAAATACATTGGCGACGCCATTATGGCCTTTTGGGGGGCGCCTGATGAAGATACCTTGCGAAGTTTCCATGCCTGTCGCGCGGCACTTTTATGTCAGCATGCTCTAGAAACCCTCAATGCTAATTGGTTAAGGCAAAGCAAACCGGTTTTGAATACACGTATGGGTATCCATTGTGGCGAGGTGGTGGTGGGGAATATGGGTTCCTCTGAACGGATGAATTACACTTTAATCGGGGATGCTGTCAATTTAAGCTCCCGTTTGGAAGGAACGAACAAATTTTATGGTACAAAAATTATCGTCAGCCACGCAGTTTACGAAGAAGTTAAAGACGATTTCTTATGCCGAATTATGGATATTGTTGCGGTCAAAGGAAAAAATAAAGGCATAAAGATCTACGAGTTATTAGGCCAAAGGAACGCCGAAGCCTATTTAACCCCAACCCAAGGCCAAGAAGATTTTGTGGCGGCTTTTGATAAGGCATTTGAATTTTATCTTAAAATGAATTGGGAAAAAGCTTTATCAAGTTTTGAACAACTATTAGGAACCCTTCCCAGCTGTAACGAGACGCTCAAAAGCTATATAGAACGGTGCCAGCTGTATCTTAAAACACCACCCGGCGATGATTGGGATGGTGTTTATCATTTAACGTCTAAATAAAAAGGAATAAAATAATTCAGAATCCTTTTAATATGACATATCCAATGACATTAAAAGACTTACTAAACAAAATTCATGGCTGCCAAACATGCACCGATTTACCTTTTGGCCCTAAACCTGTCCTGCGGATTCAACCCACGGCACGGCTTTTGATTATTAGCCAAGCACCCAGTACAAACGTTCATCAAACAGGCTTACCCTTTAATGATGCGAGCGGTGATCGGCTAAGACAGTGGTTAAGCTTAGACCGCGCAACATTTTACGATGATAGTAAAATTGCTTTTATGCCGATGGGATTTTGTTACCCAGGACGTGACCAACAGGGGGGCGATTTTCCGCCTCGTAAGGTATGTGCCCCCTTATGGCATCATCATCTGCTGTCTTTTTTGCCTAATATCAAACTTATTCTCTTAGTCGGACGGTATGCACAAATTTATTATTTGGGGCACAGCATAAAAAAAACGATCACTGAAACCGTTCATTCCTGGCAAGAATATGGCCCAAAATTTATTCCTTTGCCTCACCCTAGTTGGAGGAACACCGCTTGGTTAAAACGCCATCCTTGGTTCGAGGAAGATATTCTACCTAAGATCAGGACCATAATTCATGCATTATTAAAATAAAATTCTGTGTTTTTACGATTTATTAATAAGATTCTAAGAATATGAATTAGAGACAAACCTATAATGGAAATGCGCAATGAAATTTATATGTCTTTTAATCATGTTTTCAATTTATTTTCTTAATAATAATTGTTGCGCAGCAGATTCAGAAAATCCTGATGATTCCTTGTGTAGCGTCGATAGTAAAAAAGTTTCAAAAGAAGTCACAAATTCAGAAAAAGAAACTGGTCCCGATAACCTGGAAGCGGTTTCCCAAACCCGCTCACTTAGACCAGCTCACCCAAAGAGACCAAGCGCAGAAGAGATAAGTTACGTTCAAGGTCTATACAATATAAACATAGTAACTTACCACGAATTTGAACGTTTTAAAGCCCTTGCTGATCTTCCCAGTGCAGAACAAAGGACAGGTAATCAGTCAGGACAAGTTGCTGAGGTTCACTTACCAGTTCATGAACCAACAACCTTAAGCCACCCAACACGTAGCTTTTTTTGTCACAAAATCCGCCCTTGCAATCGCTTGTCAAGTTGGAGAAAAATTCCCTTTTCATTATTACCAGATGCTGGATACTTTGGGCTTTTAACAGCGACTCTTGTTACACAAAATAACATCATGTCCTATACGCTAGCTGGGGCTACAGTACCCTATTTAATTTACTTTTGTTGCACAACGTCAAAACGCGCAAAATGGATCATAGATAACATTTGTTGCAGAGACTCTGCGCCGGTTTCTGCCCTTCCCCAAACCCGTTAGAGGGAACGATGCTTAACCCTCCGTTTTATTCTCAACCATTTCACGAATAATAAACCTTGGCCGCTGGCTTAAACTTTGGAAGACCCGCCCCAAATATTCGCCCACCAGACCTATGCCCATGATCACTACGCTGATTAAAAAGAAAAGGATGGCGAACAGGGTAAAAACACCTTCAGCCTCGGGCCCGATGAACAAACGCCGCAGCAGCATGTAAAAAACCAACAATCCACTGCCAAGCGAAACCACCATACCAAATAAGGTAAACAGCTGCAGGGGAACCAAAGAAAAACTGGTGATCAAATCAAAACTGACCCGTATCAGATGATAAAGACTGTATTTTGATTCACCGGCTGCGCGTGGTTCATGGCGCATTTCTATCTCTGCGGGGTTTATGGCAAATTTATAACCAAGGGCGGGGATAAACGTTGACCGTTCGTGGGATGCCACAATCTTGTCAATAATATGCCGACTATAGGCACGAAACATGCACCCCTGGTCGCGCATGTGGATGTCAGTAATACTGGCACGTATCCAATTCATAAATTTAGAGATATACGTGCGAAAGACATTATCCTTACGGCTGTCACGATAACTGCCCACGTAATCATGACCCGCGTCAATCTTTTCTAAAAGCTTATAAATCTCCTCAGGCGGGTTCTGCAAATCAGCGTCCAAATTAATAACCACCCTACCCCGGCTTTTTTCAAAGGCCGCCATAATCGCCATATGCTGACCATAGTTGCCATGAAAATCGATGATGCGCACCGTATCGGGATGTTGTTCATGATATCCTTTTAAAACAGCCAGAGAGTTATCCTTACTGCCATCATTGGTAAAAATAACTTCGTACGTTCTGCCCAAGGCATCCAAGCTTTTAAACAGCCGTTCACATAAAATAGGCAGCGTATCAGCCTCGTTATAAACAGGGATGACAACAGAAATATCAGGATGCTTCACAAAATAAACCTTAAAAACGGCACAGTTGACACAATATACAAAATAATGATTGAAAGATGAAGAGGTAAGACCATATTAAGGATAGGGAACAACGTTTTTAGACGAGCAAATAGATGAAATTTAAAACATTAAAATGGATAGGCTTGGCGCTGGCCATGACTTTAAGTACAGCGCACGCCAAAGATCCTGTCTATTGGACTGAATTTGAACAAAGAAGAGTCCCACTTATGCAGCATATTCAAGATTTATCTGATATGAAGTCGCATTACAATGATACTCTAAAAAACCACGCAAAAGAGGCACTAATTTATTTCTTCGCCACAGGTGGTAAATATGGCTTCCGCACAGAGCCAGCTACGGCTTCTGAATATGAAATTCTGGTCAAGGCTTTGACGGTGATGACGCAGCTTCATTATGATAAACCACGAGGCCCTGATCATAAGGCGCAAAACATTCCTCACCTGAATTTGGCCAAAATCAGACAGGCTGATTATAAATTAGCGAACGACCCTGCCCTACAAAATCACTTTATTCATGCCCAATCCATTATAAGCTACACGCATTCTGTATTACTTTATTCTAAAGATATGAAGCTGCTAAAACGAGAAAATTCAGATCTGCAATTGCAAAAGATTCCGGAAAATGTTGTGGAAAACCTGCGTGTATATGGTTACATATCGCGGGAGGAATATATGAGAACGTTAACCGTTTTGCCAACGAGACGCGATCCTGCAGATTTAAAAAAGATGTACAGCCATGGCTTTACGTTACCTCTTCCTAAAGTGATCGCCTCAGTCGTAGCCCCAAATTTAGCTGCCAGCATTAGTGAGCACACAAATCTAATCCAAACATTTTTTACTCACGATTGGACTGAATACTCACCGAAGAGTACGTCCGGCGAACGTCTTCGAGAAATTAGATTGTTTAAGAATATTTATGTAAAACGCACGGATACTGGTTATATCAGAACAAATATGGCTGGTGGCACAAAGACTGGAAAGAATCTTACAATAGACAGGTTGGTTCTGGACAGCAGTTGGTCTGATGAACAACTTATTGCCGCCGTGCTACATCTTGGTATTGTGGATAAATTATATTCCTAAAACCCTTAATCCCCCCCCAAAAAAAACGGGGGGAGGGGTTTTTGCCAGTACCACGTTCATTTAATTGCATTCAAAACGGAGGAAAATATGAAATTTAAAACACTAAAATGGATGGGCTTGGCGCTGGCCATGACCTTGACAACGGGGCATGCAGCCGATTCTGAATATTGGACAGAATTTGAGGCAAAAAAAATTCCCCTGATGCAACATATTCAAAATTTATCCAACGTTTCCGAAGCTGCCCCAACAACTGTAAAAAACCACACAAAAAACGCGCTGGCTTATTTCTTTGCCACCGGTGGTAAATACGGCTTTCGCAAAGAACCCGCCACAGCCACTGAATATGATGTTTTGGTAAAAGCTTTGGCTGTAACGACAGCTTTGCATAATGCCTCATCGGCGCTTGATTTGGTTCAAATTAGAAGAGATTGTGGATTGACAACAGAAGATGAAAGAACCCAAAACCACCTGATTCAGGCTCAGGCGATTATGGCCCATGCCCGTTGGATGCCATCTTATTTTGACCCTGATTCAGCAGGATTTATAGTACAACTTCAGAATCATACAAAAAATGATTATCTTGTGCCGTTGCAAAAGCTTTCCACGAAACCCTCAACAGAAAATTTGAAATCAACCTATCTTAACTTGCTGACAGTGCCTGTTGTACAAGCAATCGTGTCGGTTGTATCACCGACATATGATGGGGAAATAGATGACAATTGTTTACACGACATTAAGGAAGTCGTGGACCGGAATTTTCCTGACCAATCGGGATTATCAAGTCACGCTTCAATAACCTTTCGAAGATGCGCTCACGATTCGACGAGTTTTAACGTCCAATCGGGAACAGAAAATTCAGCCTCACGGCACAGACCCCGCTCCCTCAATAGTTTTTCAAATAAAACCAATTCACTAAGGTGTTTATTTCATCCTTCCTCTTCTAATCAATCGACAGAAAACGGCCAGGATGACGATCACGAGACAAAAAGCGAGCCGGCGGAACATGATTGGTGATAACTTTATGGCCCCGCACAAATAGTGATTGCAAATTGAAGAAGTGACGACATATAAAAACACGTGACAAAATTACTTTTAAAATGGAGAAAAATATGAAATTTAAAACACTAAAATGGATAGGCTTGGCGCTGGTCATGACCTTGACAACGGGGCATGCTGCCGATTCTGAATATTGGAGGGAGTTTGAGGCAAAGGGAATTCCTCTTATGCAACATATTCAAGAGTTGTCTAACTTGGAGCATGCAACTGATGATGAAATAGACCACACAAAAAACGCGCTGGCTTATTTCTTTGCCACGGGTGGTAAGTATGGATTTCGCGAAGAACCTGCCACAGAGTCTGAATATGAAATTCTGGTCAAGGCTTTGGCGGTAACGACCGCGTTTCATTATTTTAAAGAGGAACAACAGCCCATTCTTGATTTGGTTGCTGTCAGAAGAAATTATAACCTAAGAACAGAAGATCAATCGATACAGAATCATTTGATTCATGCTCATGCAATTATTGGTTATACAATTTCTGCAAGTACTTTCCATTCTTGTACATCAGAGTTGCAAAAACAAAACCCCAATTTTTCCTGGAAGGATATTAAACAGGACGTTCAAAAAATAATAGTAAACCAAACCTTTGCCATAGCGACACAGGTTTATGCTGGACCTCTGGCAAGCATGTCATCCTCTACAAAAAGCGAAAATGATTTGCTATCCTTATACATTAACGGGGTCACCTTGCCTCTTCTGAAGAAAATCGTTTCAGCCCATGACAAAAAGGCAGTTGATGCTATACATCAAAAAGATATAGACGATATCAAAGCGGTTTTGAGACTAGTTTTTCCTCAGGCGGCTGCTCTGCAGACGACAACCACCGGGAAACGTCTTACGAAAATCGTGTTTTCAGATGGACGCTCCCTGGAACGCAGAGCCGACGGTGCCATCGTCACCAGTATGTTTGGTTTTCCTCTAACAAATACTGGAACATTTCAATACGGCGACATCTGCCTTGATGGAAGATGGTCCGATGAGCAACTGATTAATGAAATGAAAAAAATTGGTATTGCAAAAGTTTTGTATTCCTAACCTCCTTACCCCCCTCCCCCTAAAAAAAAGGGGGGGCTTTTTGCTTGCACCACGTTCATTTAATTGCATTCAAAACAGAGAGAAATATGAAATTTAAAACACTGAAATGGATAGGCTTGGCGCTGGTCATGACCTTGACAATCGGGCATGCTGCCGATTCTGAATATTGGAGAGAGTTTGAGGCAAAGGGAATTCCTTTGATGGACCATATTCGGAATTTGTCCAATGTGCCCCAGACTGCTTCTGATATTGTGAAAGACCACACAAAAAACGCGCTGGCTTATTTCTTTGCCACAGGTGGTAAGTATGGATTTCGCGAAGCACCCGCCACAGCATCTGAATATGAAATTCTGGTCAAGGCTTTGGCTGTAACGACCACATTGCATTATAGTACTTCCGGTAAAGTCGACGTTCTTGATTTGGTTGCCGTCAGACGAAGCTATAATCTAACAAATGAGGACGAAAGAATAAGGGATCATCTGATCAAAGCCCAGGCGATTATTAGTTATACAGTTGCTGCAACTGATCTTTTTCAAAGCGTTTCGGCACCCACAAACTTAAAGTCCGACGACGAGCTGGGGAATAGGGGCATTTTCATACGACAGGTGTGCTTCGATTGGCCATTAAAAGGGCTGGTCCCTGCAATCGCCGAAAACAATCTAAAAAAATCGTATATTAGCGGACTGACAGAAGATATCTTGAAAACAATCCTTTCAACCCCCGAACCAACTTACATTAAGAAAATCCATACTCTTTTGACAAAAGAACCTGCTAAGCAGAGCACTATGAAAATGGACAGTTTCCTCCTTTTAAATAATGAAAAAACGTATGTTCAGCTCGCCGTCGAGCTCCTGCTATCTATAGTGAAAAACTGGAAGAGCCGATCCAATAATTTCAGCGCAACATCGAGTCACACTATCAATGGCGTCACCACCACTAAAAAATGGACAAGCCTAGAGGAGTTTTTAAAAGAAAGATAGGATCGAGCCAATCTCAGAGAAAGATTCGGGCGATTGCTGAACTTTCACTAAATTTTTCTTAAAAACCTCTACATTAGTAACGCTATCTTAAGAATTATCATGCATACTAATTACTCTCTAAACACAAAACAGGAGTATACATCGTGCAGATACGCGCGCCTAAAATCAATCGTCGTTGGCCTTATTCCATGGCCGTTTTGTTGCTAACACTTTCAGCGGGCTTAAGCGCCGTTGTTGCCACCAGCAGTGACGATGATACAGTTTTATATGATCCAGATATTACTCAAAGTAAATGCGTTACAACCGTACAAGAAGAGTTAACCCAGACAAAGGCATCGAGTCCGGGAGACAAGAAAGAGAAAAATGTTAATTCATCATCATTCAAAAATTACTTTCGATCCAAGTACAGATTTAAAAGATTTACAACCAGATTCAGCTCGCCCACCACAAACCCCATGGCATACACCAGCTTCAGCTTCATTTCTAGCCACTTATCTGTCAAACGATCCTGCTGTATTTGAACCAAAGAAGTAGTAGGCCTTTCATCAGGACAGACAGAAAGACTTTGTTCAATACGCTGCATTCCTAGAAAGTAAGCGGCCCCACACAAACCATATGGGCTGTAAAGAGGTGAACAATTCGACCTTATTGTCCGTAAAGGGTCATGAAGGCTCCCATGAGTGAATACTCTCAAAATTAAATTAAACCATTAACTGTTTATTCATTTGTATATGTTTAAAATTGTTTATACGATTTTTTTGGAGCATTCAAATGACTAAGAATAACATCAAGGCGTTATGTTCAGCCTTATTATTATCAACCCTTGCCGTTCCGGCCTGTGCTGTGACGTCGGCGAATTTAAATGGCCCTGTTTTTTTTAATACGGCAGACACACCCGAAAGACCCAGAATTTATCATGCGTTTGATTTGGGTTATAATCTGACGAGTGCGCCGGCTTCTTTTTCAGGAGCAGACGCGACCCCCCTTTTAGGTAACCCTCCATCCACGTCTACCACAAAGTTGGCACAAATTGCAGCAAAAGGGTACACCCACGTCCTGGTATCACCCCCAAATGTCACAATACCTTTAACGACACCAGCATCAACGATATTAACATCAGCAACGGCAACAGCATCAACAACCCTGGCACCAAACAATTCTTGGAGCCTTGCTTATTACCCTTATATTTGTAACTTAAGCTATGCACCATCTGGTGGGAATACGTATCAAACCGATCTAAACACAGCCTTTCAAACGTTAGGCTTACCTGAAACGCCTTATTACAAATATGGGTACACGTTAAACGATGGAACCGTTGTGGGGTATCGTTTGGGGTCAGATCGTTATGGATCTGCCAATGATTTAGCAACACTTATCAATGCTGCAAATGCTTTGAAACTTGGTGTTATCGTCGATGTGGTTTTCCATCAGACTGGGTTTCAAGGTGGTAGTCTAGGCAGTTCGCCTTCCACGTCTTCCAGCGGAGCGACAACATATGCCGTTAACTATAGTCCAAACAGTTATAAGCTTTCTACAGAGCCTTTATCATATGCTGCCACAACCAGTGTTACTAACACTGTGACAACCGCTAATTCTACGACTGGAAACAGTGGACCGTCTACTTTGACTACAGGAAATATGAAGGTGACGACTACTGTAAGTGCCTCTGGAACCACCATTGTTACTACTACCCCTTCTCCAACGGTTAATTTCTTTAAGCAGACACCAACAACACTTGCTAATCCTGCCTATTCCACCACCACCTACTATTCCGATACCCTTGACACCAATCAGCCTGCGGTGCAAACGATGATTGCGGGATATTTGCAACTGTTAAAGGATATGGGCGTTGCGGGTATTCGTATCTATGGATTGTCGTCATCTCTTGATAACATGTCTTCAGTTTTACAGTCCATCGGTCAGGGGTCATCACAGACACCATCGTTCCCCTTGGGTTTTGGAGAGGATTCAAACAAAACAAATCGTGACGATCCTTCAGGCGATGCGGTAATCCTTGCCCCTACCCTGCCCCTGGAAGATTTTGCACTGCAAAAGCAGTTGGCCACCAGCTTTACGAAGACGGCAGGTGGGATGAGTTTTGGGTTCTCTAATCCTAGCATGCGTCTTATGGGTCCAGGCTCGAGCAATCCCCCTAATATGGCCATGCCAAAGGCCCTTGTGGGGAATACGCCAGCGATTACCTTTTCTGTGAATCAAGACATGTATCCTGGGGTCGGAACACTATCGGGGACAGGGGTCTTTTACAAGAATAGTAGCGCTACCTCTATTAACAGTGATGATACAGCACAATCCCAATTGGCCACTGCTTATTTGTGTTCAATACGGAATGGTTCGCCCATGGTGTTGCGATATGAAGATGAAAGGGACAGCAATACATTAATTGAACAGGCTTTGAGCTTTCGCACACGGATGGAACAATACAATGCACCTCACGAATATGTATCCACTTTGTCTAACACAGTAGGCAGCCCCAGTAACGTTCTATTGATCGCTCGTCAGCATGGTTTTGTTATCATCAATAATGGAGGAGATCCTTATACGACAACTTTAAATGATATAAATAAATTAGCCAGTGATAATTTAAAAACAACACTAGGGCGTGTCATCAATTAAGCCAAATAGCCGCAGCAACCAAATGTATGGCTCCCAGGAAGTTTCGAGCTGTTTTATCATATCGAGTGGCTATGGCTCTGTATTGTTTAAGTTTGGCGAAGAAGTTTTCGATGAGGTGCCGGGCCTTGTAGAGGTCTTTATCATACGAACAAGGGTTGATCCTATTCTTTTTTGGGGGAATGACCGCCTCACATCCTTTCTCTTCAAGTTTTTTTCTCATACGTTCGTCTGCGTCATAAGCCTTGTCAGCTAAGACGGCACCAGCTTGCGTAAGGTTATCTATTAAGGCATCGGCACCTTCTAAATCGTGATCTTGTCCGGCTGTTAAATAAAACCCTGTTGGATTTCCCAACGCATCACAGGTGGCATGAATTTTGGTGCTTAATCCTCCTTTGCTTCGTCCAATCGCTTGGTCAGCTGAGAATTCTTTTTTTTAGCACCAGCACTGTGCTGATGAGCACGCACTATACTTGAATCAATCATAGCGTATTCATTGTCAGCATCTTGGCTTAATAGCTCAAAAATTTTCTTCCACACACCTGATTGGCTCCACCTCGAATGGCGTAGATGAATAACTCTAAAATCCCCAAAACGTTCCGGTAAATCACGCCACGGAATTCCAGCTCGATATCGATATAGAACGGCTTCTATAAATAGGCGATTGTCTTTTGCTGTTGCACCAACATATCCTTCCCTTCCAGGTAGCATACCCTTAATGCGATCCCATTGATCATCCCGTAATGCGTAGCGTCTCACCGAAAAAAACCTCGTAAAATTTTTCTCAATTAAAACAGAAATCTATGACTTATTCAATTGATGACACGCCCTAGGAAATACTATTGGCAGCCCAGGAAAATCCATAACAACTCCTAACTGGGTGCCACTTTCCTACTACATTCCTGGTGGAGGGTACCAGGAAGTAGTACCTAGTGGATCAACTGGAACATCTTACACAATAGGCTGGACTACCAACAGTTCTTACACAACAACGCCTGGCTACTCTTATAACAATTTCACTACACTGTCAGGTCTCTCTACTGTGTCGGTTCCAGCTGGTGACGCAAAGTTTTTTGTTCTCACATCTGCTCAAATACCACAAACGGCCTGCACTGTGACGTTCACCTCCAATGCAATTCCGCCGTCAGGGCAGCAAGTTGCCATCGCTGGTAATCACCCTATACTGGGAAGCTGGAGCATACGTCCTGACCTTTTGAATGTGATGCTGCCTTCAACCAACTCAGGGGCTCGGTGGTCAACTCTTCCCCTGCGATTCCCCTCCGGCTTGCCTCTTGTATACCAAAATGTGTTAGGAGTAAGGGGCATTGGGATGGATACTGTTAGCAGCACGGCTACAAACTCTAATAATACTGGCGTACAGACATGGGAATATACCAGTGGCACACAAAATAGACTCTTCATCGTTCCACCACCCAGTATTACGACTGCCCCTGTTACGGCTAGTGTGGCCAGCTATGGTACATATACTACTCCTGATGGAGCCGTTGTCAAAATGAATGCTAACGGAGCAACAGTGACCCAACAAGGCTAAATAGATCATTCTATGTTAAAAGGGTCTTCGTTATCGCGGAGGCCCTATACTCATAAACGGTTCCAAATAAATGGCCTCTGTCTGGCCTTCGCCATTATAAAACTGCCGGCGGGAAAGGCCTGCGTGGCTGATGGCCAACACCTGTTGAAGCCACGTTTCCAACGGCGACCCCTTAAAAACCGCCTTCATCCCCTGTTTTGGAATCCGTTGGTAAAGGTCTTGCACTTCGCCATACGTCCAGTCTTTGGTTAAATCCGCCACGGCGCTTAAACTGTCCTTGTCATACAACAGGCCAACCCACAACGCCGGCAGAGCAATCAGTTGTTCAAGGGACCCACTGTCGGCGCCCCGCATTTCCAGGTAATGCTTTAACCGCACCTCGGGAAAGGCTGTGCTTAAGTGGTCATGCCAATCCTGTAAAGTTGGGTATTCGCTAGGCAGGGCCGGCAATTTCCCCTGCATAAAATCGGCAAATGATTGCCCCGTGGCATCAATATACGCCCCATCCCTTTTCACGAAATACATCGGCACCGTCAGCATATAATCCACGTACCGTTCAAACCCCATGCCGCGCTCAAACACAAACGCCAATATGCCCGTGCGGTCGGGGTCGGTGTCTTGCCAAATCTGAGACCGGTACGACTGATAATCGGTCTGTTGACCCTCCACTTGCCCAGAATTGGCAAACAACGCCGTCACCATCGGCTGCAGCGCCATACCCACGCGCATTTTGGTCACCATGTCCGCCTCTGACTGATAATCCAAATTGGCCTGAACGGTGCAGGTACGCGTCATCATATCCAGGCCCAGATCCCCCCGGGTCGGCATATACCGCCGCATCAGGTCATAGCGCGCCTTTGGCATCCAGGGGACGTCTTCCCGTTTGTTAAAAGGGTCAAACCCCACAGCCTGAAATTTCAGACCCAGATCCTGACTGACCACGGCCACCTGCTGTTGATGCGTCACCAATTCTTGATACGTCTCATGCACCGTTTTAAACGGCGCCCCCGATAATTCAAACTGCCCACCAGGTTCCAAACTAATGGCCGCCTGGGTGTTTGGCGATTGCAGCCCAATCAAATAATCGTTTTCCATGACAGGTTGCCAGCCAAATGCCTGCAGGCTTTCCAAAATCTGCCAAATAGACTGGTAAGGCGCGCGCCCATGACCCTTTAAAAACACAAACTGTTCGTGTTCAGTACCAATACGAAACTGCTGTGGCGATTTACAGCCAGACGCCAGATCGTCAATCAAATCTTGTTTGGTTAACACCTAAGAAACCCTAGCCTGCAAAGAGGTGGCCAGATTTTCCAAGGCCTGCTTCAGACTGTCATCCGAGACGTCCTGCAACAAACCCTGCCACGCCTCTGGCAGCGGCGCCTTTACAAGGGTGGCCGTCTTCTTGATAGGCACGACCCCAGACAAAGGCTTATGAAATACCCGAACGCGGTCAATCGCCTGATAGCCATAATATTGGTTCACCCGCTCAATAATCGTGGCCTGGCTGTATGTCAGGACGGCTGCCATCGTACTGCTGGTTTGCAGGTGCAAGCACCCCTGTTGACGTCGCCCCGCACTGAAACTGATTTTTAGGACCTGGGACACATTGGCCAATTCTGCTCCCACAACCCGCGGCCATTCCAACACCAGGTCAGCCGTTATCAACCCCTGTTGGCGACAAACCGGGGTCATCACCTTGCCCATCACCACCCCCAGAGAGCGGCCAGCCCGTGAAAATCTTGGATATTGCTTTGCGATGGCAGAACCTTTTATTGTTGGCATTGTTAGATTCATTAACCTTACAAAATGGCCATCTGTCAATATGGATATAGCTGCCTTTCGTCATCGTCTGCTGCATTGGTATGACAGCAACCGGCGCACCCTGCCCTGGCGAGCCTTAAAGGGTCAAAAACCCAACCCCTATCACGTGTTGCTTAGCGAGATCATGTTGCAGCAAACAACAGTGGCCACCGTGATTGCCTATTTTGAACGCTTTATTGGCCAGTGGCCAACGTTGGAAGCGATGGCTAAGGCGTCGTTGGATGACGTTCTGGTCGCGTGGCAAGGTCTGGGGTATTACAGTCGTGCTCGAAATCTGCACAAGGCTTTGGGGCAGTTGGCTGACCTGCCGTCCTTTCCGCAAACGCCCGATGATCTTAGGAAGCTTCCAGGCGTTGGTGATTATACTGCCAAAGCCATCGCATCAATAGCCTTTGACCAGCCCGTTGTGCCGGTCGATGGAAATGTGATTCGGGTGGTGGCCCGCGTTTTTGGGTTGACTCAAGCGCTGCCGATGTTGAAGAAAACAGTCGCTGAAAAAGCGTTATTATTGGCGGCCGATGATCGACCGGGTGATTTTGCGCAAAGCCTGATGGATTTAGGATCCATGATCTGCCGCCCCCAACAGCCGCGCTGCGACAGATGCCCCTTGAGAAGTTTATGCAAAGGCTACGAGGACAGCCTGCAACACACGTTACCCATCAAAGCCGTTAAGCCGCCAAAGCCCACCCGTTATGGTTGTGCGTTTTTGACGATGAATAAGCAGGGCCAGATTTGGCTGAGGCGCCGTCCAGAGAAAGGGCTTTTGGGGGGCATGATTGAAGTGCCAGGGACTGCGTGGGCAGAGCAACCAACCGAGCTGGTTCACGATGGTTTGTGGCGCGGCATAGTTAAACATACGTTCACCCATTTTCACCTGAACCTAAGCGTATATGAAACGACCAAGGATCCAGAAGAAATCCTAGGCTTTCCAACGGGCTTTTGGGCCGACACCAAGGCCCTTGACCAACAAGCCCTGCCCACAGTAATGAAAAAAGTTTTAGCATTCCTGAGACCTGAGACCTGAGACCTGAGACCTGAGACCTGGCACAATACTGACATTATTTGGGGCCCACCTGGCAATCCCAAAAAAAACGGCACCCACCCAACCGCTCCACCTCAACATAACCTACCTCTGCCGCTAAATCTCTCGATTTTTGGGCACATCTCGTCACCGGGTTCCAATCCGGTGAAAATTCGTCTATGGTGACAAAGCGCTTCGTCAGCTCAACAAGGTAACCTTGTGAAAAAATCACAAGGGGGCTTTTATATGCCCAATCATGCACCCACCGATGTGTGAGTGTTTCTAGCTCCAACCACAATCAGACTATCATGAGGAACGTTAAAAAATGATTAAAGCAAGCCACACTCATTTTTTTCATGAGAAAGCCCTCAATATACCCAATTCAGATCATTTTGCGGGATTTTTATGAAAGATATTTTTCCAGAAACAAGGTAAAAAAACCGCGCATAGCCAGCTACGTAAGGATTTTGAGCCACAGTTTATGGGGAAAAGATCAAACAGAAATACCCGGGAAATGATCTCAATTGGGTATAGACTACCCATCCAAAACTTCGTTTAATAACTCTAAAAAATCCGTTGGCGCCGGGGCCCTAAAATTCATGACTTCGTTAGAGCGGGGGTGGATAAACTGCAATTCTCTGGCGTGAAGGGCCTGTCGGTTAAATGACCCAAAACTTTCAGGGCAATATTTCAGCAAAGCCGTTGATGACCTCTGCCCATAAAGCGGATCACCAAGGATAGGGAAACCGGCATGCTGGCTGTGAATACGAATTTGATGGGTACGACCCGTGTCAAGGGTAAACAGAACCCAAGAAACGTTAACGGGCTTCCTAGCAGTTCCAAAATCCCTTGTCGCCTCCACC
Organism: Candidatus Finniella inopinata; assembly: GCF_004210305.1. Lineage (NCBI taxonomy): Bacteria > Pseudomonadati > Pseudomonadota > Alphaproteobacteria > Holosporales > Candidatus Paracaedibacteraceae > Candidatus Finniella > Candidatus Finniella inopinata. The sequence goes on along the minus strand of NZ_SCFB01000001.1, from coordinate 70,333 downwards.
TTATAATGTGTACGAGAAAAACGACCCGTATCTGTTGTACTGACTGCCATTTTTTGTCGATTGCGCGGATGGCGATAAAGATACGTTTCAATCACACCCTTTGGGGCAAGGGGACAACCCCAAACCAACCCCTCGTACATCCTTTTTAAAGTGCGGTTTTTGTCCGTTTCCAGAATTTTAGGCTCAAACTGTTTGGATAAATGCTGATGCGCCCAATCATTTTTTGCAATGACCATAAGGCCACTGGTATCTTTGTCCAGCCGATGCACAATGCCAGGCCTTTTAACGCCGCCAATACCCGACAACGAATCACCGCAATGGGCCAACAAAGCATTCACCAACGTTTCATCATGGTGACCAGGTGCTGGATGAACAACCAATCCTGGTGCTTTATTAATCACCAAAACATCATCGTCCTCATAAATCACATCAAGCTCAATGTCTTGCGGTTGTGGGATCGCGTCAACGGCCGGTGGAGGATTGATCTGATAACCTTCCCCCATTTTTACCTTGTAACTGCAATCATGAAAGGGAGAGCCGTCTTTGGTCACGCAGCCCTGCTCTATCCAAGCCTGGAATCGACTGCGGCTGTATTCAGGGTACTCAACAGCCAGAAACTTATCAAGTCGCTGCCCACCGGTGTCTTCAGTGACGATTTTAAGGTCTCCAGGATTCATAATCTTTCGCCGTTTGAGGGAATTGTCGTTTCGATCGGGGGGACAAATTTGTCCCCGTTAAGTTGGGCAAGTGGGGTTTGATCCAGGAATAGGGTTGATCTATGGCAGGCAGCTCATCCGTTCGATAATGCAACCAGCCGTGCCAATCGGCGGGTACTTTGGATGCGTCTTCGAATCCCTTGTAAACCACCCACCGTCGATACTTTAAACTTTTATTAGAATACTTTCGATGTTCATAATAACGGTTCCCAAAGTCATCACAACCGACCAATTGGCCTCGCCACCAACTATAAACACCAAACCACCAATCACGCATAAATTTTGGTCAATTCTTCCAGCAAGTTCATGGCTTCAGCATGGGGGCGTTGAAAACAATTGCGCCCAATGATGGAACCATTACCACCCCCTGCCCTTATGGCCTTGGCATCCGCCAATACATCTTGGATATCTTTGGTTTCTCCCCCAGAAAACACAACCATTCGGCGACCATTGAAACAACAGTCCTTCACATGGCGAACTCGGTCGACCAGAGTATCAATTTTAACGTGATGGGTCAGATATTGGTGCTTGGCCTCGGGCATTTCCAGGTGCGCGGTCGGTAACTTCACCTTGATGACATGGGCCCCCAAAAGGGCTGCCATGTGGGCGCCATAGGCTATGACGTCAAGGGCGGTTTCACCCTCCTTCGTCATGCTTCCCCGAGCATAAGACCAAATGATCACGGCCAAACCGCAGCTTTTCGCCTCGTGCGCTAATTCACGAATATCTTCAAACATACTTAAAGAATCGTCAGATCCCGGGTAAATCGTAAAGCCAATAGCCGAGCACCCTAATCGCAAAGCATCGTCGATAGAGGCAGTCACGGCCTGATTAGGTGCAACCGCTTTTGATAACAAACTGTTGCTGCTGTTCATTTTTAAAATGGTAGGAACGGCACCGGCAAAGGTATCAGCGCCGGCCTCTAACCAACCTAAAGGCGCTGCATAAGCCGACAGACCACCATCCACAGCCATTTGGAAATGGTAATGGGGATCATAGGCTGATGGGTTTGCCGCATAACTTCGCCCGGGCCCATGTTCAAACCCCTGGTCAACAGGCAAAATAACAAGATTCCCCGTGCCAGCCAACTTGCCATGCATCAACAACCGGGCCAAATTGGTTTTAACACCGGGATTATCGCTTTCGTAATATCCTAAAATCTTTTTAACAGCAGGGGTAATCAGCATTTTTTCCGAACCTTTAAAATTTATAGGCCCAGTCTACATTTGATGAAGTAAGTTTTAAAGAATTTACTGAATTATTCTTGTTTTTTTAAACCCTTTTGAAACTTTTTAAAAAGGCTACAGGCACCGATAACGTCCATATCGCGATGCTGATTACAATATAATAACTGAATAATAAATCAAAATTTGTAAATAAGCCAATAATGTGCAGAGTCGTTAAACATATACCCACCAAACAAGAAATGATGGCAAAGTAAAAAACCCCATAACCGCAGAATACAACCCAAGCTTTAAGAATTTCATTCATTTCCTTGAGTCCCTTTCATTTGTGAATTTCGAACTGCGTCATCAAGGGATGATTCAGGTGAAATGGGTCGAAATAACATAATAAGGCCGAAATCATGCTCTAAATCTCGTCGCCTAAAAATACAAAAGCCAAATGACAGAAGTGCAGTCACCATGGCATGCATTGGAACAACAGGGTGGACCGTCCCCTTTAATAAGAATGAGATTCCGCCATCAAGGACCAACCAAAATACCCCTGTCCCTAAAAATGCGGAAATGTGCGCAAAAAATTGTCTATGTCCAAACTTCATGAAAGAGATCTGAAAGAAATTGGTCTTATCTTTAAGTTTGCGCTTAAAAGGTTAATAATGAATTGACAAAGCCGCCCTAAATTCTTTACCTAATAGAATACAATCAAGCCCAGATGGCGGAATTGGTAGACGCGCTAGTTTCAGGTATTAGTGGGCGCAAGCCCTTGGAAGTTCGAGTCTTCTTCTGGGCACCATTTTTTGGTCAATATGTATCCAAATTTCAAGAACCACGTTTTTATTTGCCAAAATAAACGAGCAGACGGTCACCCCTTGGGGTGTTGTCTGTCAAAAGGCTCCGACACTATATTAAATTATATGAAAACACGCGTTAAGGAATTGGGCCTAGAAAATATTCGCATCAACAAAGCGGGCTGCTTAGGCGTATGTGAGCATGGTCCTGCCGCTGTCATTTACCCCCAAGGGAATTGGCATACGATTGCATCGGTTGAAGAGGCTGAGCTGGTTATTCAAAATCATTTATGCCAGGTGTGATGCTTGTTTTTTAACAGACCCTAAGAATCAAATCTGCAAAGACACAAGGTGCCCGCCTTGCACCAGCAATTCTGAGGCTCTTTCGTTAATTACAGGCGCCAGTCTGCCATTTTTAAGACTTTCGATGAAAGCGTCCAGCTGAAAATCATACGTTGTCTTTCCATCACCCAGAGACAGACAAGGCTTCATCGGAAGATTCGTCTCTAAAGTCCACACATCTTTGGGGGCTTCAATATCAAAAGTTGTCGGGTTCATACCCGATTTCAGGTTCATGAAACCATTTTCCCCTTCGACTTGAATTTCTGACTCAAAAACATCCCCGCTAAAATCGCAAAGAAATTCAGCCCGCGTCTTTCCATCACTTGAGATAAGAGTTCCTGAAGTTTCTAGATCTACACTGTGTGTTTTTTTGACAACGTTGATGTTGTCAAAAGACAAAGGCTTTTGAATCACTGTGGTCAACACATCCAAACAATAGCAGCCCAGGTGTTTTAGGACGCCACCCTTCAAATCGGGATTAAGACGAATGTCATCCCCTTCAATTGGCAGATAATAACGAAGAGTCACTTTCACACAATGAATATCGCCCAAAATTCTTTCGCTTAATAAGGCAAAAAAATCCTTCAAGGCCGGATGATATCTATAGTGCATCGCCTCCATAAGGAAAAGATTGCGAGACAAAGCGAATTTTTTCAACGACTCCGCCATCCCACTGCTAGTAAATGCAGGCTTTTCGCACAAAACATGCTTGCCTGCCTGCAAAGCCTTTTGTATCCAAAACTCGTGGAGCGAATTGGGAGTGGAAATGTAAACAGCAGCAATTCTGGGGTCATCTAACAAATCTTGATAAGCCCCATAAGCTGTAGGGATATCATGCAATTTTGCATAGGCAGTCGCTTTATGTGGACTCCGCGAAGCCACTGCAATCACCCGACAATCGGTACGCTTTTCCACAGGAATCAATATGGATTGATGGTTTATTTTTGCTGTAGAGAGGATACCAATGAAAATCATAATACTAAAATATTAGTTAAAATTAACAAAAAACCAGCACATTGTTAATAAATATTTAATACTCTTAAACTATTTGCTTCTCTTAGCAACCTAATTTAAAGGAATATCTTATGAGAAGTCAAAAAATTTGGTTCATCCTCCTTCTTACAATTATCATAGATCACCCAACATACGCATCTGATGCGCAAATTGATAAAGTTCAAGTTTCAGGAACGTTACCATCGGTTCTGAACCAAAACTATAACGATTGCACCATTAACGCCATAGCTTCGGCAATCGAATACCTAACAACCCCAAAGAATTCTAGTCACCAAAGTCCCCTTTATCCTTTAAAAATATCGCGCAGTGGCCTGTATACGCTGGCAAAATATAGTGCCTTTTCAGGTATTAATGATTGGAAAAAAAATGTCTATACTGCCTGGCGCCCGGATTTTGGTGTTTCAATTGGAGAGGCTCTGATAACGCTGAATAAGTATGGGTGTTTTCCTGAAAACTCTTTCAAACTTGAAGACGGCTATTTTGTAAATGGGTGGCCTTATGCTGAACAACAGACGCCGGTTCCCCCAGAAATGCTACATATTGCGAGCGATACAAGTTTCGACGGTATTACGCCATCCGTGAAACCACTTTTGCTACAAGGGTCGATTCTTCGAAAAACAGAACTGTGCGACCACCAAAACCCTTATGCTAAAGTAAAAAAACATCTTTTCTACACACCAATTGAACGCCCCAAAACATTCGCACCTGACTTCTATAAACACCTTAAGGACCAAACACAAAACGACAATCCCCTTGTTATAGGAATCAGCGCCACCCAAGACTTTGTTGGTGCGCGAGGAGATTCTGTTATTCAGGGCAACGGGGCCTTAGCCAGAGACATGCATGTGATTTTAGTATTGGGGATAGCATGGCGATTGCACTGAAAATTAGTTTAGTATTCTAAAAATTATTTCCTAATTTTTTATTCGGCTTTTCTGCTGTTCTATCCGTTGTTATTATTCTTTTTTCTCAATAAAGAAAAAGGAAACAGGGATGCAGTTATCAGATACTTTCCTCAAACATTTTGAACCTCTTGCCGATCCTCGTATTGATAACCACAACAAGCTTCACAAATTGCACGATATCTTGGTAATAACAATATTGGCCACAATTTGTGGCGCTGATAACTGGGTTGATATTAGTGAATTTGGCAAAGCCAAATACGATTGGTTATCAACATTTCTCGAGCTGCCTAATGGTGTGCCATCTCATGATACTTTTGGCCGTGTGTTTTCCATACTTGACCCAGAGCAATTTGAATCCTGCTTTTATGCATGGATCAAGTCACTCTCTATCGATGTTAATTCTGAGATTATTGCTATTGATGGAAAAACGCTACGGGGTTCTGGCAACAGAAGAAAAGAGAAAAAAGCCCTACACATTGTAAGTGCCTGGGCAAGCAATCAAAGTCTTCTTTTAGGGCAAGTTAAAACGGATGAAAAATCCAATGAAATTACAGCCATTCCAAAATTACTCAAGATGATTGATGTTACTGGTAGTACAGTCACCATTGACGCCATGGGTTGTCAGCAGTCAATTGCTGAAGAGATCTTAATTCAAGGTGCAGACTACGTATTAGCTCTAAAAGATAATCAACCGAAGCTTCATGAAATGGTCAAGGCAATTTTCCATATAGGAGAATCACGTCAGTACAAGAAGATGCTTAATCGACGGAAAGTAGAGAAGATCCATGATCATGGTCGCATAGAAACACGTCGCTATACATTAGTATCAGCACGCGATCCGGCAGTATTTCAACTTCGTTGGCCTGGGTTAAAGGGTGTTGGCATGCTTGAAACAACACGCACAACTAATAATCAGGTTGAGCGTAGTACCCGCTACTTTCTAACAAGTTTAGCCTATGAAAATATTGATCAGTTTATGGTTGCTGTCAGAAAACACTGGAACATAGAAATTAACCTGCACTGGTCTTTGGATGTAGGTTTTAGGGAAGACCATAACCAGGTGCATGTTGGCCACGCGGCCAAGAATTTGGCTGTCATGAGACGTATTGCTTTGAATCTACTCAAGCAAGAAAAAACGAATAAACGAGGGGTGAGCTGTCGACGGAAGGTAGCAGGCTGGGACAACAAATACTTATTGAAAATTCTAACCGCTGACCACAATTTAAAGCGCGTTTGAGCGGATTGACTGATATAAACGGTAAGTCTTTTAAAGGGGAGGATAGTGTCTAAAAATAAAAAAAACAGGAAGTAGATCTCTCAAAACCTACAAAATCAAATCAATCTACAAAAGTTTGAGAAATAGCAGAAACCGTAATTTTAAAAACTAGGCTGAGGAGATGTCAGTGCAATCGCCATGTTGGGGATAGGGGATCATCTTGGTCAAAAAGATTGTTTTTACATTCAAAATTCATGGGGATCATCCTGGGGCAATGGCGGCAGAGGATATCTAAGTCAGGCGTATTTTGAAAAACATTTCTATGGCGGATACGCCGTTTCACTGCCCGGATTCTTTGAAGAGAAAGAAGCTTAGAGACACAAAAAAAACGCCGCAGAGAATAAATCTTTGCGGCGCTTATAACAGTATTGTTTTTTAATGAGCCAAAATTGCCAATAACAACAAGGCAACGATGTTGATGATTTTAATCATCGGGTTAATCGCTGGACCGGCTGTATCTTTATAAGGATCACCAACCGTATCACCGGTCACGGCAGCTTTATGAGCCTCCGACCCTTTACCACCGTGATGACCATCTTCGATATACTTTTTGGCGTTATCCCACGCACCACCACCAGATGTCATCGAAATGGCAACAAACAAGCCTGTTACGATAGTCCCCATCAACATCGCCCCTAAGGCTGAGAAAGCCTCTGCCTGGCCAGCAACGGCATGAATCGCGTAATACATAACGATAGGTGCCAACACGGGCAACATCGATGGGATGATCATTTCGCGAATGGCTGACTTGGTTAACATGTCAACGGCGGCACTGTAATCAGGCTTTGCTTCGCCAGACATAATACCCTTAATTTCACGGAATTGACGACGCACCTCAACAACCACGGCTGCCCCTGCCCGTCCCACTGCCTTCATACCCATTGCTGCGAACAAGAATGGTAACAATCCACCGATGAATAATCCGACCAGCACATAAGGATCTTGCAAGCTGAAATTTACCTGCAAGTTGGGAAAATAGTGTTTCAGATCTTCTGTGTAGGCCGCAAACAAAACCAGGGCTGCAAGGGCTGCTGATCCAATCGCATAGCCTTTTGTAACCGCCTTGGTTGTATTCCCAACGGCGTCCAAAGCATCCGTGACAGTCCGCACTGATTTAGGAAGATTGGCCATCTCAGCAATACCGCCAGCGTTGTCAGTCACGGGTCCATAGGCATCTAAGGCCACGATCATACCGGCCAAAGCCAACATCGTTGTCGCCGCAATGGATATACCAAACAATCCTGCATTGATATAGGCCACAAGAATCGCCCCGCAAATAACCAAAACGGGTAAGGCGGTTGCTTCCATCGAAACAGCCAATCCCTGGATAATGTTTGTGGCATGACCCGTCGTTGACGCCTCAGCAACACTTTTAACCGGACGATAAGCGGTAGAGGTATAGTATTCCGTAATCCACACCAACAAGCCGGTTACAACCAAACCTGTCAAACAGCACATCTCAAGATTGTACAGGCTAAATTCAGCACCACCTGCCGTTAGCGAAACTCCCTGAAACAAATATTCTGTTGTAACGTAGATCAACCCTGCCGAAAAGATACTGGCAGCACCCAACCCTTTATAAAGGGCCTTCATGATATTGTTGGAAGAATCCAATTTGACAAAGAAAGTTCCTAAGATTGAACCAATAATGCAAACAGCACTAATTGCTAAAGGATACATCATGAAAATGGACTGCAAGGATCCCTTAAAATATATGGCTGCCAATAACATAGAAGCAACAATAGTTACCGCATAGGTTTCAAATAAGTCAGCGGCCATACCAGCACAATCGCCCACGTTGTCGCCCACGTTGTCGGCAATCACGGCTGGGTTCCTGGGGTCATCTTCTGGGATCCCAGCTTCAATCTTACCGACCAAGTCAGCACCGACGTCAGCACCCTTGGTAAAAATACCACCACCCAAACGGGCAAAAATGGAAATCAGAGACGCACCAAAGCTAAGGGCGACCATCGCCTCTAGCAATTGGCGTTGTTCGATTTGCGCATTTAAAAGATAAAAATAATAGACGCTGACCCCTAGCAAACCAAGGCCTACAACCAACATGCCTGTGATGGCGCCTGATTGAAAGGCAATGTGCAAAGCATGAGCCAGACCTGTCCGGGCAGCCTCGGCCGTACGAACGTTCGCACGAACAGAAACATTCATACCAATATAACCAGCAGCCCCTGACAAAACGGCACCGATGATAAAGCCAAGCGATACAAGTGATGATAAAAAGTAAGCTAACAAACCAGCAATCAAAACACCGACGATGGCAATTGTACCGTACTGACGATTCAGATAAGCCTTAGCGCCCACTTGAATGGCCAGAGCAATTTCACGCATTTCAGGCGTGCCTGTTGGTGCGGCAAAAACCTGCCGACTGGCATAAACAGCATAAAGGATGGCAAAAACCGCACAGCCAACCACAAGATATGACATCATTTCCATAAAACTTTCCCTATATTCCTAAATTAAAGGTCTCTCAATTTTCCCTTTATAAGGTGTTTTTGACCCGAAATACAGAAAACTTTACAATCTTGTTGTAATTTGGTTGTGCGAGAGGAAAGAGAATTTGATGAGAGCGTGTAACAAATCATTGTTTTGACAATAAAATCTTGGCAGCAGAACCATTACAGTTGCTTGACAAAAATATTTTAGTGTAGTTTTGTTTTCAAATAATCAAAAGTTGGAAATTCTAAACTTATGAACATAAAAAATCACATTTTCTCCAGCTTTTTATTTTTATATTTATTGGCTAGTCACAACACCCTACAAGCCACACCGTGGGCAAAGGAACTGCATAAACTGTTCGACAATGCTACTGGTTTTGGAGTACCCGCCACCGACCCAGAATTAGATAAATATTCTAAAGATTTTCCAACCGATGCTCCTTTAAGCCATACGGGGAAAACCTTGTTAACCTATAATCGATTTGGCTTTGACGCTTTAGATCCTGCGACAATTAAAGAGAGCTGGATATGCACTGCAATTATTGAGTATGCCAAAAATGCCGGTTATCCCCTGGCCGACATTGGTGGGGGATATGGACGCTTGGTTAAAGTTTTGGTCAGTCAGGGTGCTACGATAATTTATAACGACCTTGATTTTCGACACCTTATGCATGGACTTCAACAAATATCAGCTAAAGATTATCACCGTTTGTATCTTAACAATAAACGATTCCCCAATCAGACGGACTTTCCCGATGCCTCTTTAAGCGGCGTTATTCTCCACAGGGTCATCCATTTTTTATCACCGGAAGAAATTGAAGCCGGCTTTAAAAAAATAGCCCGATGGTTAGTACCAGGCGGCAAACTATTTATTGTTGTTTTGCCACCTCATCATGGGGAATACCGTGAAAAAGTTTTACCAGCCTATGACAAGGCATGGGCAGAGGGCAATCCATGGCCAGGTGATAACTTATTAACCCATAAGATACTGCCAGAACAAGCCTATGGTTTGCCAAAAACGCTGCATGTTATGGACCAACGCCCTTTGACGCGGGCCTTAGAAAAATTTGGATTTGTTGTTGAAAAATTTGATTTTATTTCCATGAAAAAATTTTGCGCCTCGGCCCGATTAAGGGATGGGAAAGAACAATTCGGCCTTATTGCCCATAAAATTTAGGGTTTTGTCTCAAGTTTTAAATATTACCTAGCAATATACCATGGTCGCTTACCAAGCCGGCCCCTAAGGCACACAAAGGAAGGCCCTTTGGACGTTAGATAAATGAATTGCGTACTATTTTCTATAAGCGAACGACGGTCGATAATATGTTGCGAAGGGACAAATCGCTGGCACTGACGCCATATATAACCATTGCTAAGAATAAAAGCCTGATCATGGTTTCGACAAATCTGCTGAATATCTTTCAATCGTTGATGATAAGGGTCATTCATCAGCAGAATGTCAGGCGTTAAAAGGATGTTAGAGCCCGGCCATGGCTTTACTTCCAATCCACCCAATTCACGCGCCCATTGTTCAAAATAAAAAGCGCCCCGTTTTTCAGAGGATACATAAAGGGTTCTATTGAAACGGTACGCCATGACTGACCCATCACCGGCTAAATAGATATGGGGATGATGGTCAAAGAATAGAAAACCAATGGAAGCTATCAAGGGCACAAGGCCCAACCAACGCCACCGCTTTTGCCATAAACACAGCCATAATCCTCCAACTGTTGTCAGCATCAAAAAACCTGGATGGGGCGTTGCCACAGGAATGGCGGCACCAGGCAAGGCAGCAATCCATTCAGCACTTTGGCAAAGCCAGTGGATCCCAAGTCCCCACAACCAAAACAGAGTATCACTGCCGCCTACGCTCAACGATAACACTGATAAAACGCCAAGTGGCATGATCCATAAACTTGTTAAGGGAATGGCGACTAAATTGCCCAAAATAGCCTGCAAAGTGAACCGGTTGAAGGTGTAAACGACAAAGGGGGTCGTGGCCACGGTGGCAACAAGAGTAGTTAAAACGATACCGAAACCATACCCCAAAGGCCTACGAATCCAACGCTGAGTAGATTGGCGAACCATCCAATCTTTCAACGGTTGATATCCCCCTTCATAAACAGCCACCAACCCTGTAACGGCTGCAAATGAAAGTTGAAAGCTAACCGATACAATGCTTTTCGGATAAAGACTTAAAATAACTGTGGCCGCAATGGCCAATGATCGCATAGACAAAGGGTTTCGATCATACAAAATGCCAACCATGACAAGGGTGGTCATCATAAAGGCCCTTTGGGCTGGAAACCCATAACCAGAAATGGCTAAATAGAGACCTGTTGCAGCAATCGCTGCGACCGCGGCCCATTTCTTGATACCATAGTTTTCTGCCAAGTAAGGAACCAGGCCCAAACCCCGCCTGATTAAAAAGAAAAGAATACCGGCCACCAACGTGACATGCAGACCTGAAATGGCCAAAATATGGGCAATTCCGGCATCCGTGAAATGTTGACGAATGTCTTTGGGGATGCCTGATCGGTCACCGGTTATTAAGGCGGCGGCAATTTCACCAGTTGGTCCGGGTAAATGTTTTCTAAGGGCTTGAGTTAGCTTGTATCGGCCCTGGTAAAGTTTGGTTTTGGGTTTTTTAGAAAGGGTTTGGCAAGATTGAACGCGACCCACTGCCCCAATACCTGCGAAATATGCCTGACGCTGAAAATTGTATCCCTGCAGGCTGACAGGGGGCGACAAAGGCAAAAGGCTGACGCGACACCGAATCTGGTCACCCGGTTCCGCGTCCAATTTCAGGGCAGCCGTATTGAGACGTACTTTAGTAGGCAGAATTGTTGAAGGGACGCCAGACTCATACTGAACCTGGTCAATCGTGATCCGTCGTTTGTCTGGCTTTTTCAAGTCGGGGTGTTCGATATCAATCAAAGTACCTGTAATCTCCAGCGAACGGATAGCTTCCTTCAGCAAAGGAGTGCCCAAGAGTTCCGTTCTAACCTTAGCCACCGTAAACCCGACGATAAGGCTGACAAGGGCATAAACCCAGAACAGACCCGCAGTTTCTGTAAGTAATCTGTGATCTTTATAAAAGATGCGGACGCCGGCTATACAGGCTAGGACCAAGCCCGCACATAATAGAACCAGAGTTAAGGAAGGTTCAGTTAAAAGCTGGAAATAAAAAAGTATCCCCGCAGCCATCCCCACCGGCCACCATAAAAGCCAGCGCGTGTGGTCCTCTAAAAGAGCGGTGTTTAAAGATTTTATCACTAGTTTTTTTTTGCTTGCCGTCGAAGCCACCAAGCACCCAGGGCGATCAAGGGCAGCGACAAAACCTGACCTTGGGTAATGGCGCAGCCAGCCACCGCATAAATAATTTCAGGCTCACGCACATATTCAACCAAAAATCTGACGATGCCATAGCCCATAAAAAATAGCCCGGTGATGCGGCCCGGCTGGCTACGCAACCCAGGGATTTTCCAGGCTTGATGTAAGACTATCCACAACAGTGCCCCCTCACCAAATGCTTCGTAAAGTTGACTGGGATGGCGGGGCATGGCACCAGCGTTAGGGAAAACCACTCCCCAGGGTAAATCGGTGGTTATTCCATATAATTCGGCGTTGATGAAATTGGTGATACGGCCCAGCCCAAGTCCAATTGTGCAGGCAGAGGTTAAAATATCACCAAAGACGAACAAAGGGATTCTCAGGCGTCGGCAATAAATGAAGGCTGCTATAACAGCCCCCGCTAACCCGCCATGAAAGGACATCCCCCCCTTCCAGGTCATCAAGATTTCGACTGGGTGGCTTATGTAATGGCTCAGGTCATAAAATAGAATGTGGCCAAAGCGGCCTCCAACGACAATTCCAACGACAATCCACGTGACGAAGCCGTCAAGATATTGGGGTAAGATGGTCGGCACGTATCTTTTTGCCAGATAAAGCGCATATTTCCAACCCAGCACAATCCCTGCTGCATATGCCAGGCCATACCAATGAATTTTAAGTGGACCCATTTGTACTAAAACGGGGTCAAAATTTGGAAAGGGAAGAACAAGCATACGGCTCCGCACCATGAAGAGAAATTTGATTCACGAGTAGCTGCAATTTTAATTTGCAGATTATGTCTTTTTTCATGCACTTTTCGCAACAGTTATTCCCCTCTGATGACATCAAACAGCGTCAAGGTGCCATCGGGTTTTAAAATGGTAAGGGTATGCCCAATCCGCATTTTCTCTAATCGTGTTTTTAAGGCAGTTTGAAATCCCAACGCTGCGGTCAGGTGAAGGGGCGATAATGACGCCTTCAAGATACCGCAGGGTCTGTGGATTTGGGCATCAAGGCTACCGGTCTTTACGTTAAGGGAAGGTAAAGTGTAGTTGTATTGATCTTTGCCTTCTAAATTTTCAAGGTCAAAAGGGGCAATTGTTTTTTCTGTTTCTACGAAATGAACTTCATTATAAACAAGAGGCGAATTACCCCTCTGTATCCATTCTAAGTCGGAGCTTGTGAATATATCATCCAAAATACCAGCATCAGTCTTATGAAACTCGACCTCGCAAGCGCCCCCAATTTTTTCAAAGAAGTTTCCGGCAGATACTAATCTAAATTTTTTTCTAAAAATTTTTTTGATTTGTTCATGAGCATAAATCTCTTTGGCTCTTTTCTCAGGAAATCCTTGCTCTATTAGGCTTTTTGTTTCTACCTGGAAATGGTCTAAATCTACTTTTCCCTCGGAAAGACTTTTTAGCGAGTAAGTGTTTTGTTTCTCAACAACCTTCTCAGCATCACAGCTTGCATAAACATAAGCTTGACTAAGAATAAAACCATATATCAAACACAAAAAACTTTTCAAAAATTTCATTATTTACAACTGGTTAGGGAAAGAATATGGAATCAAGTCTAAAATTAAAAACCCTAACAAATCGTTAATTGATGGTTCACTTTTCATTTTTTCCAAATGGATCTTAAGCATTTTTGACAACTTTATACAAAGTCAACGTGCCATCAGATTTCAAAGTAGTCAGCATGTGATCTACATCCAATCTATCAATTCTGGGTTTTAAAGTACTATATAGCTCCAAAGTTGTTTTAAGCCCTGAAATAGACAAGGATGAAACCGTCAGATTCATTTTGCCACACGGTTTGGTTATTTCCGCCTTCCTGGAGTAAAGTAAGGAAAAGTAAGATGATGTATGCGAATATTTTTCCTGCAATCTTTTAAATTTAATGGGGTGAATCTCTTCGCCTTCTGTCACAAAACGTGTCTCATTAAAAACAAGCGGGGCATCTTTTTCTTTAAGGCATTCAATATCGGAAGATACAAAAAATTCATCTAAAAGCCCATTATTATCCTTATTCAACACTACCTCGCAGGTTGATCCAATCTGTTCTACAATTTTCCAGGCTGGCACCAATGGCGTTATAAGTTGTTTTTCAAAAAACAGAGCGACTTGATTTTGGGCATGAATTTCTTTGGCTCTTTTTTCAGGGAACCCCTGCGCCATTAATTTTTGCACTTCAGTTTTTTGGCGGTTTAAGTTAAGTTTTTCCTGATGAATCTGCTTTAATTGATAATGATCTGGTTTTTCAAAATCTTTGTCGGACATGCCTGTTGCATGAAGTTGGCTTTGATTGACGACAAAAGCAAACGAAAACAAAGTAAATTTTTTTAATTTATCATACATTGTTATTTTCCCCAAATAAAAAAATGAATGCTGATATACATATATTTTTAAATATTAATAAATGGTTAATATGCCCTCCAAAAAAAAAACCTCTATCAATCAAGCCTGCACACTTTTAGCACAAGGTGATCTGGTTGTGATGCCCACAGAAACAGTTTATGGATTGGCGGCTGATGCATTGAATGGGCACGCAGTGGCTAAGATTTATGAATTGAAAAAGCGCCCGCAGTTTAACCCATTAATTATTCATGTGTCAGATTATGTACAGGCCCAGCAATGGGCTTATTTCACCAAGGTTGCCGAAATACTGGCAACTTATTTTTGGCATACACAGCCCTCACCTTTGACCTTGGTTTTGAACAAAAAGCCAACAAATCTTAGCTCTTTGGTAACAGCTGGGTTAGAAACAGTGGCGATTCGGGTTCCCCATCATCCTGTGGCCTTAGATTTATTAAAGGCTTATGGAAAACCCCTAGCGGCCCCAAGTGCGAATCGGTCGCTTCATATCAGCCCAACAACAACAGAGGCTGTCCACCAAAGTTTAGGGCCTCGCACACCTTTTATCCTGGACGGCGGCCCCTGCCAAGTGGGCCTTGAATCAACCATTTTGGATTTATCCGGCGACGTGCCTGTTTTACTGCGCCCCGGCGGAACACCTGTTGAAATGTTAGAGGAAATTCTGGGACACGCGATCCACCAGGAAGTTGGCACAACCGCTATCAAGGCACCCGGCATGATGAAACGTCATTACGCCCCGCAACTGCCCCTTCGCATCAATTGTTTGCATGCTGAACCCGGCGAGGCCTTCTTGGGTTTTGGACACAACGATCAACCCGCCCACCTTAATTTAAGTAAAACGGGTGATTTAAAGGAAGCGGCAGCCAATTTATTCTCCATGTTAAACGAACTGGATAAACCAGGTTTGTTTAAGGGGATTGCCGTCATGCCCATCCCTTTGAAAGGTTTAGGGGCAGCCCTTAATGATCGCCTGCAACGGGCTGCCAGTTCGGAAAGTTAATTGTGACCCGATAATTCGTACGGATCAGCCTCTTCAAGAAATTGAATCAAAATGTGTAATTGGTGATCCCATCCCATAATTTCGTTATAAAATTCGAAAAACAAGATGAGATTTTCATTGTATTTGAAACCATTCCTTCCATCGGCAATTATCAATTGCGCATATTTGCCCCCATCAAGCCCCCTTCTTAAAAGCTCTCCATGGTTGGTCTATTTTATGGGTGGCAATAGATCTGCGTGATATGCGGCAAGGTTCTTTCTGCCTAAAATCTTGGAAACAATCGATGCACGTTCAGGTAAACGAAAATTTGCATTACCTACCCAGTTTCTAACGGTCTTGGCTACCGCTTCATGATATGGGGAAAGAGCATCTCTGTTTAAAATCAACTCAGCAAGAATTACGGAATTTCTGATAATAGAATAGTCACCTCTACCATCACCTAAATTAGACAGACAATTTTTAGCAGCTGCGGCTGCCTTTTCGTGATGTTCAATAAGAGCATCTCTCTTTAAAATGCTGGCAGCAAACCGTGTGCGAGCCTCGATAGCAATACGTGCATCATTCAGCAAACCTACAAGAACTAATGCTACCGTTCCGTGATGTACGGCAAGAGCATCTTCCTCCAAAATATAATAAGCAAGCCATCGGCGTGTATCGATATCAATACGTGCATCATTCAGCCAGCCTATTGCGATTGTCGCTACTTGTTCATCAAGATCATCTTGACTCAAAATATCCTGAGCAAGAAGTGCGCGCGTATTGATATCGATACTTGCATCATTCAGCAAACCTATAAGAGCTAATGCTACCGTTCCGTGATGTGCGGCAAGAGCATCCTCTTTCAAAATATAATGAGCAAGCCATCGGCGTGCATTGATACACATATCGGGCTTACTCAGCGTATTTATAGCCTCTTCTGGATATTGATCCACAATAGATTCAGCAATATCTGCGCGTGTAGATTCGTTTATGGCTGTATGATTTAGCATCCTTACAAGCGTGGGGTTTGAAACTCCGCTTAAAGGACCATCTACAATATACGCTTCAATCGTATTTCGAAGACTTTTCTCAATCTTTGTATTGCTCAACATATTCATCATTACGTCTACTGCGGGTTCCAAGGACGGGCCGCTAAGATCTATACTCAACATATACATGGCAATATCTCCACGCTTATTGATATCAATACGTGCATCACTCAACAATTTTATTGCTGCTACTGCAACCTCTATTTGCGTTTCTTCATAAACACCATTATAATTAACAAAAATTTTAAGAACAAGATTTGCGCAAGTATTTATATCAATATCTGCATTATCTAACCAACTGATCACCGTTTTCGCTACACTTGTACTATATTCACTGTCGTTTTCATCCCAACCGTTTGCATTCAAAATACCACTAGCCAGCTTTGCACGCTTTTGGATAGGTATATTATCGTTCGTCACCCAAGGCTCAACTGTGGATACCAGATCTTGTGTATTTTGATTATTACTAAAACCGGTCATTTTATCACTGTCAAATTCATTAAAAAAACGGATAGCAAGCTCTACACGACTATTTATATCAATATATTCACTGGCCAAAATATCACTAGCAATATCCTCGAAAGTCTTGATATGAATACTTTCATCACTCAGCCAACCTACTGCGATTGTCGTTACTGATTTATGATGTTCCTTAAGATTATCAGTAACCAAAATATTCCGAGCAAGCTTTGCGCGCGTATTGATTTTAATACGTGCATCATTCAGCCAACCTACTGCGATTGTCGCTGCTGGTGCATGATACAGATCAAGATTACTATTAGACAAAATCCTCCCAGCAAGCTCTGCGCGCTTAGTTTTATCAATAGTTGGATCATTCAGCCAACCTACTGCGATTGTCGCTATCGGCTCATAATGCGCACGAGGATACTTAACAGTAGCCAAAATATCCCCAGCAATAGCCACGCTCTTAGTTTTATCAATAGTTGGATCATTCAGCCAACCTACGATTCTCGCTATCAGCATATAATGCGCATCAACAAGATTATGATTAGACAAAAATTTCTGAGCAAGGCGTGTGCGTATCTCGATACCAATAGTTGGATCATTCACCAAGCCTACTGCGCCTTCTGTCGCTGCGCCTGCGTGATCCATTGCCACGAACATATTGTAAGCACGAACGACGCGTGCATCTGAATCAAGATTTGCATCCATCAATACATTACGTACCGATTCTATTTCTGTCGTTCTTTGTTGTTGTGCGGGTAGAGGTGGTAAAAAACCAGATAAGTCTTGATTAGCATCACTTGTAGGCCCTGCAGACGAGGAAGAGCTTGAGCTTGAGCTTGAGCTTGAGCTTTGGTTTGTGTCGCAACGCTTCTTAGCTTCAGTTTCAAGACCATCTTGCTCATTCTCAGAATCATCACGGTCTCTCTTCCGCGATACTGAAATTGCGGGATTTCTTGGCTTTTCAGCTGATTCTATAGGTCCTTTATCAGAGGAAGGAGGTAAGCTTTCCAATTTCATTGTTGCAGGAGTACGGAGAGATGAACCACTGGTTGCATCATACAGCTCCTCTCCAGCGCCACTACCTTTGGCTTGGGGGGCTAAGAAAGTTAGACCGATTAGCATTAATAATGCCTGCTCTTGCGCCTTATTCATTTTCTTCATCATGATCTTGGTATCCCTTATTGTATACGTCGAAATTTTAATACTTACGCGGTGGCGCAGAGTATTTCATGGCGAACATAATTCATTGGGATCACCCTTGCAAGTTAATATATCGTCGGTATATTTTTTTAATTGCAGTTTATTGTCTTTACCCCCCTCTTGTTTTTTGCTTGATTGCTGTGAATAAGTTCAGACAGATGTGAGACACTTGGGCGGCGAAGCGCGCTAATTATGCTAAATCTTGTATTTTTTTTGTAACAGTCTAAAAATTCTCTTTAAACCACAGCCCTAATCTTTGCGCAATTTGCCATTTTGCGGGCGCCAGCGGGCCCACTTGATCACCGTTATAATCTTGCAAGGCATAAAACAAAAGCCCCGCACAGGTTGAAAACGCGGGGTTGTTGATCATATCAACCGTCCCTGTCAGGCCCATAGGCAACCCAAGGCGCACTTGCTTTGTCAGCAGCTGACCGGTGACTTCCCTCAACCCCTGAAGCTGGCTTGCTCCGCCTGTAATAACCAAGCGCTGGTACACCAACGGGTCAACTTCAGAAGTCTTCATTTTTTGCGAAACCAAATCCAAAATCTCTTCAACGCGAGATCTGATTATATGAATCAGCATTCCTTTTGAAACGTGCTGCTGGTAACTGTTATCCGTTTCCCCCATAGACTGAATGAAGATGTTTTCACGATCATCGGAGCTGGATGGCATCAGCGTGCCATACAATGTCTTCAGACGCTCTGCCTGAGCTAAAGGTGTTCCAAGTCCTCTGGCAATATCTGCGGTGATACTGCCGCCGCCCAAAGGAATCGAATTGATTCGAACCAACGTACCATTGATGAAAGAGGCGATCGTAGTTTGCGACCCACCCATGTCAATCACCGTAACGCCCAGTTCCAATTCATCCTCAACCAACGTCGCCAAGCCAGAGGCGTACGCCGATGAAACATACCCAGCAATATCCAAATGACAACGACCGATGCAACCGCTTAGGTTTCGAATCAAGCTTAAAGGGGCGCTGACAACGTGCAGCGTCGCGGATAGGGTTTCCCCGACCATCCCTTTGGGGTCACGAATCCCTGTGATAGAGTCAAGGGTATATGATAAGGGTAAAATATGAATAATATGGCGGTTGTTTTTGACAATGCCTTCATAATTTAAGTTCAGCAAACGCCGTAAATGGCTTTCATCAACAGGGTTGCCAGAAAGGGAAATCTCTGTCCTTAAAATATGCGATTGGGTAAAGGAGGCCGGCAGGCTGACATAGACACTGTTAATATTCTGCCTTGCAGCCTGTTCGGCATTTTGAACAGCGCTTAGGATCGAATCTTCCAAAGATTCCAAATCTATAATGGCGCCTGATTTTAACCCTTTGGAGAGTTGATAGCCGACACCCACAACCCGAAGGGATCGACCCTCCATGGGCACGTCATCAGGCGACGGCCTTGCGCCATCAAGCTTTGCAATCGCACAGCAGACTTTGCTCGATCCTATATCAAGGGCCGCAAACAATTCTTTGCGTTGTATCGGTAATTTTTTAGTAAAAAAGCTCATAGCGGAAGACTACAATACTTTTGCGATAAATTACAGTTTTTCAAACAATTTTACCGCGAATGGCATCTAGCCTTTGGTTTGATGCGTTGATTTATCATTCTTCCTTTTGGTATTATCCACCCGTTTTTTGTTGAGTTTTTGAATTATTCGCCTGTTCGCCGGCAGTTTTAAGGAGCAACCCTGCACAACTAATGGACCTTAAACGGGCAACTAGCTTGTTATATAAATCGATCCTATCACGTGTTAGTGACACAAGAAAAACCCATCGTTGATTTCAAGGTCCAAAAACGATACTATCCAAAAAAACTTCAAGAAGAGCAGCCCTTGCCTTACCAACGGCGTCCTAATGTTGAAATTATTAAGTTTGAAGGGGTTGGATTACAATATTCAACAGGCCAAGCTGTCTTCTATGAATTAAACTATTCGTTGTTCGCCGGAACCTTTTACTTTTTAACGGGCCCCAGTGGCGCTGGTAAAACCTCATTACTGAAATTGATATACCGTGGATTTAAAGCCTCAGGCGGAAGAGTCAGCGTTTTCGGCCGTGATGTGAATAGTTTATCAGCTGCTGAACTGCCCAGCTTTCGTCAACGAATGGGATTGGTCTTTCAAGATTGTCGACTGATTGATCATTTGTCAGTAATAGATAACGTCGCGTTAGCTTTAAAAATAACAGGCACTGACACCCGTCGGGCTTACACATATGCGGCTGAGTTGCTTCATTGGGTAGGTCTAGGCGATCATCTTCATAACTTATCTTTTCAGTTGTCTGATGGTCAAAAACAAAGGGTCGCTATTGCCCGGGCGGTAATTACCCGCCCGTTGTTATTGCTGGCTGATGAACCAACAGGCAACTTGGATGCCCACAGCGCCCATCGCTTGATGTCGTTGTTTGAGGAACTTAATAAAATGGGCACAAGCATTGTTTTGGCCACCCACAACCAAGCATTGGTCAGTGCGTTTCCCTATATCGAACTGCAGCTGCATCAGGGGCGCATTCAGGCCAAACCCCCCGTTCAAAATCGCCGGCCTAGCGACTACTACTGATGTTGAAAACTCGAAACACTTCCCTGCACCAATTTCCCCTTAACCAAGATGGTGGGCAAACCTATCTGTCTTGGGCGGTTGGATTCCTTAGCATTATCATCGTTTTTATGGTGATGGGTTTTCTGTCGGTTTATGATCCGGACACAGGATCGAATCCGACCTTTACGGTGGAGATACCTTTAATCGAGAAAGATCCAGAACAATCGGCTGTTTTATTGGAAAAGGTGTCGACCTTTTTAAAAACCATCCCTTCCTTGCAAAAAATAGAGGTGGTGGAACGATCAGAATTGATAAATTTATTAGGTCCGTTAGCAAACGACTTGAACACGGTTGAGGATTTACCCTTACCCATTTTAATTGATGTCACTCTGGACAGTAAGGTTCCTGTAAAGATAAAAGGATTAACCCAACAACTCCGCCAGATAGCAGCCGGAATTCATGTGGAACCCTATGCCAAATGGCATTCGATGGTCCAAATTCATAACCGCACCCTTCAAACGTTGGTCTTAGGGGGCATTATTCTTATTTTGATGATTATGATGGCACTGGTCAGTTTAGTGACCAGAACATCGCTTACAGCCTATCGTTCAATTGTCGATATTTTGCGATTGATGGGGGCTAGAAATACCTTCATTGCACGGCAATTTCAAAACAAAACTTTTCTTAGTTGTTTGAAAGGAAGTTTTATTGGCCTGGTTATTAGTTTGGTTGTTTTGTACTGCCTGAGTATGTTGCCACCTTTATTGAGCTCACCCCTTCTGTTTGAGCCCTTAATCACATTCTATCAATTGCCTTTCTTTTTGTTGTTGCCCCTTGTGACAGCAATTGTCAGTGCTTTTGTATCCTATCTAACGGTCCTTCGCCTTTTGCACCATTTGGAACAATGACCTTTAAGAGTTGGCATTTTTGGGGTGTTGGATTCCTGATCCTTTGGTTGGGTGGATTTTTAGTCTTCGTTTACAATATTCCACGAACGGTATCAGACACCACCACCACGACAGACGGAATCGTGGTTTTGACGGGGCGAAAGGGACGCGTACAGTTGGGCTTTCAATTGGTACAGCAGGGTTTGGGTAGGAAACTGTTAATATCAGGGGTCCACCCTGCTGTTAAAATGTCCGCCCTTTTAAACCATCAACATGTCGAAGCTTTGGATTCAACTGCTGGAACGTCTGCCGAATTGGGATACCAGGCTAAGAATACATTGGGGAATGCAAAAGAAGCCGCCCTTTGGGTTGAGCAAAATCACATTCAATCATTGCGATTGGTGACGACGAATTACCATATGATAAGAAGTTTGCTGCATTTTCGATATTATTTGCCAGCATCCCTTATCATCCTTCCCCACCCCATCATGGAAAAGAAGGCGGGCAATACAGAAACAGTTATTCTTTTAATCGGCGAATATCATAAATTTTTGCGCGACTATGTGAAGTTAAAGTGGTTTTTAAGGAAATAAGTCGGCTTATTAAACACTTGAAATCTACTAACAATTGATTAGATTGGTCTAATTAGTAAAACTGGCCCTATTGGGGGATAAAATGCAATCTTGGCCATTAAAAGAGGCAAAGGCAAAGTTTAGTGAAGTTGTCCGCAAAGCAACAGTTGAAGGTCCTCAGGAAGTCACCATAAGGGGGCAACAACAGGTTGTTGTTCTTTCAAAGAAAGCTTACGAAGAATTATTAAATCCAAAGGCATCTTTCTTGGAATTTATTTCTAGCTCACCTCTTAAAGGGGTGGAGCTTGATTTGAGGCGTAGTAGCTCTTAAAAAATCCTAACACCACGCATCGGGCGTATTGAATAAAGCTCGAAGCAATTGGTTATTCAGGGCATGACCCGAATTGACGCCTCGGAAGTGTCCTTGAATGCGAACACCGGCCAGAGCCAAATCCCCAACCGCATCCAAAATCTTGTGACGAACCAGTTCATCGGATGATCGCAGTCCTTCTGGATTCATGACCGTATTTTCATCTTGAATGACGACTGTATTTTCAAGGGAAGCCCCCTTGGCTAAACCCATCGCCAATAGTTTTTGCGCATCATCATAAAATCCAAACGTGCGCGCATCAGCCAGCAAATCATTGAAGTCATCATGATCCCAATCAAAGGTCATCTCTTTCTTGGCAGCTAATTTCTTCAATCGACCATGGCCATCAAATGTCATTGTGACAAGGCGATCCTCACAGGGTACAAACTCTGCGTAAGACTGGCCAACAGTCACACGAACAGGCTTTAGAATTTTTATGCCACGGACAACGGTGTTTTGTGGTTGTATACCCGCCTTTTCAATAAGTTGGCTGAACACAGCAGAGCTGCCATCCATAATGGGAACTTCAGGGCCGTTGACCTCAATGATAGCATTGGTAATATGGGCCCCTGCAAGGGCGGCCAACACATGCTCGACCGTGCTGATGCTAAAACCTTCTGCATTCGCCAACTTTGTACATAATTGTGTATCTACAACGTGATCATAACGTCCCGCAATCTTGCTATTTGAGGTAACATCGGTTCTAACAAAAATATACCCACTGTCCACTTTTCCTGGCCGCAAGGTTAAACTCACCGGTTGGCCAGAGTGAACCCCTACCCCACTGCAGCTAACGGTCCCCCCCAAAGTAGATTGAAGCGTCTGTGCCATTTCAGAATGACAAACTGTTGGATGGTAAGACGTTTCTTGATAAAATTGTGGAGAAGGCATGGACATAATGCATTTATCACTTATTTGAGGCAGCTAACATTTCTAGAACCATAATCGCCTGATTATCCTGGTCTAACAATATCTGGTATGTTACAAACTATGACAAATTCTTAACAAAAACTTAACAAAGATAGTATTCAAACGCCTGAGCTTATGAAAAATCTTACACAACCCCAACTAGAAGAACAGGCACATTTTCTGGCAACAGCTGTGGCTGCCCCTTGTGTTATTGCGCTGTGGGGAGATATGGGAGCAGGAAAATCAACCTTTGCCAGGGCCTTCATACAAAGCCTTTTACCGACTACGGATGTACCTAGTCCAACCTTCACTCTGATACAGACCTATGACACGCCAAAGGGGGAAATTTGGCACTGTGACCTGTATCGTCTAAAGGGACCAGAGGACGCAGAAGAACTGGGATTACTGGAAGCCTTCAACCAACATATTTGTCTGATTGAATGGCCAGAACGTTTAGGTGATTTTTTACCCGACTTCCGATACAATATTTACATTAAAGTTTCAGACATAGATCAACGGAGTTGTAAAATAGAGTGTCCATTATAAGTCCATCTCGAACAGCACTTCGTCACCAGTTTCTAAGAAATAATGACTATCAGCCAGAACAACTTGAATTTTTGGCTAACGATATGTCGCTGCGTCAATACTTTCGGCTACCTCAATCCCAACGTATTTTGATGGATGCCCCCTCCCCTGAAAATCCAGCCCAATTCATTGCTATTGCCCATCATTTGAAAGAACTAGGTCTTCGAACCCCAGGGATCCTGGGTCATCATATAGAAGAAGGATTCGTTCTGTTAGAGGATTTTGGCGATCAGACATTCTCCAAAATTTTAGAAGACTCCCCCCAACGGGAAGCAAGTCTTTATAAAGAAGCTGTAAGAGTTTTAAAATATCTGCACCAAAACGGTTTGGAAAAACCCGCATTCATCGCTGATTACTGCCTTGAGAAATTATTGACTGAAGTTCAAGTTTTTATGGATTGGTATTGGCCAGCGGTTGAAACCCAAACCACTTATGAAATAGCAAAGCAGGATTTTCTGGGCGCTTGGCGCACCGTTTTTTCGAACCTTCCTGATCTACCGCACCGGTTGGTTTTACGCGACTATCATGTCGATAACTTGATGTGGTTGCCAGCCGCAAATGCCCCGTTGCAACAATGCGGCCTTTTGGATTTCCAAGATGCTGTATGGGGCCCTGTTGTTTACGATTTTATTTCTTTAGTGGAAGACGCCCGCCGTGATGTAAGCCTTAATCTGCAAAAAAGTTTATGGGAAATCTTTTTAGAAGAGGTTCCCTCAGCCCAGCAGTCTGATTACCGTACCGCAGCCGCTATTTTGGGGGCCGGTCGCCACGTCAAAGTTATTGGGGTTTTTACCCGTTATGCTTTAAGGCAGGGCAAGCCAAAGTATTTGTGCCATTTACCACGTTTATGGAACTATTTAAAAGATTCCCTTCAAAAACCATCTTTAAAACCTGTTCATGATTGGTTTGAAGCCTATCTTCCCTTACATAATCAAGGTATTCCAAGCGTATGACAAAAAGTATCAAACAAGCCATGATCCTAGCCGCTGGCTTTGGTAAGCGCCTTCGCCCTTTAACAGATGTCACGCCCAAGCCCTTGATTTCCATTGGATCAACAACATGTTTGGATGAAACGATCAATCGTTTACACGCGGTTGGGGTAGAAAAAATTGTCGTGAATACCCATCATTTAGCTAAAGAAATTCACCAGCATTTGGCAGAACAGCCTAAAATTTTGTTTTCCTATGAGCCTGTAATTTCAGAAACAGGTGGCGGCATAGCCAAAGCCTTAAAGCATTTTGGTGACCAGCCTTTTGTCTGCATTAATGGGGATATATGGTGGCAAGATTCGCCAACAGAACCTCTTTTAACGAAAATGGCAGATGCATGGGACCCTGACACGATGGATGTTTTGTTAGCAGTGGTGCCCAAACATCAAACAATTGGTTACTATGGACGCGGGGATTATAATAAAGATGACCGTAGTAATTTGCATTTAGCAGAACCAGAGAATCCTGGTGATTATGTCTACACAGGTATTCAAATTTTATCGGCTGAGGTTTTTCAAAAATCTCGGGTGTGGCCACACCAAACCATTTTCCCTGTGACGAAAATATTTGCCGAAGCAGAACATCGCAAAAGATTACATGGATTGACGCATGAGAATTTATGGGCTGACATCGGAAGCCCGCAAGGGTTAGAGGAAACAAGGCAAAAATTCGGGGGAGAAAAAGAACCGGCTATTTAAAGAACCACAAAATTCCCTTCACCGCATAGGCTAGAACAGCGACCGTTCCAATACCACCCAGACTTAGAGTAACAAACCATCCCCAGCTACCTATTTTTAGTCTCCCTTTAAGATTCTGGCTTTATCCCTTTGCCAATCGCGCTCTTTAATGGTTTCCCGCTTATCCACAGTTTTCTTGCCCTTGGCCAGGCCAATTTCCACCTTGATGCGTCCTTTGGCATTAAAATAAACCTGCATAGGGACAAGGGTCATGCCCTTGCGACGAATGGCGCCCAAGAATTTATTAATTTGGCGTTTGTGCAGCAACAACTTACGCGGACGCTTCGGTTCATGGTTAAAACGATTAGCCTCTAGATATTCAGGTATATTGGCATTAAAAAGGAAAATGCCACCCCCTGTTTCACCCAACATCTCGCCAGCAAAAGACTCGTTAATGCTGGATTTTCCAGCGCGCAAAGACTTCACTTCACTGCCGGTCAACATAATACCCGCCTCAATCGTTTCTGCAATGGCATAATCGAACCGTGCCCGACGATTCTGCGCCACAACTTTATATGCTGGTGCCTGTGCCATTGTTAAATCTTACCTTAATACATTCATTACGAGTATGAATTATGACTCAAATCCCATAACTTGTCTTTAATTAATCGCCAAAGAACAAACCGCATATCCAATTTTAGAGTGTATTAAGGATCGAGCTTGCACAAGATGATTCCACGCCTCAAGAGAGTATATTCAACAAACTTGTCATTTACGCTGATATCAGCTAAGTACATACAATGCAGTAAACATTGAGCTTTATAAAGGAAGGGTACCAACGTGATTAAGCCAGAATGGGGAATTAAAAGAAGCTGTCAAGGGTGCGGGGGTCGTTTCTATGATTTATTGAAAAGCCCAATCCTGTGCCCGAAATGTGGCACAACCTTTGAATTGCAAACCTCAGGCCGGGGCCGGCGCGGTCGAGCTGCAGTTGATGTAGCCAAAGCCGTTGGGTTAGAAGACAGTCTGTTGGTTGGTGATATCGATTTGGTCGATGATCTGGATACTGATCTGGCGGATGACAGCAGCTTAATGGAAGACACGTCGGAGTTAGGTGAAGATTTGGATGATATCCCAGACGTGCTGGATCATGCAGGCAGCGACGACCACTAGGTCGTACCTGCCTTCATGCCAACAGAACGCCATCTTTCAAATAAACAATCCGGTCCATACGAGCCGCTAACTCCATATTATGGGTTGCGATTAAAGCGGATAGATTGGCGTTGGAGACCAGATTAAGCATCTCAGAAAATACTTTTTCTCCTGTTGCATTATCAAGGTTTCCTGTTGGCTCATCTGCCAATAAAACTTTTGGACTGTTGGATACGGCTCGGGCAATGGCCACCCGTTGCTGCTCACCTCCTGATAATTGATTTGGTCTGTGGTGCAAACGATGTTCCAAACCCATATTTTTCAGCAACAGTTCAGCTTGTGCCCGTGCCTTTGGTTTTGTTTCCCCATTAATAAGCTGAGGGAACATCACGTTCTCTAAGGCTGAAAATTCAGGCAAAAGGTGGTGAAATTGATAGACGAACCCCAGATATTGCCGGCGTAAAATTGTTCGCTGGAAATCGTCAAGGCTTTCACAAGACTGTCCGTCAATTTTCAAAATTCCAGAGGTTGGCGCCTCTAATAACCCACAAATCTGTAGCAAGGTCGTCTTTCCAGCGCCGCTGGGGCCAACCAAAGCCACACTTTCGCCTTTTTTAAGCTGCAGGTTAATGTTTTTTAAAACTTCCAGAGTCTGACCACCTTGAACGAAATGGCGCTTCACCTGGTGCAGTTGTAACGAGTATTTAATCATAAAAAAAATCTAAACAATAATTCTGACATACCGTAACTCAATTTACTAAGTATGGGAAAAAAAACTTGACAGCGAGAAGGCGCCCGCCTTAAATTAGCACTCGAAAGCAGAGAGTGCTGATTTTAACCCAGATTATTTAACGGAGGATAACATGAACTTTAGACCATTGCATGACCGCGTACTTGTCAAGCGGGTAGAGTTGGAAGAAAAAACCACTGGCGGTATTATTATCCCTGATACTGCCAAAGAAAAGCCCATGGAAGGCGAGATTGTAGCAGTCGGAAGCGGAACACGCAACGAGTCAGGCAACCTGGTTCCTTTGGACGTGAAAGCTGGCGATCGCATCTTGTTTGGCAAGTGGTCGGGCACCGAAATTAAAGTTGGCGGTCAAGATTATTTAGTTATGAAAGAATCTGACATCATGGGAATTATTACCCACAAAGTAGCCTAAATCGAAATTACGTTAGTTAAATTTTATAAAGGAAGGAATTAGTTATGGCCGCAAAAGAAGTTCGCTTTTCAGCAGATGCCCGCGAAAGAATGTTACGCGGCGTCGATATTTTGGCTGATGCCGTTAAGGTGACGCTTGGACCGAAAGGACGCAATGTCGTTATTAGTAAATCGTTCGGTGCGCCTCGTATTACAAAAGACGGCGTTTCCGTTGCTAAAGAAATCGAGTTAAGTGATCCATTTGAAAACATGGGCGCACAGATGGTGCGTGAAGTTGCCACCAAGACATCAGACTTGGCCGGTGATGGCACCACAACGGCAACTGTTTTGGCCCAAGCGATTGTTCGCGAAGGCATCAAGGCTGTTGCGGCTGGTATGAACCCGATGGATTTAAAACGGGGTATTGATCTGGCTGTTGAAGCTATTATCACTGACCTTAAAAGCCGATCCAAGAAAGTTTCAACGCGCGCTGAAATTGCACAAGTAGGAACCATTTCTGCCAATGGCGAAAAAGAAATTGGTGAAATGTTAGCCACAGCCGTTGAAAAAGTTGGTAAAGAAGGCGTTATTACTATTGAAGAAGCTAAATCCTTGCAGACAGAACTTGACGTTGTTGAAGGTATGCAATTCGACAGAGGATACATCTCACCTTATTTTGTTACCAATTCAGAGAAAATGGTTTGCGAATTAGAGAATCCTTATATCTTGATTCACGAAAAGAAATTGTCTGGATTACAAGCGATGCTTCCTGTCCTAGAAGCCGTTGTTCAATCGGGTCGTCCGCTTTTGATTATTGCTGAAGATGTTGAAGGTGAAGCCTTGGCAACCTTGGTTGTTAACAAACTGCGTGGTGGTTTGAAAGTGGCTGCGGTGAAGGCTCCTGGATTTGGTGATCGTCGCAAAGCAATTTTAGAGGACATCGCTATTCTAACAGGCAGCCAGGTTGTATCAGAGGACGTAGGCCTTAAGTTAGAGAATGTAACTATTCAGATGCTGGGAACAGCCAAGAAGGTTTCCATCTCTAAGGATGATACTATTGTTGTTGATGGCGCTGGCCAAAAGAGTGAAATTGCAGCACGTTGCAATCAAATTCGCGCACAGGCGGAAGAGTCAAGTTCTGATTATGATCGTGAAAAACTGCAAGAACGCCTAGCAAAACTAAGCGGCGGTGTAGCAGTCATTCGTGTAGGTGGTGCGACAGAAGTTGAGGTTAAAGAACGCAAAGACCGCGTTGAAGATGCAATGCATGCAACACGAGCAGCCATTGAAGAGGGTATTGTCCCAGGTGGTGGTGTAGCGTTGGTTCGCAGCCTGAAAGTTTTAGATGGCCTAAAAACATCCAATAGCGATCAAGATGTTGGCATTCGGATTATCCGACATGCTTTAACGTCTCCCATTCGTCAAATTGCGATTAATGCGGGCGCTGATGGATCGATTGTTATTGGTAAAGTTTTGGATAACAGCGATTATAACTTTGGGTATGATGCGCAACAAGACATCTACGGTGACATGGTTAAATTGGGTATTATTGATCCAACCAAAGTCGTCAGAACTGCCTTGCAAGATGCAGCGTCTATTGCCAGTCTGTTAATCACAACGGAAGCCATGGTTGCTGAGAAGCCTGAACCAAAATCGTCAGCGATGCCTAACCCTGGCATGGGTGGCGGCATGGGAATGGATTATTAAAAATCTGTTCTTATAATAATAATAAAAGAAAGGCGAGCATACCTCGCCTTTTTTCGTTTGCAATTAATAATTTGTTAAACATACAACCGTTACAGTATAATTAATATTCTCGAATTAACTTCAAAAATGGACCGGCATAATGCTCACCAGAACACCAAAAAGGAACGCTTTGTTTCTTGTCTTTTGTACTTTTATTCTGTGCGCTGCATTGTTTGGGGCTCTACAAGCCTCACAATTTCAGATTCCCAACGAAGAAGAGTCTAAATCCTTTGTGGAAGATCTTGTCAAGCAGGGTATGGAAGTTGCCAACAGAGAAACCGCTGGGCAAGACGAATTCGGTCAATTACTGGAAAAAAGCTTTGTAACTAGGGAAATAGCTAATTTTGTTTTAGGAAGTAATGGCCGCTCGTTCACTCCAGAACAAAAGGAAAGGTTTCGTCAAATTTTTGCAAAGCGATTAGTGAAAATTTATTCCACCCCCGAAAGAGTTAAAACTTTCAGAAACACGACTCATAAGGTTGAATCTGCAGCGAAACAAATTGACGGTACTATGCAGGTGAAAACCCTTTTTTCCTTTAACGACTCACCAAGTTCTGAGCCTGCCAAAGTTTATTGGAAGGTTGTCAAAAAAGATAATGAACTTCGCATTTTCGATATCTTATTTGAAGGCATAAGCCAACTTTTAGCCCTTCGAAGCGAATATGGTTCTATTTTTACATCGGGAGATAAAGGGAATAATGATCCCCAGAAGTTTTTAGTGTACCTGGAAAAAGAAGTTGGCATTAAAACAGCCCCTTAAGTTTATTTGTGTTAGTCAAAAATTCATGTTAGAAATACACCAGTTAAGATGTCGGTTGTAGAAACGGATGTGAAATGATTTTTAAACGGCGTGTTGTCCTAACACAGTATTTGTTGGTTCTGCTTAGTGTTAGCCTTTTAGCATGTATTTTATTTTGGCCACTAAAAAGTATGACAAGTTTAAAAACTTCCAAACTACCACCATCGACATCTAATCAAGCGACTAGCTTGTGCTTTAAAAGTGTTGATAAGCAGAATAGGCCCTTTGTTATCAAATCTAAGACGGGTCAACAGATATCGCCGCAAGAAATTTTGCTACATGACATAGAAATCACCCTTCATTTGATTAATGGTGAGCAAATTAAAATGAAAGGCGATCAAGGGATTTATAATCAAACCAGCAGAAAAATGAATCTAACAGGTCAAGTCTGCCTTGAACATACAAATGGTATTCAGCTAACGACCCATAAGGCAACCGTCGACCTTGATAAAGGAACTGCACACAATAATGAACTTGTGGAAGGGCATAATAAACAAGCCAATATAAAAGCCCATGGGTTTAAAGTTTTGGAAGAGGGTCAACGTATTGTTTTCTTAGGTACACCTGAGCTGACTGCCCGTCGTTAAAGAAAAATGGAATGCACGTAAACTTTTTTATTTTTTGTCTTTTTATTATTGCAACTTCCTGGGTAGCCGCTTCTGCCCCATTAAAGGTCGCTCAACCTTCTTTTCTTATTAAGGGAAAGGAGATGCAATACGAGCCTAAAAAAAATCAATCTCATGTTAAGGGTGACGCCCATGCCATCAGAACCCGTCCCCCTTCGAAAACCTCCCCCCTACCCCGCACGCAGACTTTAACAGCGGACTATTTCCAAGTGAATTTTTCTAATTTATCGGATCAACAGTCATCTCAAAATATTGATACCATCGAGGCTGAGGGGAATGTTTATTTTCAAGAGGAAGATTTCAGTATAAGAGCAGAACGCTGTACTTATGATTGCAAAACAAATATCATCACGTGTGATGGAAAAATCGTATTAACTAAGGCCGGAAGTACCATTAAAGGTCAGAAAGCAACGGCCAACCTGGAGTCAGACTATTATAATGTGACAGGTAAGGACAAGTCTGATACAGTCCAGGCAGTTTTATTGCCTAACTCCATTCATCCTTAGACATGCGCACATCATCACCCTTCTCCATACCATCTTCCCCCCAAACCCTCAGTGCCCAGAATATTTATAAAAATTTTGGCAAAAGGCCCATTTTGCAAGGTATCGATTTATACGTACAGTCTGGCGAGGCTGTTGGTCTTTTAGGTCCAAACGGCGCAGGAAAAACAACCTGTTTTTCTATCATTAGTGGTCTTATTCAGCCTGATCGTGGGGAAATTCATCTGAACGACGTCAATATTATGGGCATGCCTTTGTATCAACGTGCCCGTCTAGGCATCGGTTATCTTCCCCAAGAAAGTTCTATTTTTCGGGGGCTGAATGTTGAACAGAACATTTTGGCAGTTTTAGAATTGTCTGAAAAAAATCCAGAAAAACGTGAACAACGCCTAAATTCATTGTTGGACGAATTCGCCATCAGTCACCTGCGACAATCCCCTGCCCTTGCCTTATCAGGAGGAGAGAGGCGTCGCGTTGAAATTGCGCGCGCTTTGGCGCGATCGCCAAAGTTTCTGTTGTTAGATGAACCGTTGGCTGGCATTGACCCCATCGCCGTTGGGGAGATTCGCGAACTCATAGCCCATTTGAAGACTTTAGGCATTGGTATTTTGATCACAGATCACAATGTAAGGGACACTTTGGATATTATTAATCGTGCGTATATCATCGCCCATGGCAGGGTTTTGATGGAAGGCGTCCCCCAACAGATTGTTGAAAATGCTGAGGTGAGACGCCTTTATCTAGGTGATAATTTTAACCTTTAGCGTTCAAAATTAGCCTTTGCTGCCAAACTCTGGCTTTAACCACGTTCCAGAAAATGCATGGACTCCAAATGCATTAATATCCCTTCCACCTTCATAGGCAAAGAAGACCTCAGGGGGAAAAATAATGGTGCGATCTGTTTGTTCGTTGACTTTTTGACTGATGTGCTCTCCGAATGATGTAGGTCCTTTGGACAGAAGAGCTGTGTGCAACGCCACACCTAAAGCAATAGGGCCAGTCGTACATAGTGTATGCAATAAATCTCCGTGCTTTTGTAGGGAATCTTGGATGTAAGCAGGAGCCAATTTTGGGTCAAAGTTACGTTTCATGTTCTCAATCATTTTTGACATGATGGGATGATCAGGACGACAACCCATTATGGCATTACAAGGATAGGAATAGGCATATTCAATCCCTGCAAAAAACGTATAGGCCAAAGCCAAACCCGTAAAGGGACGTGTCATGACAAAATCTATATCGCGGTAAATTCCGCCGTATTTTTTCAAAATAACGCAACGAAAGATATCGGCAGCCCGTCCAAACTTTGATTGGGAGATTTCGTGATAGACGTGATTCTTAAGACCACAAAAATCGTCATCGGTTAGTGTTTTGGATATTTCCTTGATTTCAATGCCACGGTGTTCCAAGAAACCTGTGGTGTGAGGTAGTTTTGTTCTATCCTGAACCCACAGATAGTGTTTCCATCCTTTATCCTTCAGATGAAGTCCACAAGAATACGTATACCATTCCAGAAACTGCTCTGTTAGTTCTTTTGGGGAATCTTGATTGGTGAACCATACACTGTGCGTAATGAAGGGCATGCTAGGTTCTTTTTTTGCCATAAGAGTTTCAAATTTGCAGGCTATGTCAGGATGATTTTCCCGATAAAGCTGGTCCAGCATTTGATAAGCCTTGTAGGTATCAATTCCTTCCTGGGGTAGAACACAATTTCGATAATAATTTGACCCTGGTTCCCATTGATGTTGCCTATCATTAGAATCCTTCACGAAATTGGAAACAGGGAAGATATTAATACCAAATGTGATTCCAAACTGTGGATGCTCAAAACTTTGATTACGAGCTGTTTGATCGTGATCAAAAAGATGGGAAGCTGTTAAAGTGTTGTAACTCACCAAAGCCATGAAACCTAGAGCATATATACTTTTGAAAATTTTTCTTTTTATAGAATTCGCCATAAAACTAACCAAAATAGATTAAATATATAATATATTTTAGGCATTAAGATGTTAATAAAAGTTTAATATGAGCGACTCTTTATCCATATTTTGAGATTTTCTCTCTTCTTGGCGAAGAACCACAAGGCAGGCCCCTGCAAACTCCAGTTATGGATTAAACTTTAGTTAAACTAATGGAATATATACCCCATTCAAATCATTTTGCGGGATTCCCCTCGTCATTGCGAAGAACATCGTTCTGAAGCAATCCATGTATTTTCCTGGATCACAGCGTTGCTACGGCTCCTCGTGATGACGGCGAAGGTGGAAAATGATTTGAATGGGCACTATACCCTTTGGGAACAAAGAACTGGGTTTTTCAAGGGGTAAGTTGGGATGGTCTAAAAAAATCAAAATACTTAATGTTGGTCCGCAACAGCGGCGGCGGCGGCGGCAGCAGCAGCGCCTGACGTCTGATGCGAATGTTGAAAGCTGTAGGACGCAGAGGACGAAGCAGTCGTAACACCATCAGTCTCTTTCAAATACTCACGCAGCGCAGCAAGCATAAGCCCTAACATATTTATAGGCTTACCCGCATAATTCACGTCGTTTATATCATTCCCCCAATATCCATCCGGATATTCTGGATAAGCTTTAGAGGTGTTTTCAATAAATGCGCGAGGATATGTATCCATCAATTTCTTTTTTATGTTCTTGTTCGCTGGATTTGTGAATTTATAGTACAACGCCCTAACCATCACACGGTCTTTATAAGTCAAGGATTCCAACTGTGTATTATAAACCCCCGGCTTAAACGGACAGAGTCCTTCTGAATCGATTGGCCCCGGTCCGATACCATGCCAGTTATTGCTTATTTTATTTGTTATACCGTTATGTATAACTGTTGCTAATTGCTTCGCCACGCCTGGATCGGATGCGGCAACCACGGCATTAAATGCTTGAGTGCCTTTGACAAATTTATGGGCCTGAAAGTAATGCTCACTGGTTTTGTAAATAGTCCCATCCGGCGCTGTAAACCCATGGGGCGAATAATTACTCCCCCAGCCGTTAGTGGGGTCATTTTCCATATGAAAGAATTCAGGCAAGCAACCCAGGCGTTCAGCTGTTATCTCTCCGAATATCCTCAGCCAATCATCTGCATCGATTCTGTCCGTAATTTTGTGCACGCCCTTAGCTCCCCCTGTCTTTAAAACTTTCCCCCATTTGCCAGCGGCTGCATTCTTGTCGTATGCTTTTTTAAAATCGTCTACCTGTTTCTGTACGTCAGCCCATATGCTTGTTCCTCGCAATGCGTTTGTAACAGCCCCCACCACGTCTTTCGCTGTATTAAGACCTATATTAAAATGCAGCTTATTCTTATAATCGTACAGGTTGCATTCAAAAACGTTATTCAAATATATAATTGCTGTTACGCACAAATAATGCACCAGCATGGGGTCTTTAGGATTGCTGTAAATTTTTTGCTGTAATAATTGCCCAGCGTGCAAAAGAGTTTCGAGTTTCTCAGGTATTTTCGTTAATGTTTTCAAAAGCATTTTGCCACATTGCTTTTGCAAGTCTTCGTCAGTTATGGAAAAAGACTTTGGGACATAGAAATGCGTTGAGTCATAAAAAGGATCTATGTCAGTAATGGATCCAGTCCCATGGGCATTTCTACCTATTGCTTGATGAAGGGAAGATTGAGCACATATTGGCTTGATAACCCCGCACCATGCAAACAACATATAAAGGATCAAAAGACTTTTTCGCACGTCAAAAACTTTTATCAAAATCTCATTTATATTTATTTTGAAGGAAAATGATTAACAGAATGTTAATATAAATTATTTGGGATTCGACTTCACCCCTATATCCTGCCTTGGTCTACCTCCCCCTCTAGGACCTTTGGAGGAGGCAGCGTGTAAACATTAAAAGTTAATATTGTGGGACGCTATCTATATTGATTCATAGACCAATCCCAATTGCATACGGATCCATCATTCATGAAA
Organism: Candidatus Finniella inopinata; assembly: GCF_004210305.1. NCBI lineage: Bacteria > Pseudomonadati > Pseudomonadota > Alphaproteobacteria > Holosporales > Candidatus Paracaedibacteraceae > Candidatus Finniella > Candidatus Finniella inopinata. The sequence continues at coordinate 34,807 of NZ_SCFB01000001.1, read as the reverse complement.
AGCTGCAATCCATCATGCGACGCACTAAGAGCCCACCGACGGCTGGGTAGCGTTGGAATCGGAAAAGGCACTATACCAGTCGGGCAGTCGTTATAGAACCACTGGCCATTGTTCGATAACTTCCAGATCCCTTTTGGCGATTGAAAAACAATTGAATATTGCTGGTTCTGAATATTACTCTGATAATGTTGAACAGAAGGAGCAACATAGTAGTTTGATTGCACTTGAGCATTATATTGCCCAGGTGCCCCAAAGGGAACCGCGGGAGCCGCAGCGGCGGCGGCAGCAGCGCCTGGAGTCTGAGCATATTGCTGAAGTTGAGGTTGGAAGGTGGAAGACGAGGCGGGGTACCGGTATGCCTGATGAGCACTTTGCGCAGGTGCCCCAAAGGGAACCGCAGGAGCAGCAGCGGCAGGATTATAGCCCGATGTCGGCTGTTGAGCCTGCCCATGTGAATTTGCTGGCGGAGGGAAAGTGACACCATTTTGAGGATCCCTAAAATGCTCACGAAGGGCAGCCAGTAAGAGACCCAACATATTTACAGGCCGTTTCTTAACACCGGGATCTTCTATATCATTTCCCCAATATCCATCTGGGTATGGTGCCTTAGAGGTGTTTTCAATCAGCGGCCGAAATCCGATAGCTATTAGCTTCTGTTTTATGAAGGGGTTTTGTGTGAATTTATAGTACAACGCCCTGACCATCACACGGTCTTTATAAGTTAAAGATTGCAACTGTGTATTATAACGACCTGGGTCGAACGGACAGGGTCCTTCTGAATCGATTGGCCCCGGTCCAATACCATGCCAGTTATTGCTTATTTTATTTGTTGGGCCGTTATGTATACCTGTTGCTAATCGCTTCGCCGCCCCTGGATCAGCTGCGGCAACCACGGCATTAAATGCTTGAGTGCCTTTGACAAATTTATGGGCCTGAAAGTAATGCTCGCTGGTTTGATAAACAATTCCATCTGGTCCTTTAAACCAACCCTCACTCTGCTGGGTAGTTGGATCCACTTTGTAATAATAATTACTACCCCAGCCGTTAGATTCAGTTTCCATATGAAAGAATTCAGGCAAGCAATCTAGGCGTTCGGCCGTTATTTCTGCGAATATCCTCAGCCAATCATAGCCATCGATTCTGTCCGTAATTTTATGCGTTGCTCTTTTAACTCCTCCCCATTTTCCAGCGGTTGCATTTTTATCGTATGCTCTTTTAAATTCATCCACCTGGCTCATAACACCTTGCCACATGCTTGTTCTTCGCAATACGTTTTCAACACGGTCCACAAACCCTTTCTTTGTGTCACCAGACGAGTTAGTACGATAATCAACCAGGTTGCATTCAAAAACATTGTTCAAATATATAATCGACGTTACGCACAAATAGTGCATCACCATGCTAGAATTTGAATTCGATCTAATTTGCGTTTCAAGATTGCTTACCGACCTTTGAAGCGCGCCAACCTTATCAGGCGTTTGCGTTAATGTTTTCAAAAGTAATTGCGCACATTCCTTTTGCTGTGCCTGTTCTTTGGAACTAAGAGGCCCCGTCGGCTCATAGAAATTAGCTGGATTATAGAAAGGGTCTACGCCGTTAACACTTTTGGGTTGAGTTCTAGCCAGTTCTTGTTCTAAAAGAGTTTGGCAAAATATTGGTTGAACGACCAAACATAAGCCAGCCAGCGACATCATTAATAATGATTTTCTTTTCATGCTTCACCTGATTTGAAATTCATATAGAAGATACATAGGTACTAGATTTATATTTATCAAGTCAATATTTCCGTTAACAATCGCTTTGTCGGAAAAATCAAACCAAAGAATTCATGCCGATCGTGCGTCCATGGAAAGGTTACTGCTTTCAAACAACCGGGGGCTTGTGGTATGTTCCGTAATATGTCTTAGAGAATAATCCCTTAAATTTCCGTGAACAATCAAATCGCTTCTTCTTGGCGCATCAAGTTAGTGCCCCCCTTGTTATTGATGTCCCTGGTCTTGAAAATTGCCAGCATGGATATCTATATCCCCTGTATGCCTCATTTAACTTGTTGTTTTAACACCAAGGAATGGGTCATTCAGCTCAGTCTGATGGTGTCCCCTTTACTCTCGTCCATAACGGCTCTATTTTATGGACGCTGGACTGATACGCATGGCAGACGAAAGATTATGCTGATATCCCTGATGATTTTTGTGGTGGGGTCTTTAATTTGCGCTCTTTCGTCAGAGATTTATTTGTTTCTGGTGGGGCGTGTCGTGCAAGCAGCCGGATCGGGCGGCATGAGTATCCTAACCCTTGTCATTTTATCAGATATGTTCCATGGCATAAAATATGCCCGTTATATTGCACTGTACCACACCATGTTCCCGATCACGTTTGCCATCGCCCCGGTCTTGGGTGCCCAACTTTTTGAACGATACAACTGGCAATTAAATTTTTGGGTCTTGATGGTTGGCGCCCTGTTTGTATTAATATCATTGTACTGGATTTTACCGGAAAGCTTGTCCCTTGAAAAAAAACAGGAAGATTCGTGGTCGTCCATATGGGGAAAAAGTCTTCTTTTGATTAAGAACTCTTACTTTATGACCATGACTTTTGGTCATTGTTTGCCTATTGCAATTGCTTGTATCTTTTCAGCAAATAGTGCGTTTTTGTTTATTGATCGTTTCCAATGCACGCCCATCACATTTTCTTATATTCAGCTGATCCCCGTCGGGGCAAACTTTTTAGGGGCTGTTCTTTACAGGCAATACTTGCCCCGTTTGGGCCTGGAAAAATCTTTACAAGTTGGAATAACAACCCTTGGATTATTTGTAAGCTGCGCGCTTTTTTGTTTAGTGTTTTCAGATGGGGGATTGCCTGTTTTTATATTAAGCACTATTTGCGTGTTAAATTTTGGACTGCCCTTTTCCAATTCCACCTGCGCCACGTGGGCCTACGAGAGCACCACCGCCGACAGAGGACTGGCGATTGCCTGGGTGGCATTGGTCCGAAATGCCCTGATTTCAAGTTGTGTGATGTTGACCGCTATTTTTTACAACGGATCAATTGCACCCATTTTTATCATTATGGCCAGCTTAAGCACAATCGCCGTCGTTATTTTGCAAAGCGGACTATCACTCGCCAAGCGCCTGGCGGTAAAGTCCTAAAAGCTCTTCCTGTTCAATCAGTTCTTCCTTTTTCATGCGCCGGATTTTAATCAATTGACGCATAACTTTCACATCGAATCCTTCTGATTTGGCTTCGGCAAAGGTTTCCCGAACAACCTCTCCAAGTTCAGCTTTATCTTGTTCCAAGCGTTCGATCTTTTCGATAAATAACCGTAATTGTTGGGCGGAAATTCCCCCGTGCAGTGCTTCCATTTTCAGGCTCTTGATTTGTGTTTCTAGCTTGCTTGGAAGATAATCATTCGGACTTCAAAATGCAATCAGATTGAGAAGATTGTGATTAACATGTGATATATATAAGTGTGCATAAGTCTGAATTTGAACACACGTAGTATTTTTATTAAAAAATCACCTATAATTAACTATACATTAACAAAATTCTGTAAAAATACAATAATTATGTTTTTTTATTTAAGGAATTTTCATTATGCGTAACAGTTTATTTTTGTTAGGTGCCAGCCTGTCGGCGTTGTCATGTGCGTATGGGAGTACGGCGGGGGAGTTGAATGGTGGGTCAAGCCATTCATCAATTAATGGGACGCTCAGGGCGGGATCCCCCCTTGCAACACTGCCGGCCCCGGCAGCCATGGACAGGTTAGAAAGAGTAAGAGTTGTGACAAGACAACAGGCAAGAGATTATCCCTCATGTTTTATAGGGGAGTCGACTCTTCGTTCTTTGTGCACGGCCATAGGGTTTCCTAACACAGACACAGCGGCAGTCACAACTGGTGCTAAAATGCCCCCCTTTCGGCCCTCGTGAATGATATTAATGTGCATATTGGAACACCCAGTGATACTTCTTCCAGTGTTGATAGCCCAACTATCTTTTCAGTACTAAATAATTTCTTTTCAGTGCTAAATAATTTGAACGACCATTGCCCGTCAACTTCCGCCAATAGTCAGATGCTTACCAGGGCTGTGGATAATTTGATGGATCATGTGTTTGGTTTTAACGCCCTTTCCGGGCCTATATACTTTAGTGGAACAGCAAGTGCGACACTAACCTCGGGGTCAATCACCGGAGAGTATACTATAACTGGCGGTGGGTCAGGCGTTTCTGCAGCAAACGTTGCCAACTTATTCACCCTACCAAGTCAATACTTCCCAAGTTATGGGAGAGCCGGCAGACCCAACAACGCTGACATGAAATCACCTGCCGATAAATTATCCATTTTCTTTAGGGCCATTTTTGGAATTACGGACAGCGCATACCAAGGGTTATTTGCAACGAATCCTATAGGTCAAGAAGATTCGGGAACAGTTTTGACGACTATTTTTAATTACGTGCTGGGAGCCGATCGTAGTGGATACCAGACAGCTGCCAATGGGATAACAAATCCGAATCCATCGACACGTCTTGCAACTTGTAAATTTGGGGGATTAAATACGAGTGTCTTTGGTCGCATCAATGCAACAGCAAACTCGTCTCTAAAACCTTATGGTTCTATCACTGCTAGCGCCAGTGCAAAAGCTTTAACAAATCCTGCTGACTATTTTGCCTTCACACTTCAAAAATACCCCATTGGTACCGAAAGTGGTATTTCCACTAAGACTGGCCATATTACCGCCCCAAGCAATGCCTATGACATTGTGCGTTTACAGGCGTTGATTCAAGATTTGATCTTTGTTCAGGGTTATACGACTACAATACGAGATACTCAAGACCAACATGACAATGAGAATTCAGGCCAGGGGAATGGCGACAACAATGGCAACAATGGCAACAATGGCGGCAATAAGGCTAGCCTAGGCGATACGAATGCAAGCGTCAGCAACTAAGGCACTTAAAACACTTCGCCATAACAAACCATCCTTAACAATCGCCAGCCCCCACAAAATTTTGTTGGGGCTGGGATTAGGTTTCAGAAGAATAACTTCGCTAAAACGAGTTTGCTGTTGCTGTTAGTAACTAAAATACCTCACAAACGGTGTATACCTTTCCAACCCTTTGCTGTTGACCCTTTAATTGGAAACCGATAAGGGCATTACAAAATTCGCGAATAACTTTGATTTCTCCATCAAGGGCTATGTCCATGCGATCCTTCAAAGGGAAGCTTTGAATAACCTTTTCGATACGACCTTTTGAACAAAAGCATTGGGCCATCGATGTATTTTCATGGAGCACCCTGTCTCTTAGCGTCCCTTGTGATAACGGTTTGGCGGCAAAAATGATCTGAATTGTGTATAACAACAAAAAATATAAAAAATTTGATATTTCCTAAGGCTTTTGCTAGGGTCTTTGTATGCGTCGCGGTCGTGGCGGAAATGGTAGACGCGCAGCGTTGAGGTCGCTGTGGGGGAAACCTCGTGGAAGTTCGATTCTTCTCGACCGCACCATTCTTATTCCATAATAAATAAATAAAAAAGCCCACCCAGAATAAGGCGTGGCTAGCTTTGTGCAAAATGTTCGGAAAATTTGGGAATGAAATTTGGTCGGGAAGAGAGGATTCGAACCTCCGACATCCTGCTCCCAAAGCAGGCGCGCTACCAGGCTGCGCTACTTCCCGACTATAACTACATATAACTTAAAATAAAAAAAAAACCAAGCGCAGAATCGTGGCTGTGCGAATTTTACTAAAATCGCACCCAACCACGACAAACCATCCACCCTCAAACTATGCTGTTTTGTTGGCTAGATAGGCGCTAACGCTTGCTTGAGTCGTCTGAATGGCTGCCTGGTTTTTATTCCAATCAGCAGGGCAGACTTCCCCATGTTTTTCAACATGCTGCAGGGCTTCCAACATGCGAAGGCATTCTGTCACGCTTCGGCCCAACGGAAGGTCATTGACCACCTGATGGCGCACAACTCCTTGCTGATCAATCAGAAAAAGGCCGCGATATGCGATGCCATCTTCGTTTAGAACATCATAATCTTTGGCTATTTTTCCACCTAAGTCAGAGATAATCCCATATTGTATTCCCTGAATACCCCCTTTCTCTTTAGGTGTTTCAATCCACGCTTTATGAGAAAAATGGCTATCAACACTGCATGCCAAGACAGTGGCGCCAAGACGGTTAAAATCTTGAAGCTTTTCTTGAAAGGCGTGAAGTTCAGTGGGACATACAAACGTGAAATCAAGAGGGTAAAAAAACAAAACAACATATTTACCATTGTAATCATCCAGATGAACGGTCTTAAATTCGCCTTCATAGACGGCTGTCGCCTTAAAAACAGGGGCTTTTTTTCCAACAAGAACAGACATTTTTAGTTCCTTTATAAATATGTTAATTAAGATCGATGGTTGACCATATCAGAAAACACCGCTTCATTAAAATTAGAAATCAGAAGAGGATCAAATCAGCATGAGGACATTTCAATTCATATTTGCATCTTTATGTTTCGCTGGAATGCCCTGCAGTGCAACGGTAACTCTCCCCTCTCCCACGGGCCCCTTTGGATGCGGCACCCAATCATTTGAAGTGACAGACACATCAAGGCAGATGCTTCGGGACTCACCGCCCAGGCGATGGATGGTCCAGGCGTTTTACCCAACGACTAAACACACTCAGACATATCCTTACAGGCCTGGAACACTTGATGAGGGTTTGGTTATAGACACAAAGATTCTCTCCCACTCAAAGCCAGAGGCAAAATTACTGCAAGGCAAAGCTTGTCCAGTCGTTATTTTCATACCGGGCCTGGGCCATGGGCGCCAAGATTATACAATTTTATGCGAAGAAATGGCTTCCCACGGGTATATGGTTTTAAGTCTGGACCAACCTTATGTTTCAAATTTTGTTAAATTTTCTGATGGGACCAGGATCGTTATGACCCTTAAAGACAGCTGGAAAGTGCCTCGTGATCGTGATTATCGTTATCAATATTACGATGAAGCTATGGGGGCAGCCATTGGGGATGTTCGATACATGCTTGACCATATCAGAGAAATAAGCGCCAAATACTTTGGCGGGCTTTTGGATGCCACCCACATTACCTTGATGGGGCACAGTTTTGGGGGAAATGTCGCCCACACACTTGGCTTTGAAGACAATCGCATTCAAGCTGTTATTGATATCGATTCGAAGATTACAGATCGCAAAATTTATGGTCGCCATGGAATTTTGCCCAATTCAACCGCTAAACCGGTCTTGTTTATCCGGGGGATGATGCAGTATCAAGACGATTTGGGTGATCAGCTGACCAAGATTCAAAACGCTGAAATGTGGTCCCCCAAGGTGGAACACAGCGCCTTTTCCGATGATGCCTTCTTGGTGCGACACATCCCTAAAATGGCCACCATTGGTTTCTTTTCTCTTTTATGGAATTGGATCACCAAAGGGGGGCCTTGTTTTAACGCCGTAGATTATAATCTTGGAGATAAGAATGCAGATGAATGGTTTCAGGAATTTAACGGGCAAATCATTAATTGGTTAAGGCTCCATGTGAAAGGTCGGTAAATGCTCGCATATTTCTTACGGGTTTTAATACCTTAAGAAAGAAACGAGCATTAGCTATTTCTAACAGCTCTTTAATATCCCATTACCTGTCTGGCCTTCTCATGCTCGTTACTGCCCCAAGTACGTTTGCTTTCCCAAACTTGCCATGAAGATTTTTTGGCCGCATACAATCCTTCGGAATTATCAGTTACGTAATTATGAAAAGTAGTTAACAATAACGAATAACCCTTTGAATAAGGGAAATGGCCGTATGGAGTTCCAGCACTATTTAAAGGAACCAGCCCCCCTAAGAGCCATTGTCTCATTAATATTGTCCCTATTGATGAACCTGATTGATTCCAATCACTTGGTCTGGCATTTTTCATTATGTCATACATGCTCATCCCAATGCTGGTTCTGCCAATGCCGCAACGACAATGAAAGTGTACCCAAGTATTGGAATCTATGAAAGTTTGCAAAGTCACCACGTCAGGAAATCCATGATCAGGAACAGGAATATTAATATACCCAACCCCCAGTTGTCCTGCGACTTCTGCTTCGGTTTCGAATTTAACACCATTAGCTAATTTCTTTTGTTCTTCAACAACCCCTTTGATAATAGATTCAATTCCTCTGCCGCGCTTTTTGTCTTCCACAATCTGATCTTCGCCCACAAAAAAATGATCTTCCTCTCTAAAGTCAACAATTGCTATTTTGGTGCATTTATTCCTTTTGTAAAATTCGTTATCTTGAATACGTTTTATAGTATTTCGCAATCCCGCTTTAGAAAATTGCGCGCTCCCAGAAATGCAAAGCGCTTCCAAACCACCTTTTAACAGTGCATTCCTCTCATGTTGACTTGATTTGGCATCAGGGTTGGGTTTAGATCCGGAAACTTCTTTCTCCATCCTATTGCAGGGCAGAAGAAAGTCTTCAGCTATATGAAAATTTTCAGGGAGGGTTTCTTGAACAAAACAATTACAATTAAACTGCTTACCTATATCAAGGGGCTCCTCTGCTTTCGCCCTACCAAAGAAACCGAGGGAAGGCATGGCTGAAGCTGCTGCTTGGGTTCCATTTAAAAACATCGTACTCAAGGTTAAAATGAGCCCGGAAAGAACTAGTTTGTTGTTGTCAAAAATTTTTGGAATCGTCATGTGTTCTCCTGATGATTGGATTTGTTTGCATAATGGTGTCTGCCACCATTATGGCGCATAAGTATGGTCTGCCAGTCAGTCACCATAAGTCAATTTGATTTTTATAAAATTATTGCTAAATTTTTTTTAGTTTAAGCGCGCATATACCCAATTCAAATTAGCAAGGAAGGTCCAAAGAAAATTTAAAAATTATTTGTTGTTCATCGCAGTAATATAAATGATTGCATTCTGATTGACGTTTACCTATGCATCTGCTAAGTTTTTGACACTACTATTGAGGAGAATAATATGGCTAGACGATGCGAAGTAACAGGTAAAGGTGTTTTGACGGGAAATAATGTAAGCCACGCTAATAACAAAACACGGCGTCGTTTTCTTCCGAACCTTCAAGAGACATCTTTGATGAGCGAGACTTTGGGCCGTATGGTTCGTTTAAGACTTACGACAACTGGCATTCGTACCATTGAATTTCATGGCGGCCTTGACGCGTTTTTGACGCGCACAGCGGCTTCGAAGTTGGGGCCAAAAGTTGCTGCCCTTAAAAAAACCATTATGCTACGTGCTGCGGCAAAAGCTGCTTCATAGTCTGCAAACATTAAAGGCTTAAGGCGTGCCTTGAACGCCTTCATCTTATGGATTCTATTGTTTTTCAACTTATCTCGTACCTGCAAGGCTTTTCAGTTGAATTCGCCTCATTTTTGACATTTTGCGTTTGCGCGTGCAGCATACTGTTCCTGTTGAAAGGATTCGGTCATTTAGGGTTGTGCACTTATAACGTTCTTGCCGTCATTGTTGCCAACATTCAGGTTTTACGTCTTGCAGAATACCATTTTTTTCCTGAGCCATTGGCGTTGGGAACCATTGTTTTTGCCACAACTTTTTTGGTAAGTGACATCTTAACCGAGCACTATGGCGCAAAGGCGGCTCGCCAGGCTTTATGGCTAAGCTTTATAGCCCAAATTTTGATGACCGTTTGGATGGTGTTAACCTTGGGGCATCCAACGGTTGATTATGGAAAGCTTTCCTGCAATTTGGCCGACGTTTTTTCAAAAAATGACCAGGGAATGTTGCAAATTTTTGCCCCCTCCCCCCGCTTATTAACGGCCAGCCTTATTGCCTATTTTATCAGCCAACAATGCGATATATGGTTGTTCCAAAAAATTCGCGGGTTAAGCCATAACCGTTTTGTCTGGTTACGTCAAAACCTGTCAACTTCTCTATCTGGTCTTTTAGACAATTTTATTTTTGGGTTAATAGCATGGGTTATCTTAAGCCCAACCCCCCTTTCCTTTTCGCTTTTTTTCAGCAGTTATGTCATCGCCAGCTATATCTTACGCATGGTTGTTAATGCTGCAGGCACACCCGTCATGTATTTAAGTTATCATTGTCTGCCGAAAGCTGACAAAAACACACGAATCCAACAAACATAAAATCAATAGAATTAACCAATATTTAACATATAGACGATATTATCGGGCTCTAGTATCTAAACAATACGAGCTCTATATGAAATTAAATTATACATATTTATTTCTATTTTTAACAAGTATCAAAAATTTGTATGGATCAACCGAAATTGACACCACCCAGAAAGCCTTAATACTCACGGCCTCAAAAGTGACCAGATCTTATTGCTTTAAGCATAAATTTCCACCTTTAAATAGAAAAAAAGATATTACGGCCAGAGATGATATGCTCGATAGAATAGAGATGTTGTTCGGGAAAAACCTTTCTGCCAATCCGAATTTTCACAAATTAATTGACCCTCTTATAAACATTAAACCTGATGCAAAAGGCAAATTTTGGGTTAGTTTCATTGTGTCAGACAATTATTTGTCGTGTTTAAAAATATACGAGGGATTCAAATTTTTTAACTATGACGAAGTTTTAGCCGAGCTTGAAAAATCAAAGGGTCTGGAAAGATATAAGTTTGGCATCGTTCATATGTCTTCATTGTCTGTCCCAATGGATCTTTCAAAAAAATTTTGGAGGCGTATTTTTAGTCTGGAAGATGACCGGTTTGAAAAGTTAAAAAGTATCACACAGATGACTGCTAATATCCCTGTTTTCAATGCCCTTGTTTTACCGAAAGTATTCAGTGAGATTTTTAACAAATCGAATTGGGATGAGACTTATTGGAATCGCTTTTCCTCTCTCTTAAGTCAAGTCGAACCAGAAATCGAAAAGGCTGATGACCGAACACAAGTGCACCTAATATGCGCCTTACTACAGGCGGCAGACACACCCTCAAAAGGGGAGCCCCTCTAGCAGCAGCAGCCCCTTATGAATAGGCATTAGGTACGCACCGCATAAATGTTAGATACCACTTCCCTATTTGCCTGAAGGTCCCAATATAGAAAGGATCCTGTTAACGTGATCATCAATAATTTTCCTTACAGTTCCAGATGCATATCCTTCACTTTCAGATCGTCTAACAACACCAAGCTTAACACCCCCCCCTGTTTCAATAAGACGCACTTCTTCCGCTTGATGAGACCCCCTAACAGCAGCTGCACCTGTTTGTTCAATGCCTATTTTTGCAAATGAAGCTTTTAGGTTTTCCAACAGTTCTTTTGCCGCACTGCTGTCAAAATGTCTCCGATCTTTTGTTTTTTCTAAATATTTTGTCCTTAGCGATTCTAGAATTTTCTTTTTTGCCTCAATTCGTGGATCTTTAGCAGCTACCTTGATTCTTGCTCTCTCTTCAATAGCTTCACGAATAGCTTGCGCTTTCGCACTGCCACGCTTTTCACCCCATTCAAGACTTTTCTTGGACTTCACAGGCTTAGAGGTTTTGTATTGTGGAAAAATCTTTTCTGCTTTTATTTCAATTTCTGCTTGTATGGCACCATCTTTGGCATCAAGGGCTTCTGTCACCTCTTTTTCTGCGTCCGCATTCGCTGCTGCTTTTATTGCCCTTAGCGCTTCGACTTCAGCAAAAGTGCCAAGTCTTGTATAAGCATCTTCAAGCAGGACCAGCTCTAACTGTGCGGCTGCCTGCTCTAAAGCAGGAGGAACATCGGCCCCTTCTAATTGCATTTGGCTTTTTAACTCATAGATATACGGCAGCAAAAATTGCGCATCAGGAGCAGTTGGGCTGGAAGTTGGGCGATGCACACCATCATCTGTGAACACCGGGTTGGGGATAAAGAGTAGTTTCTCACGTCGCAATTTTTCAACGCCCCCTGCCATCTGCACAAGCATTTGCAAATAAGGTTGTTCATGTAACGAATCATAGCCGCAATCCTTAGACAGGCTCTGCAAGGTTCTTTGACCAACAGCCCGGGACGTTCCATAAAAAAAAGCATTTACGCCCTGTTTGAATATCGAGCCTAAGATAATAGCAGTTCCATCTTGATCAAAAAGTTTGCCACTTTTGTCAAGAATAGCAGCAGAATATTGACGATGAGAAGAATCGACTCTAGCTGAAATGCAGCCTAATTGGTATCTACTAAATTGGGGGTTTTCAGCTGGTAAATCATGAATTCCGTCATCGTAATCCTCACCTGTCAAGTAAACCCGACAAAGGTATCTATCGCCTATATTTTCTGAGTAGTAACGAATGGTTGGAATGGGCAATGATCGCTCAATCGATTTCCAGACTGTTTGATCAACAACTATCTCTCCTGTTTCTTTGTCGCTGTTGGATTTCAGAAAGCTCCCTAAAATGGGATCTTTTAAACTAAACACGGCGGAAACAGCAAGATGATCCATAATCTGAAAAGAGATAGGTATATTTAGATATCCCTTCGTTATTTTAGCATCCCTTTCAAAACCCTCCATGACTCCTAACATCTTATGTTTGCTTAGAGCTCTTAATATTAAATAGGAGTAAAGAAAGGTTTTATCACTTAGAATTTCTTCTAATCCAGAACCTTTCTCAATAAAACTAAAAAAATGATCTATTTTATTATAGTCAATTTTTAATTCCTTGAAATGCGTCTTAATATGATGATAGACCTGTGAACGCGCAGAAGGTCCATTATACAAGGGGTTGTCCCAAATGGAGGTGAACCCATCTGCTTGATCGGCGGATGCTTTTCCAGCTTTGGTATTTGTTGATGCAGCTACTGACGACGACGAAGAAGAAGAAGACGAAGCGCCCTCTTTTGGAGCCTCGACCTTTTTTGCAAGAAGAAAACCTCTTGGAAATGATCCTAAAAATCCTTTGCCATCATCCATAGAAAAAATAGCACTAGAACTTAATAAATACAATAAAAAGCTTTTAAATTTTATCACGTATAAACCTATATGAATTCTTCTGCACTTGGATTATAAGTATTTTTTCTGGAAGGCAATCTATATATTTCAAAAGTTTTTCGAGAAATACTTTGCATCACAACCAAATTTGCACTGCAGAACTTAATGGAGTTATTTATTCCTATAAGCTATCATCCTGTACCAAGCCTCTAAAGACAAAAAATACTTAAACCCCATGAAGATCAGTTTGCATGTTACGCCTTTATTTTAACCGGCATCTTTTTGTCTTGCTGGCTCTGGGTTTTTCCAGCGGTGTCCCGTTCCTTCTGATTCTATCCACGCTCAGCTTTTGGCTAAGCGAGTCTCATCTCAGCAAAAGCTTGCTGGGACTTTTGATGATCACCAGCCTGCCTTACAGTCTCAAGTTTTTATTTGCCCCGTTTATCGAAACCCTTGTTATTCCTTTTTTGACAAGAAAGCTTGGGCCTTATAAAAGTTGGGGGTTGCTCTCTCAAATTGCCCTTGTCGCCTCCATAATTGCCTTAGGCCATTGCCACCCTGCTCAGAACCTTTTGCTTTGTGCTGTCCTATCCCTGTTCATTTCGTTTTTCTCTGCTATACAGGACATTGTAATTGATTCGTATCGGTTAAGCCTTTTGTCGTTAAGTAAAGGTTCAAAAGATCTGTTAGGGCCAGGGGCGGCCATGGAATCCATTGGTTTTCGTCTAGGCATGCTGATGTCAGGTGCGGGAACCCTTTATTTGGCAGCTATCTTTGATTGGGCAACGGCGTATACCTTCACGGCCATGACAGTTGGCATAGGAATGGCAGCATTTATAACGATCACTCCTCCACAAACTTCAAACAACAGAACGATAAGCAATTTACCAAAAAATAATTTACAGGGACTAAACCAATGCTGGAAAACTCTTTTTAATCAGCCCTATTTTTGGTCTTTAGTTGGTTTTATTATGTGCTTTAAAATTGCGGATACCGTTCTAAATTCCATGTCCGCACCCTTCTTATTTGAGTTGGGGTTTACAAAAATTGAGTATGCTCAAATTTCCAAGTTTTTTGGCATCAGTTTAATGGTCGTGGGAGGCCTTACAGGTGGTGCTGTCATTCAGTATTTGGGACTTCAACAGACTGTCATTCTTTGTGCCCTTGTTCAAACAGTGTCATGTCTGATGTTTGTTGTTCAAGGGTGGGCTGGGCACGACATGAATATTCTCATGATTACAATTGGGGTTGAGAGTTTATGCTCTGGCCTAACATCAACGGCCTTCATCGCTTATCTGTCGCATTTTTGTAAAGGGGACTTTAATGTGACACAATTCCTACTTTTATACTCCTTAGGTTCATTCAGTCGCGTTGTGATTTCAGCATTGTCAGGTGCATTCGCCGATATCTTCGGCTGGACTTCTTTATTCTTTTTGGCAAGTTCTGCTTGTATTCCCTCTGTCTATTACCTTATGAAGGTGTACAAAAAAAAATCCAAGATACTCCCGAAATTTCAAACCCTTTAACGACAGTTCAAATCTTATGAAAATACTTTCCAAACAAGAACGCCTAGCTGAAGCTTTGAAAAAAAACTTGGCAAAACGAAAGGAACAAAGACGCGAAAGGGACAGTAAGTCCATGTTATCCGAAAATGAGCCGGTTGAATCCTCCAGAATTGTCCCACAAAAAAAATCAAGTCCCTAAAAACGCTGGGCTACGGCTTAGAAAATAACAAAATTTTATAGTGCAATTTTTTTAAAAATAAATCAGAACCGAATAATTAAGACAAAGTTAATTCGCTCAATACCTGATCAATCTTGGCCCTATTTTCAGCAGTAATGGGCAATAAAGGCAGGCGCAGTTCATGGCGAATTTTACCTATGGCTGACACGGCATATTTAATCGGGCAAGGATTGGTCTCGCCCATCAACGCATAGTTCAAAATCATCAGCTTTTGGTTAAGGGCCTGAAACGTGGGAATGTCGTAATTTTGCCAAGCCTCTATCATCTGTTGACACAAAGCAGGCGCCACATTTGCCACCACTGAAATGCTGCCCTGCCCCCCTTGCGCTAAATAGGCACCTGTAATGGGATCATCACCGGCCAACAACGCAAGGCGATCACCCAGCCGGTTTTTCAAAAACACAGGGCGGCTAAGGTCAGAGCTGGAATCTTTTAAGGCCACAATTCTTGGCAATTCGGCCAGCTGGCAAATAAGGTCAATGGACTGATCAACGGCTGATCGTCCTGGATTGTTATAAAGGATGATGGGCAAGTCAACAGCCTCATGCACTGCATGAAAATGTTGATAAAGGCCAGTTTGACTGGGTTTGACGTAATAAGGCGATACGACCAAAATGGCCTGCGCGTTTAATTCTTCGGCTTGCTTTGCCATCAAAACAGCCTCTTGCGTTGATGCAGAGCCACACCCCACAATAATCGGCAATCTGTTGGCAGCAGCCTCTAGGGCATGAAAAATGATTTGTTCCCGTTCGGCGAAGGTTAAAAGATTCGCTTCACCCGTGGAGCCACATACAACGACACCTTGTGTTCCCTGTTGGCAATGCCAGTCAACCAACCCTTGCAAAGACGCAAGATCCACTTTACCTTGATGAAAAGGAGTCACAAGGGCAACGATTGATCCTGAAAACTTCATAGGTTCCACTAAAAACTGAGTTGTCGTATGGTTAAGATACTGGTGTCCCCAACAAATGCCAAGAGATATGTCTGTCTAATTTTAGGCTTTCTATGTCTCGCCATATCTTCACCCCTTTCATGCTCACCGGCCCAAGACTTTGCCACCTGGAAACGGCTATACGAGGATCAGGCGTCTTTTGAAGAAATTACAGCTTTTGTTGAAAAACATCCTGATTGGCCCAGCCAAAAAACATTGCAAAAAAAGGCTGAAAAGGCCCTTGACGCTAGCCAATCCGCCCATCGGATCATTCAGTGGTTTAGCAAATTCCCCCCCTTAACGGCTGAGGGGGCGTTCTACTATGCTAAGGCCTTGTTAAACCAGGGCCAGACGCAACAAGCCCGTGACGTTATAAAAACCGCTTGGCACGAAAAGGAATTCACAGCTGATTTTCTGAAAGTTTTCCGAACAACTTTTCAATCTTTTCTAACACCTGACGATGATAACAAAAGGGTTAAAACTTTACTTTACAGAGAGGAAAGTCAGGCCGCGAAAAACATGATCCCTTTCCTTAGTTCCGATCAACAGAAAACAGCCAAAACACGTCTGGCATTATTGGATTACAAAAGTCAGCAGATCAACACGCCTCATAAAGGTCTTGTTTACGACCAAATCAAATACCACCGGCGCCTAAAAAATTATGATGAGGCGTTGCAGCTTTTGACCCATGCCCACCCTGACGAAGTACAATTTGCCGAGGCTTGGTGGCTAGAGAGAAACCTTTTAGCCCGTCACCTTATTGAAAACCAGCAATACCAAAAGGCCGCTAACGTCATCAAAGGACACCGCTTGAAAATGGGGGAAAGTTATGCACATGCGGAATGGATGCTGGGCTGGTTGCGTCTGCGTTTTTTAGGACAGCCTGCGCCTGCTTATGAACAATTTAAAAAAGTATATGCTTTAGTCAAAAGTCCTCAAAGTCAGGCTCGCTTTGCCTTTTGGGCAGGTGAAGCTGCCAAGAAACTTGGTCATGGACAGGAATCGGTAATCTGGTATCAAAAAGCCGCGCTTCATAATGGCACTTTCTATGGGCAACTCGCGATTAGCAAGTTACGGTCAGATCATAAAAAAACATTATCAATTTTTCATTTTACCAAAATCCCTGGATCTTCTGAACCAGCCGCAAAACAATTTGACAAAAGACCCCTTGTTAAAGTTTTGAAAAATTTAAATAAAACTGACAAAGACAAGTATTTGTTTTTCTTCTTATTCAAACTAGCAGGTTTAATTCATGAAGCAGAAGAACAAAAGTTACTTATCCAATTAGCTTACCAATTGGGTGGGCACCATGCCACCACGGAGGTTAGCCTTGAGATCAACAAGCAACGATACGTTTTGACAGAAACAGCTTATCCAACATTGCCCACTACCCAGCAAATTCAGCTGATAAATAAAGTCGCTGGGAAAAGAACTTTATTCAGCAGTTTGGCACATGCGATTATTCGCAAAGAAAGTCGTTTCAATCCCAAAGCAGAAAGTTCAGCTGGAGCATTGGGAATGATGCAGTTAATGCCAGCCACAGCCGCCGACCAGGTGAAAAAGCTAAATGGATACGGCCTGACCATTCAACAAGGAGCCTCCTTATTTAACCCTGAAAAGAATTTAGCCTTAGGGGCTGTGCACCTTGATCAACTTATTGAGGAATTTGGTGGGAACATTGTCCTGATCAGCGCAGCCTATAATGCAGGAAGCGGTAATGTCAGAAAATGGCTGAAGCTTTTTGGTGATCCTCGTCAGACAAACCTAAGTTGGATCGATTGGATCGAGTTGCTACCCTATAACGAAACGCGGAACTATGTGCATCGTGTCCTAGAAAACTTTGTGGCTTATCAACATCGCCTGCCTCAAAGTAAAAAAGCGCCATACGATTTAGGACGGTCTCTGACCATCCCCCTTCAAATGAACCGTGATCAGGCCTAAGGCCCCCTCTTATGAAATTCACTTTATTCACAAAAAGAAAGGTGCCAAAAACTATTCCCTCCAGAATGTGTGAAGCCATAAATTGTCCAAAGCCCGCAGACTATAGAGCCCCTAAAAAGGATGGCACCTCCGATCCTCAACAAGCTGAGACATGGCATTGGTTTTGCCTGAACCACGTAAAAATCTATAATCAGAGTTGGAATTATTTTTCAGAAATGAGCGAGGCGGAAGTCATCGATACTTGGCGAAAAGACATGACATGGGAAAGACCCAGTTGGCCTTTGGGAGGGTGGCACGGAAAACAGTGGAAAACCTATCAAAGCCGACCGTCAGAACAAGGTTTTGCAGACCCCTTTGGGTTATTTGATCAGGCCATTAATCAACCCAGTCCTTTAAAGTCTCCTCTGACCGCTGATGAACAACAGGCAACAAAAACGCTTGACCTTAACTTTCCCTTTACGTTCAAACAGTTGCAAGCCACCTATCGAGATAAAGTTAAAAAATTCCACCCTGATGTGAATCAAGGCTGTCTAAAGGCTGAGGAAACCTTTAAAAAAATTAATCACGCCTATTCCATATTGAAGAATCACACGATCGATTAGATCAGCCAACAATAAAAACAACCCATGAGAATTGGTTTACCTTCTGTTAACGATTAGGAGGATACAATCCAAGATAGATGGTAAAATTTAATTCAAATAAATTACATTTTGTTACAATTACCTTGTTTATCATATTCTCGGAACACTAATACTGGAGGAAAAGGTGAAAAAATTAGGCTTAATAGTTCTATTAACAACAGGACTTGTTCTGGTCTCAGGCAGAACAGCGCATACTTGTGATCAAGCTGACAGTTTCGAAAAAAAACACTCAAAAGTCAGGATAATGAAACCACGTCGCGATCTTTTAAATCTGCAAACGATTGCTGCTATATGCAAAAGCATGATCATAACGCGATGCGTAAACTTCTCAGTACTTGGTGGGACCCTTGGTGGCCATGATCTTAAAACGTTCACCCATTTAACCAAGCCAGGGGAAGGTCTGGTCCTTGAGTATGCCATGAAAGGCTGCAATAGCCCATGGACTTCTGTGATCCTATCAACCGATAAAAAACTGGTGCTGGATGGAATATCCCCCGATAGTCAATATCCTGCATGGAATGCCATAGGCAAATTGAGCGACGGTTTATACACAGCGAAGCTCTACATTGCACCTTTCGAAAAGGCAGGACCAAAAAACGCATTTCCTCTATTGATCACAGAATTTACTGTTAGCCCCCATAAGACCTGCGTGAAAATTGATCCGGCAACCTCGCAAAAAAATTAACGTATGACCGGTCTCAACCATTGCTTCCAAAAGAGGCGTCCATCCAAGACCCCGTATATCCATGGCTTGTTAAGGTTTCATGCTCTTCCCCTTTGCTTAAAAGTACTTGGGGGGGTAAAACGATATCTTTATCTTTGGAATCCCTTTTTGCCGTTGCCAAGGCTACACCCAACACAACGGGACCTGTCTGGCAAATGGTTTCCATGGGACCATCCCAGTCCAAATATCTTGTGTTATTTATGTATTTTGGAGCCCTTTTCACATCAAAATTTCTATCAATAATTTCCAACATTCTTTTAATCACCGGGTGCCCTGACCGACTCGCTATAAAGGCATTTCCTGGGTAACCGCAGTGATATTCCATACCGACATAAAGATCATACCCATAGTTCATCGCAGCTAAGGGTTTCAGAAATTCTAAATCCACATCGCGGTAAACGCCACCATAAGAATCAAGAATAACACACCTTAGTATATCGCTGGCTTTGCCGTACTTTTTGCCCGTAAGTTCCTGCTCAAAATAATTCTTAAGGGGAAAATCGGTAGGCAAATCTTTGCCAATCAGTTTAACTTCTATATCAGAGCCAAGAGCCTGCAAAGTTTTAGGCAATAATTTTTCATCTTGAATCCAAAAATAGTGCTGCCACCCATTTATCCTAAGGTTATTTTGGATGGATGTCTTATACCAAGTTAAATATTGATGGGTTAGTTCCCTTGGATTTTTGGTACTTGTCAACCAAATAGTATGACTGATCAATGGGATTCTAGGCTTATCCAAACCTAGCAAAATATCAGGAGAACACGCAAACCTTGGATGGTTGACCAAAAAATTTTCATCAGCGTTGCGACACATAGCGTCGGCGTTAATTTTCTCTTCAGGTGCAACCGCATACCGAAAATAACGCGGACCTGTTTGCCAGTCGTCTATTCGCTTTAATGCGTACTGCGCCAGAAAAGATCCAACCGTCAATTTTGGAACAAACATAACACCCGCTTTTGGATGCTTAAAATGTGTTGGATAATCAACATATGATGTTTTATCAAGAACTTGGACCGCTACAGTGCCAGCAGATGTGGTAAGTGAATCAACAGTCCCATTCCCTGCTTCGCTAGACCAACATATGGGAGGATTAATTTGGATTAACAAAATGGAGTAAAGGAACAATTGATTTATTGATTTATATTCAATATTACAAAACATATATTTTTACTGAATTGCACAAGACTAATTTCAAAGGTATCTCTAACAAAATTTATTGTCAAGTTTAATAAAATTAAGCTATAATTTTATTATTATTTTGTGCCAAAAATTCCTAAAATTAACCTTTTGAGCGGGATTTTGTGTTGTTTTTCTTTTGTCTGTTAAAACCATTTTTCTTCATAAAAAGAAACCTTGCCTTGGGTTTTCTTTTTATATTTGCATTACATAGCGAAAGGATGGACGCTTCAGAATTCCCCGAACATATATACACAGCTATTGATGAATTGTGTAAGGATTCTGAGGGAATTTCAGCCAATCAAATTCTTCATATCTATGAATCGGATGAAGGTTTAGGGGTCCCTTACAAAACCAAAAAACTTGAGCATAAAGGTTCAAAGCTTGAAGCTTCTCTTGAACCCCGTATTGAAGCCTCTCTTGAAACGTCCCTTGAAGGTTCCCTTGAATCTTCTCTTGAAACGCCAGACACCATAACATTACTTAATCAAAATGGTTCCTTTTGTGGACAAACCCCTAAAAGCGTTAAAAAGATCTCAAGAATTCAGCTAGCTAAAGAAAAAAAGGTTATAGGACTTGTTGTCAGTAGCCCGCTGGGTTACTGGCCATCAGCCCCCACCTTAAAGAACCATTCCGTTGACCTAGGTCAAAACGGAACAGTGATAATATCGTACATAAAAAATTATCGCGGGTATCATAAGAAATTTAAAACTAATTTCTTGGCTTTCCAAGCTTACAGCGAGGATAAAAGAACAGAAAATGGGTACGGTTTTCCTTTGGCTGTTAACGGAACTCTGCAGGGCGCAAATATTCAATTTATCAAAAATGCCGTCACCTTAACAACATCCAGCAACGGGTACGGAGGGACGAGTTATCAGTTTGAACGAGAAAGCTTTTATACTCCCCTTGAGGAGCCGTTTGAAGATCACAGTGGCAACATACTTCGGTTTGAAATGGTTAGACATCATTCAGATGCTTATTTAAGAATCCACCCCTTAACAAAAGAAGATACCCCTCAAGATACAGAATTGACAAAATGGGCACGAATGCTTGGGCGTTTATCCTTCAATCGCCGATTATATGCCAGCAATGAAAGACTTATCACCCCTTCCATTGCTTCATCTTGCTTGGTGAGCAAACCAATCATAAGTACGAGGGACTTACCTTGCCTGCTTCCTTTGGCCCCCCAAATTATTTCTTTTGCAAGAAACTGTTTGAGTAAGAATGATGTGCTGCAAACATTATCAGTTCCTGTAAAATCTTTATTTAGAGAGGCGATGTCTGATCCATTGGTGCTAATTCCAGAGCCCAGTGTTTACGGTAATTCATCATACTTGTCAACGCCTGCACTAAATATTGGGCAAAAATCATCTGATGACTTGCGATTAAAGGCCAAAAATTGGCTATCAAATAATTTGCCTGGTTTTGAAAAAGCTGGGGAATATTTTGAAGGTCCTGTTAGCGTGCCTACTAAACAAACCACCACAAAACGAGAGTTATCAGACCCTGAGATCATATCTTTGATCAATGGCCAGCTTAGGATTACCCCCCAGCTTTTAGAACTTTCAGGAATACAATCTGTTAGTGACAAACACCTTCAATACCTAGCGTCCCAGCGAAATACAGGTGAATTACGCATGATCAGCTTGGCAGGAACATCCATCACCGTCGAGGGGATTATGGCGCTTGGCAAGTCAAGGTACCTGGGCCGTAACCGAGTGGGCACCACTAAATCAAAGATTAGTGTTCTTATTAAGGATAGCCCGGCGGCCAAAGATTATGAAACCCAAGAACGCGCTGAGGGCCAGATTTTCTATCGAATGATTCAAAAGAATTTCTCTATTATTGACCCTATCACAGGGAAAAAGACAAAAGGTGGCAAGAAGGTCCTGCAGATATTTAGCTAGGAGGGGTATAGCTGGTTCAAATCATCTATTGGCGCCAGGAACCCACAATACATCCCCCTGCCCTTCTTCGGTATTGACGAAACGCGCCATCACAAACAATAAATCAGATAAACGATTCAGATAACGCATGATTTCAGGATTCAGCTTTTCTGCAAGGCTTAGAGTTACAATTCCTCGTTCTGCCCGTCTGGAAACAGTTCTGGCCAAATGCAAGGCCGCCGATGCTTTGCTGCCACCTGGTAAGACAAAACTTGTTAAGGGTGATAAACGAGCATTCAGTTCATCAATTTGGTGTTCAAGATAATCAACCTGAGCAGACGTTACCGTTAGACGATGAGTTGTTGAAGTTTCTGCGGGTTCGGGCACACATAAATCGGCCCCCACATCAAACAAATCATTTTGAATACGCAGCAAAAGGTTTTTGAGGTTCCCTGCACAAAACTCTAAAGCCCACCCAACGGCGGCATTGGTTTCGTCCACCTCACCAATGGCCTCAATACGGGCAGAGTTTTTATAAACCCGCTCATCGTTTCCAAGGCCCGTTTTTCCTTTATCACCACTTTTGGTGTAAATCCTTGTCAGCTGTACCATCACAAAACTCCATAACAAAAGGGTGCCCTCAATGACATAAGATAAGTCATTATCTTTTCTGAAAGCAATTTAAAAGAAAAAAGGCAAGGGAAAGGAAATTTTTATCTATTGAAGGTTGGCCAGAACTTTTAATAATTCGACAGACCCTTCCTTGCTTCCGCCCTCTCCGTAATCTTCATGAATGTAATAGGATTTTTCTGTGTCTGAAACAAACCACAACCCAGCATTCCCAAAAGAAAGACGTTTTGATATTACGAAAGTATAGGGTTCAAATTCCAAATCTGTTACCACGAAAAATGAATTAGCCCTTCCTTCATTTCCGCACTCTATAAAGATTCCTTCTTCCATAGAAGATCTTAGAATTGTCTGCTTAAACGCATCCATTGTCGGACGGGAATCCCCTTGTTTTGATATAACGTTGGAAAGGATTTTTTCGAGATCAGCGGCTTTTTGGTTGAGTTGAACTTTTAAGTCCCGAAGTTTTGTGAGATCTGTATTATCTTTTTCAATATCCACAGAAGTGGACGCAATGGCTTGCATGCCCATTACCAAAAAGCTTATAACAGCAACACGAACTATATTTTTAAATATATTCAAATACATTGATTAGTGTTCTTATTAAGAAATATATTCTCCATTATATTAGAATAAAATTAAAAAATAATTAATTTTTCAAGAAAAAAGGCGGGACCTTAAAAAGGTCCGCTAAATTAAATTTTTAATGGAAAGATCAAAGACACAACTATCGGTTTCGTCATGTCTTCAAAAGGTGGCGGATGGGGTGGGATTCGAACCCACGAAGAAGTTGCCCCCTTGCCGGTTTTCAAGACCGGTGCCTTCAACCGCTCGGCCACCCATCCGTTTAGGAATATTCATAATGTCTAAAATACTGCTAAATCGCAAGCGGCTTTTTTTCTAATCGTGCTTTTGTTCGATCATAACCAATCAACGGCAATAACTCTTTCATCTCTGGCCCGTGATCAAGGCCCGTCAACGCCTGGCGCAACGGCATAAACAATGTTTTACCTTTTCGATCTGTTAGTTCCTTCAACTGTTGCGTCCATTGACCCCAAGTATCTTGGTTCCAATCGCCATCCGGCAAATGGGATACTGCTAGTTTTAAGAAGCCTTGATCCTCTGTTGAAAAAACAGGCTGATCAAAGTCGCCAAACAATATTTCCTGCCACTTTTCCACATCGTTCAACGTATGTAGATTTCCCCGAATTATCGCCCATACAGCCTCTGTCACCTGACCGGCTTTTAAGGACCCTAGACGGTCTTTAACCTGATCATAAGGCATGATTTGAAACAACTTATGGTTAAGGTGCTCCAGCTCCGCCTCGTCAAAGCGGGGCGGTGTGCGACTAAACGTCTCTAGATTAAAATGGGATGCCAGGGTATCCAGGGTCAAACAAGGCTCAGTTGGCAAAGACGTTCCCAATCGTGCCAAAAGGCTGTTAATTGCCATCGGTTCTATACCCGATTCCCGCAATGTCTGAAGGCTTAAACTGCCAAGACGTTTCGATAAGGCCTGGCCCTTTGCATCCATCAGCAACGTTGTATGTCCGAATGTGATATTCACCGGTTGATTATTGTTTAAAGCCGTGAACAGCTGAATTTGAACCGCCGTATTGGTGACATGATCCTCTCCCCGCAAAATGTGGGTGATGGCAAAATCGATATCGTCAACCACGGATGTTAAGGTGTACAGATAAGCGCCATCGGCTCTGACCAACACAGGGTCACTTAAATGGTTACTGTGAAATTCCACATCTCCCCGTACCAAATCGTGCCATTTCACCACACCTGGTTCCAGCTGAAAGCGCCAATGGGGTTTGCGCCCCTGGTCTTCAAAGGCCTTCTTTTCATCTGGTGTCAGCTTAAGGGCCGCCCGGTCATAAATAGGTGGCTCGCCCTTCGCCAATTGGCGTTTGCGCTTAAAGTCTAATTCCTCTGGCGTTTCATAACATGGGTACAGGCGCCGTGATTGAATCAAGTCTTGCACGGCCTGATTGTATCGATCAAAACGATCCGACTGTTTGGCAAAGCTGTCGCGATGCAACCCCAACCATGCAAGATCGGTTTGAAGGGCCTGGGCAAAGCGTTCTTCTGATCTTTCCAGATCTGTATCGTCCAACCGCAACATAAAATGACCACCGTGGCGGTGCGCAAACAACCAGTTGATCAAGGCCGCCCGGGCGTTTCCAATGTGCAATAACCCCGTTGGACTGGGGGCAAAACGAACCTTAACTGTCATATCTGAACCGCGAAAATTTGTATTGAAGTTAGGGTTACTATAGTCTGGGTGTTTTAATCGTGTCTATATCTTAGCGATCATAGTGGGTCAACAAAGCCCCCACCAGAATGACGACAACGCCGACCATTTGTATGTCTAAAAGTGTTTCGTTTAAAAACAAGATCCCAATCAAAACGGTCGACAAAGGCTCGAATACAGATAGCAATGAAGCTTTGGTGGCCGTGATATGCTTCATCGCCTGTAAAAATAAGACAATTGGCAAAACTGTTGCCAATAAAGCCGTCAATAATACATGAAACCAGGATGCATCTAAAGAAGGGATCAGCAGCCCTCCATCTACAAAACTGCCAAAGGCCCAAGTCCCAAACGCGCTGCCAAAACACACAATAAAGCTAGACAACATAGGGTCAATTTTAAGCTTTTTCCCCATATAAACATAAACGGCGTAGCTGACCCCTGACCCCATGGCAAGTAGCCCTGCCATCCAATGAAATCCAGACCCGCATTCGTCAGCTAGCAACCATAAACCACTGAACAATAAAACCATGGAAATATAAGTTAGACGCCCCAATCGATGACGATCAAATATCCAGGCAAACAGGGCCACAAAAACAGGGAACGTGAAAAAGATAACCATCGAAACACCGGTGCCTATTTCTTTGGCTGCCAAGAAATAAAATACCGATGATAAGCTATAAGATGCGCCCCCAACAATAAATAGATAGGGTAAGATTTTCAAAACAGAGGGCGTCCAAAGCGATGCTTTCAGGACAAAAGGCAGCAATAACAAAGCCGAGACCACAAACCGCCAAAAAAGCATGTCATAAATGGTGAAGCCAAGTTGAATCTGGGTTATACCTAAATACCCCAACCCGCTGTACAAAACGCCCGATACAATGGCCAGCGCAGTCCCCCGGTTTATGGAAATCTTCCCTGCGACTGTTACCAATTTTATCTCATTCATTTTTCCATAGGCCTGTTGTACAAAGGATTCAAAATCCTTCGTGTTAATAATGCAAAAGCGCCGTTACCCATGACATTAGCACCCGTCAAAATGGGATCTTGTAAAATATAGATGGTGGCCAGCAACGTTGTCATTTCTGGGCTTAGCCCTAAATAGGCTTGAATCACCGGCAAAATCACAATGACCCCGCCACCAGGAATGCCAGCGCAAGAAAACTTAGCCAAACAGTAGTAGAACGTGAAAGTAAGATAGGTCGCAATATCAGGAAAAGGATGTCCCGACATAATCAGCAACGCTAAGGCTGTCAAAGAAATACTCAGACCATCGCCAACCAAATGAATATTCACCGTGACCGGAATCACAAAATCAGCGTACGAACGATCATTAAGGTTTTTCTCTGTCGCCTCCAAGGTAACGGGCATGGTCGCCGCACTTGACATTGTGCTGAACCCAGTTAAACCTGCTGGCAACATTTCACGCACATAACGTACCCAAAGGTCTTTTCGAAAGCCTGCGGCCAAGCCATACAAAAACAGCAGATAAAAAATGATCAACAAACAGCCAAGGACGAAAATCTTACCGTAACTTTGAATCAAAACCCCCAAAGATCCTTCTCGGTCTAGTTTCAAAACGAACCCTAAAACATACACTGGTAAAAAGGGAATGAACCCTTTTTTCAAACCAACCGTCGTCCAATCACGCAACTGAAACGCCCACGATTTAGCTTGATGTTTTAAACTTGCGGAGGGGATGAAGTTGACCAACAAACCCGCGACAATCCCTGCCAACAAAGCTCTGTCGGGCGACAAAAAGGGCGATAGCCCAAGCGACCAAACGGGATGAACAGATTGATTAACAGCGGTTAGTCCCTGCGATGACAATCCCCCCAACCAGGGAAAAACCAAATGACTGACGCCAAACGCAGTCAGCACACTAACAGCATTGGAAAGGATAACTAAACCTAAAATAGCAACGATTAAAAAGGGCCCCTGCTTGTCAAAGGAAGCCAACGCCGCTAATAAATAACTGAAGATAATAATCGGCAAGGCAAACATTAACAATTCTTTAATTAGAAGGCTTGCCGTATAAAACAAGGAAACGGTGTGATTACTTAAGAAATCGCCGAAAAGCAACCCGCCAATTAAACATAATAGAAGCTGAACGGGAAGATTCTTCAAAACTAAATTTTTTACAATTAATAAAACGGACATGAAAGAAATCTGCCTTTAAAAACGCAAACGGCAAGGACGGATGGTTGTCACAACATTTGCAAGTGCCTTGTGTTCTTGTAGCACAAAGCGTCTTGCAGCAACAATATCTTTGATCTGTTATTCATCTCGACAAAACACGGGGATCCTGGTCTTCAGCCTGCATGGATTGCTTAATTTGACCCTGTTTAAATGTTTTCATCAAGTAGCTCAGCCGCAGGTAAGACGTCTGCAATGCTTGCTGGTCTTGTCGATCCCAGGCCTTGCTAAAATCATCTTCGCAGGCTTTTATTGCTTCCTGCAAATCAATCTGAAATTGTTTTTGATGCGCGCTTGTTTGCAATTCTTCCAAACGTTGCCGCCATTCCATAGCTTCCTCTAACAAAGCGTTGTCTTGAAAAACTGTGCATTCGTCCACCATGCATCCCTTGATTTTCAGCAACGCCTTTGCCCGAAGGACGGGGTCTTTCAAAGTTGTGTAAGCTCGGTTAATCCAGGCCGACATCATTTCGGCCGTTTGGGCCTCTCTCGGCGATTTATTGATAAAACGATCGGGATGCAGCTCCCTTTGTAAAATCAGGTAGTGTCGTTCCAAAACTTCCATATCCAAACTGTAAGCCGGCAACAAGGATAACAATGCAAAAGGCGTTGCCTGGGGGCGAATGCTTTCAATATCCCAATTTCCAGGATTATGAAGTTGGCGCGTCATGCCATTAGTCCTCTTTAAACATGGAACGATTCACCGCATCCGCATCGCCCCTTTTCATTAGGGTTACGAAAGATGAAACCTGATTGCAGGTCGTCTTCGACGAAATCCATTTCTGTACCCAAAATAAATAAACTTGCCTTAGGATCAATTAGAACAGTGACGTCCTCTTTCTCAACGACTTCTTCAAAGGGTTTGCGATCATCGGCATATTCAATGGTATATTTTAATCCTGAACATCCTTTGGTGCTAATGCCAACACGAATACCAACCGATGGTTTTCCACGATTCGCTAACAGATGCTGGACCCGTCGAACTGCAGCATCTGTGATTGTTAAAGGAGCAGCCCTCATCCCTACACGCCTGCGTTCTGTTTCGTTCGATAATCAGCGATAGCCGCCTTGATCGCATCTTCGGCTAAAATTGAGCAGTGAATTTTCACAGGTGGCAGGGCCAAATGCTGGGCTATTTCCGTATTTCGAATGGTTGTCGCCTCCTCAATCGTCTTCCCTTTGACCCATTCGGTCACCAAGGAAGAAGACGCAATCGCTGATGCACATCCGAATGTTTTAAATTTGGCATCCTCAATCAGACCTTGATTATTCACCTTAATCTGCAGTTTCATGACGTCGCCACATGCGGGGGCGCCGACCAGGCCCGTGCCGATTGTGTTATCGTTTTTGTCAAACGCCCCAACGTTGCGGGGCTTTTCGTAGTGTTCAAGAACTTTTTTGCTATAAGCCATACTGACTCTCCTCTTTTTTTAATTAATGGGCCGCCCATTGAATGGACTTTAAATCGATTCCTTCTTGGGCCATTTCCCAAAGCGGACTCATTTCGCGCAGACGCTCAACAGCTTTCACCACTTTTTCAATCGTCAAATCAATCTCAGGCATGGTTGTATATCGGCCAATCCCGAAACGAATAGAAGTGTGAGCTAACTCTTCCTCTACCCCAAGTGCTCGCAAGACATACGAAGGTTCCAAGGAGGATGACGTGCAAGCCGACCCTGAGGATACGGAGAGTTCTTTGAACCCCATCATTAACCCCTCTCCCTCTACATAGGCAAAACTGAGGTTAAGATTACCTGGGATACGCTGAACAGCATCGCCATTCAAATAGACATAGGGCAATTGGTCGGTTAGCCCCTTATACAACCGCTGACTTAAGACCCGAATTCTCTGGTCTTCCTTAGACATTTCACGCCAGGCCAAAGCACAAGCCTCTCCAAATCCAACACATAAAGGCGTCGGCAAAGTTCCTGAACGCATCCCCCGTTCTTGCCCGCCACCACTGATCAAAGCCTGCATTCGAACACGTGGCTTGCGTCGCACAAACAAAGCCCCAATTCCTTTAGGTCCATATACCTTGTGGCCCGAAATGCTTAGCAAATCAATGTTCATCTCATTAACATCTAAAGGAATTTTACCCACAGCTTGGGCAGCATCCGTATGGAAAAGTGTTCCTTTCTCGCGGCAAATCTTGCCAATTTCACTTAAAGGTTGGATCACCCCAATTTCATTATTCACAGCCATGATGGAAACCAAGACTGTCTTGTCAGTGATGGCATCCCTCAGCTGGTTCAAATCGATCAAACCGTTCGGTTGTACGGGCAGATAGGTCACTTCAAACCCTTCTTGTTCCAGTCGCCGACAACTGTCCAAAACACATTTGTGTTCTGTAACACACGTAACAATATGATTTTTCTGATCTTGATAAAATGAAGCAACACCTTTAATCGCCATGTTATTCGATTCTGTCGCCCCACTGGTAAAGATCACTTCCCGTTCGTCAGCACCAATTACGTCGGCAATTTGCTGGCGGGCTGTTTCAATGGCTTCCTCAGCCATCCAACCATGCAGGTGGTTGCGAGAATGGGCATTGCCAAATATGCCGCTAAAATAAGGCAACATTTTTTCCAAAACCCTTGGATCACAGGGAGTCGTAGCCTGATAATCTAAATAGATTTGTTCAGCCGGCATGAGGGAAGACCCACTTAATTTAGGTATGATTGAGGTAGCCATGATTATCAACTCGTTTTCTGTTTTGTTACATATACTAAAGCAGTGTTGTTATTATTAGCACAGCGTTCATAAACCTGGTTCCACGCTTGAATGAAGACTTTGACTTCTGCCTCGGTCGTTGTAGGACACAGACTGACTCTTAAGGCACTACTTTGCGCAGCTTTTGGTACGCCCATCGCCTGCAAAGAATGAGAGGTGCGCACTTTACCTGATGAACAAGCAGCCCCACTGCTAACAGCAAACCCCTGCAAATCCAAATTCATGACCTGTGTTTCACTTTTAACACCAGGCATGGTGATCAGGGTTGTGTTGGGTAATCTGGCACTGTGCTGACCAATAACAACGGAATCAGGGCTTAAGGTTAACAAAGTTTTTTCCATATATACTCGAAGACTGCTCACCTGCGACCAGTCCACCTTTTTGGATTGACTTAATGCTGCTGCCATACCCATAATGCCGATTATGTTTTCTGTACCGGGACGCAAAGACCGTTCCTGCCCGCCACCCTTTAGTAAAGCCTTAATCGGCCAATCAGGGTGAACAATCAAACATCCCACGCCGGCTGGGCCCCCTATTTTGTGGGCAGAAAGTGATAACATATCTAGGGTATGCCAGGGAAAATCAAGCCGTCCAACCCCTTGCACGCAGTCACTGTGGACACAAGCCTTGTATTTTCTGGCCAAACCAATGATAGCACTTAAGGGTTGAATAACGCCCGTTTCATTGTGAGCCGCCATAACCGAAATTAAAGTCGCACCTTCATAACCCTCTGCCAACAAATTTTCCAATGCCAGAAGATCAACAATGCCAGCCTCGTTCACGGGTATCATCATGGCATCAGGGCACACAAGACGGACAGAGTCGTGTTCTATCGCTGAAACAAGAACACGCCCTGGGAAATGGGCCAAAGCCATGTTATTAGCCTCAGTGGCGCCACTTGTAAAAACCACGCGTTGACTGGAAACATTTAAGCAGTTGGCAACGTCCTGGCGCGCTTGCTCAATTACATGGCGACTTTTCCGCCCATAACCATGAACGGAGGATGGATTTCCTATCCACATCATAGCATCGTTCATGGCCTGAATGGCTGCGGCACAAAGGGGGGCTGTGGCATTGTAATCCAAATAAACCGTCATTGACATGGACTCATCATAAGAGTGGTATCATCTGTTAGTGAAACAGGGACACTTTTGACAAAGCCCATTTGCGCTTCTCTTAATATGGGATTGCCCAGAAAAACATCCTCTAAACTGACTTTATTTAAAAAGGTTTGAACAACAACCCCCAAACCGTCCCACAAATTGTGCGTCAAACAACGAACGCCATGTGGTTGGCACCCTTGTTCAGAATTCAGCGGACACCGAGTTGCCTTTAAAGGGGTATCCACCGCCTTTATAACCTCAAAAACAGGGATATTGGCCGCTGCTTTTGCCAGTGTATAACCACCGCCATTACCCCTTATACTTTTGACAAGGCCCTTTTTACGTAATTTTAAAAAGATTTGTTCTAAATACGCCAACGGCAAATGCTGCCGTTCTGACAAAGTTGCCAAAGACACAGGTCCCTGCGTGGTCATTTGCATCCTGGCCAATTCAGCCATGGCCATAACGCTGTAACGAGCTTTCGTACTAAGGCGCATATTATTACCAATTTCCTAGATTTGGCGTTCAGGGAATGTTAGAGTTCGATTTAACAAACGGAAAACATATAACACATCTGTAATTTAAATAACTATTCCGACCAATGAAGTCAACAATCATTCGAAGCTTTAAAAAAAATCTTGGTAAGGTTGTGGAAATTAGTTAAATTAGAAAAATTTGATTGTACACCGAATACGTAGTCATTGAGGGTAAAGGATAAAAAATGCCAGAGGTAATATTTAACGGATCAGCTGGAAGATTAGAGGGTCGTTTTCACCCCCATGCCGACAAAGAGGCGCCCGTTGTTTTGATTCTCCATCCTCACCCCGCCCATGGTGGGACCATGAATAGCAAAATAGTTCACACCCTTCATCGTGCATTCAGCGATCAGGGATTTACAACACTTCGCTTTAACTTTAGAGGCATAGGCCGATCAGAGGGCTCCTATGACAAGGGCGAGGGAGAACTGAGCGATGCAGCCTCTGCCCTTGATTGGCTGCAGTCCATTAATCCACAAAGTCACAGGTTTTGGGTTGCAGGTTTTTCCTTTGGCGCATGGATTGGCATGCAACTGCTGATGCGTCGCCCTGAATTGGAAGGGTTTGTGTCCATCAGTCCACCAGCAAGCTTGTATGATTTTAATTTTCTGGCCCCCTGCCCCGCATCAGGCCTTATTGTTCAGGGACTAAGTGACACAATTGTCTCTCATGAAAGCGTAGGGGTTCTTGTGAATAAGTTGCGGAACCAAAAAGGAATTAAGATTGACTTTGAGACTGTTGAAAACTGTGATCATTTCTTTACCCAACATCTCTCAAATTTGCAGGCTAGTGTGAGCCGGTATCTTCAAAAACGGATGCAGACGTTTCCACAATCCCTTGCTAGTTGAGTCTTTTTTGTGCATGCGGTTTTTAAGGACGTTTATGGAACTAACAAAACAACAGGAGGTCTGCTTTGAAAAAGTTTCCTCATGATTTTGAAAAATTGCCCACCAAACTGCCCTTGTTGGCCGTTCAAGGCGCTGTTTTATTGCCATTGTTACAATTACCAATTCCTATCCATGAATTGTCCCATCTTGAGATGATATTTGAGATGTTAAGAACACATCAAATAATTGGGATGGTACAACCTGTGTCAACTGATCGATTAATCGACGTTGCATCCCCTATTTTCAAAACAGGTTGTGCTGGGAAGATTGTTGACCTGCATGAAGTGGAGGAAAACCAATACCTTTTGACTTTGAAAGGCATTTGCCGTTTTAAAATTATCAAAGAATCAAACCACGAGTGTGGCTATAGGCAAGCGCTTGTTAGTTATAATGACTATCCCATGGACTATGTTGAGGATAGCGACTTTGCCTTCGATCGCGTAAGATTCCTGAAGGTATTGGAGCAATATTTTAAAGTGGTCGACATTAGCCCGAACTGGGAAGAAATTGATAAGACATCAAACCAAAAACTGATCTCTGCTTTGACGATTGTTTGTCCGCTGGAGGCTCGGGAAAAACAAGCCCTATTGGAAGCCTCAACCCCCCAAGAACAATCTCGAGTGATGATGACATTGCTTGAGTTGGCGGGACGCGAGGGCGGGTCACAGACATGTCATTAGTACAAATAAAATTATAAGAACAAGGGATAGAAAATGAAAAAACCACACGCCATTTTGTTTGATTGGGATAACACACTGGTCAATACCTGGGAAGTTCTCCACCAAGCCGTCAACGAAACCCTGGATCATTACAATCATCCAGCATGGGAACTTGAGGAATTTAAGAAATATTCCCATGGAACCACAATCGATTTATTGCCATCAATTTTTAAAGACAAATGGTCGGAGGCTGCTCCCTTTTATTACCAGCGAGTTGAAAAACTGCACCTGGAAAAACTGCAGGTTTTACCCCACGCTAAAAAGCTTTTGGAATTTCTTTTTGAACAAAACATTCCTATGGCCCTGATTAGTAATAAACGCTCTGATTTTTTGAAAAAGGAAGTCGCCCATTTGGGGTGGGATTCTTTCTTTGAAGTTGTTATTGGTGCTGGAGATGCGGCGCGTGATAAGCCTCATCCCGACCCTATCTTGTTGGCTTTTGAAAAAATGCAAACACAACCTTCCTTAAATCATTGGTATGTGGGTGACACCACAATAGATTGGCAGGCAGGTCAGGACAGTGGTTGTCAACCTATCGCCCTATGGACGGATCCTTCTCTTTTAGAAATGAAGCCTAGTTTTTATTTGCCCTATTTAAAGGACTGTTTAGATTTTCAAGCGACAGTAGCCAACTTTTTAAGCTTACCAATTGAAAAAAATATAGCCTAAATTAACATAACATTTTCAATAAAATTAGGGGGGCCAGTTGGTAATTGATCGACCAGTCAATATTCAGGATGTCTTTTTAGATCATGTTCGCAACAATAAAATTGTAATAACTATTTTCTTAATCAATGGGGTTAAGTTGCAAGGCGTTGTAAGTCGGTTTGATGTAAGAACAATTCTTTTAGAACGCGACGGTCATTCACAGTTAATTTACAAGCACGCTGTTTCCACGTTGATGCCACAAGTCGCTGTCGATTTGTTTGAAGAATGAAATTTAAGCACGCACAGAATTCCTTTTTTTATATTCCGGGGAACTTTATAAACTGTTTATTACAGCGTTAATAAATTATTAATACATTTCTGTTAATAGTAAAAAGCAATAAGATCACAAATTCTAAAGGTGTCTCTATGGCTTTTAATATTAAACATTTTATTATCTTAACCGTATTCTTCATAACATCCTTCAGCCTACCTCATCAGGCGTTGTCCGTGGAAGATCAACTCGAACCTGGACAGTCCAAAACGGCCAATATCTCTAGTAACCAGAACACACAAGACTTAAATGCTCCAGCAAAGCATAAAGAAATGCCTAAACCTGCACGCGGAAAAATTTCGCAACTAGAGCCGTGGACTCATGAAACTCTTCTAGATAAATCAGCTATCCTTTTACCTTCTATTTTAATAGGCGGACGTTTTCTGATGATGTCCGCCCAAAATTTAACCCTCTTTGAATTAGGATCTGGGATTGCTTTAGGAATTTTTGGGGCAGACTTGGCGTCTGGGATTGTACATGCTATTGGCGATTTCATAAGTGATGATGAACCACAGGAAAAGCCATCGCCGTTAACAAAACTCCACATGAAGTTATTTCGCTCAGCTTATGGGCATCACGAAAATCCACGTCACCTGGTTAAAATGTCCTATTGGGAAAAAACACGCGGATTTAATATCTTACTTATCCCTGTTTTAGGGGTTGCAACTGTATGGGGCGGTTGGGGCGGATATACTTTGACCGTGGGTGGTATGTTTTTGGCAAATTCTGAGGTTTTTCATTCAATGGCCCACAGTGCGTATTCCGGCGAAAATCGAATAGTGATTCCGGTCTAAACCGAACGGCAATTCCGGCTCAATTCGAATGGTGA